>JAGOKF010000143.1 GCA_017994695.1 Myxococcota bacterium | reverse complement strand
CGGTGATGCACACGATCAGCCGCACGCCGGCGTCCACCGCCTCGAGGATCGCGTCCTTGCAGTAGGGGGCCGGGACGAAGATGCAGGTCGCGTCCGCGCCGGTCTCCCGGACCGCCTCCCGGACCCCCTCGAAGATGGGGATGTCGTCCAGGCGGGTCCCCCCCTTCCCGGGAGTCACCCCCCCGACCACCCTGGTCCCGTAGGCGGCCATCTGGCGGGCATGGAAGGCCCCCGCCGTCCCCGTGATCCCCTGGACCAGCACCCGCGTGTTCTCATCGACAAGAATCGACATCGGTCACTCCCCCCGGCTTGCCCGGACCACCGCCTCGGCCGCCTCCCGCATCGTTTCCACCGGGATGATGGCCAGCCCCGACTGCCGCAGGATCTCGCGCCCCAGGTCCCGGTTGGTGCCCTGGAGCCGGACCACCAGCGGCACGTCCAGGCCCACCTCCCTGGCCGCCGCGACGACCCCCTCGGCGATGATGTCGCACTTCATGATCCCGCCGAAGATGTTCACCAGGATCGCCTTCGGCCGGTCCGCGAGGATGATTTCGAAGGCCGCCTTCACCCGGGCCTTGTCCGCCGATCCTCCCACGTCCAGGAAGTTCGCCGGCTCCCCGCCGAAGTGCTTGATGATGTCCATGGTGGCCATCGCCAGTCCCGCGCCGTTCACCAGGTTGCCGATGTCCCCGTCCAGTTTGATGTAGGACAGCCCGTGGTCCGTCGCCCGGACCTCCAGGGGCTCCTCCTCGTCCAGGTCCCGGAGTTCGGCGATGTCCGGGTGTCGGAAGAGGGCGTTGTCGTCGAAGCCCATCTTCGCGTCCAGGGCCAGCAGGTCCCCGCCCCGGGTCACCACCAGCGGGTTGATCTCCACCAGGGAGGCGTCCTTGTCCACGAAGGCCCGGTACATCCCCTCCAGGAAGGTCCGGGCCTGCTTCGCCGCGGTGCCCGTCAGGCCGAGCCCCCGGCTGATGTTCCGGACCTGGAAGGGCTGGATGCCGACCGAAAAATCGATGGATTCCCGGAGGATCTGTTCGGGCGAGCGGGCCGCCACCTCCTCGATCTCCATCCCGCCCTCGGTGGAGGCCATCAGGACGATCCGCCGCGTCTCCCGGTCCAGCAGCATCGCCACGTAGAGTTCCCGGGCGATGTCCAGGCCCTCCTCGACATAGACCTTCCGGACGACCCGGCCCTCGGGTCCCGTCTGGACGGTCCGCAGGGTCATCCCGATCATCGCCTCGGCCCGTTCCCGGACCTCCTCGATCGACCGGCAGACCTTGACCCCGCCTCCCTTGCCGCGCCCCCCGGCGTGGATCTGGGCCTTCACGACGAAGACCCCGCCCGGAAGCCCCCGGGCCACCTCCACCGCCTCGTCGGGCGTCTTTGCCAGCCCCCCCCGGGGCACGGCCACGCCGAACGCCTTCAGCACTGCCTTCGCCTGGTACTCGTGGATCTTCATCCGGTTCTCCTTGCTCGGTGGGCCAGGCCTCCCGTGGCCGATCCCCCGGGACCCGGGGCCTCCTTCAGGGACGGCGACGAAGGCACGGCGATGCTATCCCGCCCGGTCCCGATGTCAAACCGCGGCTTCGTCGGGAGGCCTGGCAAGGCCGCCGGAAGGCGATCCCTGCCGCCGGCATGGGACCGGGATGACGTCAGGGATTTCCGGCCTGGGACCGGTCCCCGAACCACTGGTCCAGCAGGTCCCTGCGGGCCGCCAGGGCCGTCCAGACCGGATTGCCCCGGCCCTTCAGGAAGACCCGGTCCCCCCTCAGGGTGATGTCGCCGCTTTGCAGCGGGGTATCGGCATCCTTGAACAGGTCGCCCAGGCTTCCCGGTTCGTCCTGCCGTTCCGGGTCCTGCCCGGTGACCCGGCGCACCGACTCGACGGTCCCCTGCCACCAGGCCCGGAAGGCCTGTTCCAGGGATTCCTCCCTCCCCTCGGCCGCCAGGGACACCGCCAGGAACCCCTCGGGTCCCAGGAAGAGGGCCGCCAGTCGGCTGTCCGCCCCGCCGGGGATGCCCGACGGATCCAGGAACCACAGCGCCGCGTGGCGGAAGGAATCGGATCCGGCCAGGTCCCGGAGATCCTTCTGCCGCCGCTGCAGCACAGGTGCGATGGAAGGGACCTGGCGCCGTCGCACCGCCAGGATCTCGGCCACGGCCGCGGCCTCGCCGATCACCGCAGGCCCTTCGGGCCCCAGGAGGCCCACCCGGAACTCCCGGTCCCCGTTCCGGATCAGGATTCCCCCGGCGTCGCCCTCCTGCCACCGGGGCCCCGACGCCTGTCCCGGGCGCCCTCCCTGGCAGAGGCCCGCGATCCCTTTGTCTTGGATCCCGAACACCACGCAATCCCCGGAAAGCGCCCCTGGGTCGATGCCCCAGGTCCGGTCGATCCGGCGCAGGAAGCCCGGCTCGTCGATCGCCCGGACGACCCTCGGGAGCCGCTCGGGCAGGGCCCGGATCACCGCCAGGAGGTCCGTCGCGGGGAACAGGGCCACCCAGGCGGCCCCGACCGGAACGGAGTCGGCCCAGGCACCCAGGTCCTCCAGTCGTCCGGGGGAGGGCAGGGGAGGGGGTGCGGGGTTCCCCTCGGCGGCCCCCTGCACCGCCGGCGACTGTGCCTCCTGGCCCGCCGGAGCGGCCCCTTTCGGTCCCCGGGGGGAGCAGGCCAATCCCGCCGACAACGCCAGGAACACCAGGGACCGGGTCATCGTCTCCGGAAGACGTCTCACGAGTCCCTCCCTCCCGGAACCCCCGCGGGGTTCCCGATGTCCGACTGTCCCGACGATTCCGCCTGGTCTTCCCGTCCCCCTGCCCGTACCGGAAACGCCACGCTCTGGAAGGCGTCGCTCCAGCGGATGGCCACCCGCAGGGCGATGACCGCCCACAGGGCCCCGGCCAGCACGTCCACGACGTAGTGGTACCGGAGGTACACCGTCGCCCCGATCAGGCCCATCTGCACCGGCAGGACCCAGTAGAAGACCGGCCTCCGCCACTTCCACATCCCCATCAGCACCACCAGGCCCCCGGCGGTGTGGCCGCTGGGGAAGCAGTCCAGCACGTTGGTCTCCGAGGCGTGCACCCAGGCCCCGAGCCACGGCTGGATGTAGTGTCCCCAGACGGGTTTCGTGAAGTGGTAGAGCCCGGCGAACTGGGGGTCCATCGCGGCCCGGTAGGGGGACATGGCCGGAACCACCAGGTACCCCAGGTAGGTCCCGCACTGGGTCAGGGCGATGGCCGTCATGAAGGCATAGAAATCGTGGAGTTCCTGCCCCGTGGGCGCGGTCCAGAACTCCTTCAGGGTCCGGTGGGGCCGCCTTGCCAGGATGAACAGGCCCGTCAGGAAGACCGGGTAGTAGGTCACGTAGGCGAACTGCATCGCGTCCACGGCCAGGGGGTGAAGCCACCGCTCCAGGGCCTCGAGGGGATCGACGCCCAGGAAGATCAGCCGGTCCAGGGCCGCCAGTTCCCGCTCGTAGGTGTGGTCCACGACGAAGGGAAGGATGTCACCCATTTCCAGGAACATGTACGGGATCAGGGAGCAGAGGCCGACGGTGCGCAGCATCGCCATCGGCAGGGGGCGGATCCCCCGGCGGGTCGCCATCCGAAGCACCCAGGCGTAGGCCAGGGCCGCCAGCAGGTACCGGTGGATGACGCTGCCGTCGGGCAGCCGATCCCGGTGCCACAGGCCGATCCCCGCCATCGTCAGGCCGAAACCGATGACCACCAGGTCCGGCGCCTCGAACCCCATTCCCCGAAGGCGCTGCTTCAACGGGTGCCCTCCTGAAAGCGGGCGGCCACGGGATATCTCCGCCCGGGTCCGAAGGCCCGGCGGGTCACCTTCAGGCAGAGGGGGGCCTGTCGCCTCTTGAACTCGCTGCGGGCCAGGGCCGACAGCACGAAGGACACCGCGTCCTCGGGAAGTCCCTCGGCCACGGCCTCCCGTCCCGACCGGTTCCGGACCACCACGGAGTCGATCACCCGGTCCAGCACGGGGTAGGGCGGCAGGGAGTCCTCGTCCTTCTGCCCCGGCCTCAACTCAGCGCTCGGCGCGCGGCGGAAGATTCCCTCGGGAATCGCGAAGCCCTCTCTCTGGAGTTCCCGGCCCACCCGGTACACCCACTCCTTCGTGAGGTCCCCGATGACGGCCAGCCCCCCCACCATGTCCCCGTAGAGGGTCGAGTAGCCGACCGCCGCCTCGCTCTTGTTCCCGGTGTTCAGCACCAGGGCGTCGTGCTGGTTCGACCAGGCCATCAGCAGCACTCCCCGGACCCTCGCCTGGAGGTTCTCGTCGGCGACTCCCCGAAGGGCTTCCCCCTCGAAAGCGAGGTGAAGCGTCCGCCGGAATTCCTCGCAGACGGGGTCGATGGGGACCTCCCGGAAGCGGATTCCCAGGTTCCCCGCCAGTTCCCTGGCATCGTTCCGGGTCCCTTCCGACGAGTGGCGGGAGGGCATCGAGAGGGCGGCCACCGAGTCCCTTCCCAGGGCTCGGACGGCCAGGGCCGCCACCACGGCCGAGTCGATGCCGCCCGATAGCCCCAGGACGACCCTCCGAAAACCCGTCTTCCGGCAGAAATCCCGGATGCCCAGCGTGAGGGCCTCGACCACCTCGGCCGCATCCTCCCGGAACACCTCGGGAACGTCCTGG
>JAGOKF010000064.1 GCA_017994695.1 Myxococcota bacterium | reverse complement strand
GGAGCAGGGCAGGCGATGCAGCCGGGAATGCAGCGGGAACGACTGCCCCGATGGCTGGACCTGCCGTCCCGCCCTGGCCCCCGAAGGGGTCGCCATCTTCCTGTGCATCCCGGACCTGGTGGGGCTGTGCTCCCCTTGTTCCAGCGACTTCGACTGCCGCATCGGTCGCTTCCCCTCCAGCGTGTTGCGGTGCGTCTTCCTGGGCGACCGGGAGGGGGCCTTCTGCCTTCCCGGATGCGCCTCGCAACTGGACTGCCCCGCGGGCGAGGGGTACGAATGCCGGCCAACCCTGGACGGCGAGGGGTCGGCATGCCAGCCCGCGACCGGGACCTGCACCTGCAGCCCCAGGGCCCTGGAGGCCGGCGCGACGGGGCGGTGCCGGAACGTCAACGCGGCGGGCACGTGCTCCGGGGAGCGGCGGTGCACCGAGGAGGGACTCACGGCGTGCGACGCGCCGGTGCCCGAGCGGGAGTCCTGCAACGGAAGGGACGACGACTGCAACGGGCGGACGGACGAGGAGGGGGCGCGGGATTGCAGGACCTTCCGCTTCGACCTGGACGGAGACGGCTACGCGGCCGAGGGTGCCGCCAGCCGGTGCCTCTGCGCCCCGGAGGGGCTCTATCGGGCCCCGCAACAGGGGGACTGCGACGACCGGAACCCGGGAACCCATCCCGCGGCTCGGGAAGCCTGCAATGGCCGGGATGACAACTGCGACGGGGCAACCGACGAGGACGGGGCCACGGGATGTTCCCTGCGGTACCCGGACCGGGACCGGGACGGGTTCGGGGACTCCAGCGGCGGACGGTGCACCTGCTCGGTCCAGGGCGACCTCTCCGCCAGCATCGGGGGGGACTGCGATGACCAGGATCCGCTGGTCTGGTCCGGATCCCAGGAGATCTGCAACGACCGGGACGACGACTGCGACGGCCTGACCGACGAGGACGATGCGGTGGGTTGCGTGGTCTTCTACCGGGACGGCGACGGGGACGGCTACGGGGATCCGGCGGCATCCATCTGCGCGTGCTCTCCTCGGGGGACCTTCACGTCGACCCGGATCGGGGACTGCAACGACCTGGATCCGGCCGTGTTCCCGGGTGCCAGAGAGCGCTGCGACCGGCGGGACGACGACTGCAACGGGGTGACGGACGACGAGGGGGCCGACGGCTGCGCCTCCTGGTACCTGGACCTGGACGGGGACGGCTACGGGCAGGACCTGACGGCCCGCTGCCTGTGCGGAGCGCAAGACCTGTGGCGGGCTCCTCACGGCGGGGACTGCAACGACGCGTCCATCGCCCTCTCTCCAGGGGCCGGGGAGTCGTGCAACGGCCTGGACGACGACTGCAACGGCATCGTGGATGACGCGGGGGCGGAAGGTTGCCGACTCTGGTACAAGGACCTTGACCGGGATCTCTACGGCGATCCGCTGACGGGGACCTGCCTGTGCGGGGCGAGGGGAGACCGCACGACGGACCAGGGGGGGGACTGCAACGACCAGGACCCGGCCTTCCATCCCGGGGCGCCGGACGTCTGCGGAAACGGGCTGGACGAGGACTGTGACGGGACGCCCGACCAGGCCGGCTGTTCGGGATGCTCGAACTGGTACCGGGACCTGGACGGGGACGGGTTCGGAACCGTGATGGAGTGCCTGGCGGCCCCCGATCCGGTCGGTGGGTACACGGCCCGGGTCAGCGGGGACTGCGACGACGGGAACCCCTTGAGGAACCCCGCCGCTCCCGAGGTCTGCAACGGCCTGGACGACGACTGCGACGGGGTGACGGACGAGGAGGGTGCGACCGACTGCCAGGTGTTCTACCGGGACCAGGACTTCGACGGGTACGGGGCACTCTACTCGGGCCGGTGCCTCTGCGGGCCGACGGGCCTCTACAGCACCACCCAGGGAGGGGACTGCGACGACGGGAACCGGCGCGTGCATCCCGGACGGACCGAGGAGTGCAACCTGGTGGACGACGACTGCAACGGGGTCGTGGACGAGGAGGGAGCCACCGGCTGCGGCCTCTGGTACCGCGACCTGGACGGGGATTCCTACGGGGAGGACGCCTCGGCGCGCTGCCTCTGCCGGGGATCCGGTGCATGGACGGTCAACCGGGGCGGGGACTGCGACGACAGCAACGCGACGATCCGCCCGGCGGCGGTGGAGAAGTGCAACGGGCTGGACGACGACTGCGACGGATTCGTGGACGAGATCGGCGCCGTCGGTTGCCAGCCCTGGTACCGCGACCTGGACCGGGACGGGTACGGGGTGGACGGGACCGCCCGGTGCCTCTGCGGTCCGGACGAGGTCTTCCGGTCGCCGTTCCCGGGGGACTGCGACGACGGGGACGCGGGGAGGAACCCGGCGGTCGCCGAGCGGTGCGACGGGGTGGACAACGACTGCAACGGGAAGACCGACGAGGAGATGAGCGTCGGGTGCACCTACTACTACCGCGACGAGGACGGGGACGGGTGGGGGACGGATTTCGGGGCGAAGTGCCTGTGCGCGCCCGACGGGTTGCTCCGTGCCCTGCGTCCCGGGGACTGCGACGACCGGGATCCGGGCAAGAACCCGGGCCTGTCCGAAGTCTGCGGCGGAGGAGACGAGAACTGCAACGGCCAGATGGACGAGGCCGGGGCCCAGGACTGCCGCCTGTACCGGATCGACTCCGACCGGGACGGCCATGGCGTGGACGGCACCGAGCAGTGCCTCTGCGGGCCCACGACCCTGCGCACCGCGCTGCTGGGGGGCGACTGCAACGACGGGGACCCATCGGTGCATCCCGGCGTCCGGGAGGTCTGCAACGGGAAGGATGACGACTGCAACGGGCAGGTGGACGAACCCGGTTCGGAAGGATGCCTGACCTGGTACCGGGACCAGGACCGGGACGGTTTCGGCACCATCGACACCGCCACCTGCCTCTGCGTCCCGGTCCCGCCCTTCGATTCCCGGATCGCGGGGGACTGCGATGACGACAACCGGTCCGTCTTCCCCGGGGCCGTCGAGGCCTGCAACGGAACGGACGACGACTGCAACGGCCTGACCGACGAGGGGACTCCCCAGGGATGCGTGGTGTACTTCCGGGACCGGGACGGCGACACCTGGGGCGACCCCTCGGACTCCCAGTGCCGCTGCGCCCCCGGGGGAGGGTACGTGGCGACCCGCGGGCAGGACTGCAACGACCAGTCGGCGGCGGTCCATCCCGGCGCGACGGAGATCTGCAACGGGATCGACGACGACTGCGATGCGGTGACGGACCCCGACGGAAGCCCCGGCTGCCAGGACCGCTATCTGGACCAGGACCGGGACACCTGGGGAAGCATCGTCGCGGGGAAGCAGTGTCGGTGCCAGGTCACGGCGCCCTGGGACGCGACGAGGGGCGGGGACTGCGACGACGGGAACGCCACGGTGTTCCCCGGTGCCCCCGAGGTCTGCGACGGCCTCGACGACGACTGCGACGGGAACACGGACCCCGAGGGCACCACGGGGTGCTCGACCTTCTTCGAGGACAAGGACGGGGACGGCTTCGGCCTCTCGGCCTCCTACAAGTGCCTCTGCTACGCCAGCGGCGTGTTCCGGGCGACCCGGGCGCTGGACTGCGACGACAACCGGAAGACGGTCCATCCGGGAGCGCCGGAGGCCTGCAACGGACGCGACGACAACTGCGACGGCAACACCGACGAGGAGGGGGCCTCGGGGTGCACCGTGTACTACCTGGATTCCGATCGGGACGGGTACGGGAAGGCCTCGGATTCCCGGTGCCTCTGCGCCCCCTTCCTGAACTGGGACGCCCTGTCGGCCACCGACTGCTGCGACTCCGATGCCCGGGCCCGGCCGAACCAGACCGAGTGGTTCACCCAGAAGAACTATTGCAATTCCTGGGACTTCAACTGCGACGGGAACGCCGAGCCCCAGTGGACCCAGCGGGGAGGCTGCACCGGTGGATGGCCCGACTGCCAGTACAATCCGGGGTGGGACGGGTCCGTTCCCTCCTGCGGCGTCCAGGGGCAGTGGGTGTCCGGGGGGTGCGGAAACGGGTTCTTCTCCTGCAAGGGGCCCACGACCTCCTCCCGGACCCAGGCCTGCCACTGAACGGTCGCGGGATTCGCAGGGTCACGGGACACCTGGCGGAAACGGGAGGGTGGGGCGCGGCGACTGCACCGGTCGATCACGGAGGTGCCCCTAGCCTGACTCGAACAGGCGACCAACGGTTTAGGAAACCGCTGCTCTATCCAACTGAGCTACAGGGGCAGCCCGCAAGGCGTCGGGTATTTTCCCCGAGGACGCGTTTCCCGTCAATGGCGGCGATGCCAAACCCAGGCCCCGGCCGCCGACGGGGGACGGCCGGAACGGGCTCATGCCGGCCCCGAAGAAAGGGCTTCTTTCGGAGACCGGGCCCGTGATATCGTTCGGCCTCTCCCCGATTCGTGGAGGAGAACATGAAGAAGGGTCTCGCGGTGCTGATCGTCGTGCTGGTCCTGGTGCTCGCACTTCCGGTCGGGAACATGATCCGGGGCCAGCCCGGAAACACCGCCCTGACCCGGCAGGATCGGGGGGACCAGAGGGTCCAGAGAATGGCCGTGGTGCTGGAAGGGCCCTGCGCGGACTGCCATCTGGAGGGCGTGCCCAAGCCCTTCTATGCGTCCCTGCCGGTGGCCTCCTCTCTGGTGGAACGGGACAAGCGGGTCGGCCTGGAATGGTACGACCTGGCCGATGCCCTGGGGCCGGTGGACGGCGAGCCTTCGGAGACGGGCCTGGCGAAACTGGAGCGGGTGCTGGAACAGAGGACGATGCCCCCGCTGCCGTACCTTGCCCTCCACTGGAGGGGAGGGCTGTCCCGGCACCAGCGGGACGAGGTCGTCCGACTGATCCGGCAGACCCGGGTGGCCCTCTTCGCCCCGAAGGGAATCCATCAGGACATCGCCGGACGGGTCGTCCATCCCCTTCCCGAATCGGTCCCCACGGACCCCAACAAGGTCGCCCTCGGCATGCGCCTCTACCACGACACGCGGCTGAGCGGCGACAACACGGTCTCCTGCGCCTCCTGCCACGCCCTGAACAAGGGCGGCACCGACCAGGCCCGGGTCAGCACCGGGATCCGAGGGCAACTGGGCGGGATCAACGCCCCGACGACCTTCAACGCCGTCTTCCAGTTCGCCCAGTTCTGGGACGGCCGGGCCTCGGACCTCCAGGACCAGGCCGCCGGACCGCCGGAAAACCCCATCGAGATGGGCACCACCTTCGACGAGATCGTCGGAAAACTGAAGGCCGACGAGGAATTCCGGCGGGAGTTCGAGGCGGCGTACCCCGAGGGCCTCAGCAAGGCCACGATCACCCACGCCATCGCGGAGTTCGAGAAGACCCTGATCACCCCCGGCAGTCCCTTCGACCGGTTCCTGCTGGGTCAGGCGGACGCCCTGTCCCCGGACGCCAGGGCGGGATGGGAGGCCTTCCAGCGGGAGGGCTGCGCCACCTGCCATGTCGGGCGGCTGCTGGGAGGCCGGTCCTACGAGAAGATGGGACGCGCGAAGGACTACTTCGCGGCCCGGGGAAATCCCACGGACGCGGACCTGGGTCGGTACGCGGTCACCCGCCAGGATCGGGACCGGCACTTCTTCAAGGTGCCCACCCTCCGGAACATCGCCCGGACCTTCCCCTACTTCCATGACGGGAGCGTGGCCGACCTGAAGGAGGCGGTGCAGAAGATGGCCGAGTTCCAGTTCGGCAACCGCCTGAAGGACGACGAGGCCGACCGGATCGTCGCCTTCCTCCAGAGCCTCACTGGTTCCTGGAACGGGAATCCCCTCTAGGTGCGGGACCCGCCTGCCGCCCTGTCCGGTTCAGACCGCCGCGAGGGCCTGGTCCAGGTCCTCCAGCAGGTCGTCGATGTGCTCGATGCCCACCGAGGCGCGGCAGAGGCCGTCCCGGATCCCGCTCTGTTCCCGCATCTGCCGCGGAATGGACGCGTGGGTCATGATGGCCGGGTGCTCGATCAAGGACTCGACGCCGCCCAGGGATTCGGCCAGCGTGAAGACCCGGACCCGTTCGAGGAAGCGCCGGGAGGCCTCGAGGCCACCGGCCAGTTCGAAGGACACCATGCCGCTCATCCCGGTCATCTGGGCCTTCGCCAGGTCGTGCTGGGGGTGGGACGGGAGCCAGGGATAGAGGACCCGCTCGACCTTGGGATGTGCCTCCAGGAAGCGGGCCACCTCCAGGGCGTTCCGGAAGTGTCGTTCCATGCGGATTGCCAGGGTCTTCAAACCCCGGAGGGTCAGCCAGGAATCGAAGGGCGAGGTGCAGGCGCCGACGGCGTTCTGAAAGAACTGCAGGCGGTCCCGGAGGTCGTCCCGGAGGGTCACGATGGCCCCGCCGACCACGTCGCTGTGACCCCCGATGTACTTGGTCGTGGAGTGGACCACCAGGTCGATGCCCAGGAGAAGGGGTTTCTGGAAGAAGGGCGACGCGAAAGTGTTGTCGCAGACCGTCAGAACGTCCCGCCGGCGACCGATGGCCGCCACCGCCCGGAGGTCCACCAGTTTCAGCAGGGGATTCGAGGGCGTCTCGATCCAGATCAGCCGGGTCCGTTCCGTGACGGCGTCCTCCAGGCGATCCGGGTCCCGGGCGTCCACGAAGGTGAAGTCGATGGCGCACTGGCGCCACACCTTGTCAAAGATCCGGAAAGTCCCGCCGTAGACGTCGTCGGAGCAGACGACGTGATCGCCGGCCTTCAGGAGGTTCATCACCGTGTTGGTGGCCGCCAGGCCCGAGGCGAAGGCCAGTCCGTGGCGTCCCTCCTCCAGGGCCGCCAGGGCTTCCTGGAGGGCATCCCGGGTGGGGTTCTGGGTCCTCGTGTACTCGTAGCCCCGGTGCTGACCGGGGGAACTCTGGGCGTAGGTCGAGGTCTGGAAGATGGGGACCACCACCGCCCCGGTCCGGGCCTCCGGTTCCTGGCCGGCGTGGATCGCCGCGGTTTCGAAGCGCATGGTCAACTCCTTGCGAAGAAGTCGATCAGGTCGATCTTGGACACGATGCCGCACAGCCGGTCCGGCGCCGGGGCCTGGCCGCAGCGGACCAGCACCACCTCGCCGCCCAGGATGGATTCGTGGATCCGGCTCAGGGGGGTGTCGGGATCGACCGTGACGACCCGTTTCAGGGAAATCGTTTCCACGGGGTCGTAGAGGCGCCGGGGATCTCCGAGGATGTGCCCCAGGATGGCCCCCTCGGTGACGACGCCCAGGCAGCGATCTCCGGAAAGGACGGGGACCTGGCTGATGTCCTTCCGCTTCAGGAGGTCCACGACGGCCGCCAGCGGCGTCCCGGCCTCGACGGTGAAGAGGCCGTCGGCCTTGCGCTGGAGGATGTCCGCCACCGTGGGTTCGCCGGCGGGTTCGTCCAGGAACCCGTTCATCCGCATCCACTCGTCGTTGTAGAGCTTCGAGGTGTAGCGATCCCCGGAGTCGGGCAACACCGCCACGACGGTCTGGTCGGGACGCATCGCCGCCGCGACCTTCAGGGCCACGTGGATGGCTCCCCCGGAGGATCCTCCGCAGAAGAGGCCTTCCTCCCGGGCCAGGCGGCGGGTGGTCAGGAAGCACTCCCGGTCCGTCACCTGGAAGACGTCGTCCACCACGGACAGGTCGAGGGCCCCGCAGATCATGTCCTCGCCGATCCCCTCCACCTTGTACACGTGGGGCGTCGAGGGCCTGCCGGTCTTGAAGAGGCTGTAGTAGACGCTCCCGATGGGGTCCACTCCCAGGACGCGGACGTCGGGGGACTTCTCCTTCAGGAACCTTCCGACGCCGCTGATCGTGCCGCCGGTGCCCATCCCGATCACCACGGCGTCCAGGCGGCCGTCGGTGTCGTCCCAGATCTCCGGTCCGGTGGAGTGGTAGTGGGCGTCGATGTTCGCGGGGTTGTGGTACTGGTTCACGTAGAAGGAGTTGGGCGTCTCGGCGGCGATGCGCTTCGCGGTCTCGTAGTAGGAATCCGGGTGGTCCGCCGGGACGTTGGTGGGGGTCACGACGACCTTGGCCCCGAAGGCCCGGAGGAAGTTGATCTTCTCCTGGCTCATCTTGTCGGGCATCGTGACGATCAGACGGTAGCCCTTCACCGCGGCGATCAGGGCCAGGCCCATGCCGGTGTTGCCGGAGGTGTTCTCGACGATGGTCCCGCCGGGCTTCAGGCGGCCGTCCTTCTCGGCCTGCTCGATGATGTGCAAGGCCATCCGGTCCTTGGTGGAACCGCCGGGATTCAGGTACTCCAGTTTCGCCAGGACCCGGGCGCCCTTGGGATCGGGCAATCGATGGAGCCGGACCAGGGGGGTCTTCCCGACGACCCGCAGGACGTTTTCGAAGATGCGCATGGGTTTCCATCCTTCCCGAAAAGGCGCAACCTGTTTACCCCGGCGGCGAGAGGGGCGTCAAGTCCGCGGGGATTCGCGACGGGTTCTACGCCCGCCGGATGCCCGGGACCGGCTGGCCGCCGTCCCGGGTTGCGTGCGGAACGGGACCTTCAGGTGAGCTCCAGGAAGCGCTCCTCCAGCCGGCGGCCCCGGGTCACGGACCCGATCGTGGCGCCCCGGTCGATCATCACCTTCAGGACCTCCGTGATCAGGGACTCGATGGGCTGCCCGCCGGGAGGCCGGAGCAGCAGGTGGAGACGGCGGCCGTCCTCCTCCGACTCCACGGATACCACCCCCGGCAGCGAGGAGAGGGCTGCCGGGACTTCCCGACCCGCGTCGGCCAGGCGGATGAAGAGGTGCTGGTCCTGGCCCGTCAGTTCCGCCATCGGGGCCTGGACGACCAGTCTGCCGCGGTCCAGGATCGCCGCGTGGTCGCACAGGTCTTCCACCTCGGCCAGGTTGTGGCTGCTGACCAGCACCGTCGCGGACCGGGCCATCTGGCGGATCATCTGTCGCACCGCGTGGGCGTTCCGGGGGTCCAGCCCCTCGGTGGGCTCGTCCAGCAGCACCAGTTCCGGCTCCCCCAGGAAGGCCTGGGCGACCCCGAACCGCTTGGCCAGGCCGTGGGAAAGTTCCCGGCCCCGGAGCCCGCGGCTGTCCCACAGGTCCACGACCTCCAGCACCCGGGTCGCCTCCGATCGCGCTCTCGCCGGCGGAAGGCCCTGGAGATGGGCCAGGAAGATCATGGAATCCCAGACGGTGCGTTCGGGGTGGAAGTGGGCGTCCTGGGGCAGGGCGCTGATCCGCCGCAACGGCAGGCGGGAGGCGGGCTCCCCGAGGACCTCGATCCGTCCCGAGTCGGGGCGCACGAAGCCGCAGATCATCGAGAAGGTGGTGGTCTTCCCGGCGCCGTTGGGTCCCAGCAGGGCGAAGAGGCTGCGGGACGGAACCTGGAGATCCAGGCCGTCCACCACGGCCCTTCCGCCGTAGCGCCTGGTGAGCCCGAAGGTGCGGACGGCCGCCTGCATCAGAGGTCCCTCCGGGTCATGCGCCACCAGGCCGCGGTCCAGAAGATCGCCGCGAACAGCAGGAAGACGGCGACGCTGGTCCCCGCCTTCAGGAACTCCCCGGACCACAGTCCCAGGCGGTGGGACAGGGGGGACAGGAAGCCGACGTCCCGGTTCAGGGAGAGGACCTGCAGCAGCAGCATCAGGATGCCCAGGGTCACCAGGGATCTGGGCCCGGAATCCTGGAGGCTCGAGACCAGGGCCGTCAGGGACACCCAGCAGAGGGCATAGGGGATGGCCATCAGGAAGAACCGAAGCAGGAGCCACGCCGTTTGAAGGACCGGGAACGCCGGCAGCCGGAACCACGCGTATCCCAGCACGAGCAGGTTGGCCAGCAGGGTCGCCGCCAGGGCCAGGGCCAGGTGGGAGATCGTCTTTCCCAGCAGAAGGGAGGTCCGGGTGGTGCGCAGCAGCACGAAGCGCGTCGATCGATTCCGGACCTCGCCGTTGATCATGTCGTGGCTGGCCAGCAGGATCAGGGCCGGCAGGAAGGTCAGGATCGACCAGAAGAAGCCGGTGACGACCAGGGGCATCCGGATCATCCGGAGGGCGATTTCCGTGTCTCCACCGGTCAGGAAGGACAGGCCGGTCAGGAACTTGTTGGCCTCGTCGTCGGTCCCCGGATTCGGGGCCTGGGCGAGGGCCCGGAGGGTCGCCACCTGGTCCCCGACGGTGGACTCGATCTTCACGAGCACCATCGCGGTCACCAGGGCCACCAGCAGGTAAAGCGCGATCCACAGGACCAGGCGCCGGGTCCGGAAGGCCGTCTCGAGGTCGAACCGGGCGATCTTCCAGGCGTCCCGCCAGGCGTCCATCGGGGTTCCTCCCGGAGCCCGCCGTATCATACGGTGGCGGCCCGGGAATCCCAAGCGGCGGGGCCCTTCGCCGCGCGAGAAGGCGATTCGGGGATCCGGGGAGGACTCCGGGGGTTGACGGCGTGTGCGCTCTTGCGCAGCATCGCCCGGTGTCTCGGAAGGGGAGGAGGGGCAGTGGGCGCCGAGGACCTGGGGGTCTTCCTGGTGGCGGCGCAACCGTTCGGCGGGATCGTCGTGGCGATTCCCCTGGCGGTGCTGGTCCTGGGGCATCCCTGGTGGTGGTGGCTGTTCCTGGGACCCCTGCTGGCCTACGTCCAGGTCCCGGTGATCGACCTGTTCTTCGACCTGCTGATGCGGTGGCCCTGGTGGCGCCGCCTGCTGGAGCGGCACCGGAGCGCCCGGGTGGAACGCATGATGGCCTCGGGAGGCGGGTTCTGGTCGATCTTCCTGGCAGCGCCCCTGGTGGGGCCCTGGGTCGTGATGGCCTTCCTGCGCCTGGTCCACGTCCCGCAGCGCCGGGCGGCTCTTCCCATCCTGCTGTCGATGCTCGCCGTGACGCTGGTGACCCTCGGGGTCTGCCTCTGGTTCCCGACCTTCTTTTCGGACACCTCACCCCGGTAACGAGGGCTCCCTCCGGAGCGCCCTTGGGGTATCATGCGGCATCTCCAGGAGGAAGCAGGGATGTCCCGAGGGCTCGGCAGGTTGGGCGTGCTGGGGATCGTGCTGGTCGTGGTGCTGGCAGCCGCGGGTGGATGGTACGCCGCGACCCGCTGGGGAACCACCTCCACGAAGGAGGCTCGGGAAATGTGTTCCCGGGAGGGGGAACGAGTTGTCACCACCCGGGGCCTCGCGGGGGATTCCGTCCAGGTCCCCCTGACGGATTACGGCATCTACAAGATCCTGGACGATGACGGGCACCTGTGGGTGCTGAGCCGCCGCGGGGTTCCCGGGAAAGGCAGCAAGGTGAAGGTGAAGGGCCGCCTCTTCGCCACCGGCGACCTGGCCGGGACATGCGGCCAGGAGGGGTGGAGCGCCGATCTCTGCAGGACGATCTCTGGTCTTTTCCGAACGATTTCGAGTGCGTGTGTTCTGGTGGAGGATGCACGCGACTAGGAGAGATCATGGAAAGGACCGAGGAGGCCGACCGGGAATCGGCCTGGTGCCCCTGGTGTCTGAAGCCCCTTCCGGGCAGCCGCTGCCCGGAGTGCCACTGCTCCGCCGTGCCGGAGCGGGAGGTGTGCCTGGACGGCTCCGAGCGGGCCGGGCGATTGCTGAATGCCCCGCGGTACCGGGTGCTGGGGCTCCTGGGGCAGGGGGCGATGGGCGTCGTCCACAAGGGGTATGACCGCATCCGGAACCGGATGGTCGCCATCAAGTTCATGACCCAGGGGGTCGGCGGCCGGGAGATGGCTGGGACGGACATGGATCAGCGGATCTACGAGGCGTCGGCGGTGGGCCGCATCCGGAGTCCCCACGTGGTCGAGTTCCTGGATTTCGAGATCAGCGAGGAAGGCATTCCCTGCCTGGTCACCGCACTGCTGCAGGGAGAGAACCTCGAGAAGCGGCTCCAGGAGTCCCCGGGCCATCGGCTGCCCTGGAGGGACGCGGTCCGGATCGCCCGGGAGGCCGCGGAGGGGCTTGCCGCGGCGCACCGGGAGGGAGTGCTCCACGGGGACCTGAAGCCGTCCAACCTCTTCCTGGAGCGGGTTGCCAAGGGAAAGGACGCTGTCCGAATCCTCGATTTCGGACTGGCCCTCTTCCGTTCCGGGGTCGCAACGGACAGATCCGGGCAGGCCGCGAACATCCTCGGAACCTTCGCCTACATGGCCCCCGAACTCGGATACAACCGGCCACTGTCCGAGCGATCCGACCTCTATTCGCTGGGGATCATCCTCTACGAGATGATCGTGGGGCAGGTTCCCTGGCGGGGACCGCCGCTGGTGATCCTGGCCCGGAAGGCCACCGAGCCGCTGCCGCCGCTTCCCGTCGACTGCGATGTCCCCGAGACACTGTGGCGGCTGGTCGAGGACCTGCTCCGGAGCGATCCCTCCCTCCGTCCGGGATCTCCGGAGGAGGTGGTGGCGCGGCTCCGGTCCATCGAGGAGGGGGAGGGAGTGCACGGACCGGCGACCGGCCGCGAGGAACCCGCACGTGGCCAGGTGGCGAAGGAGGGGAAGGAGGGGCGAGGAACTCCTCCCGTGCGAACGCGCTTCCTGGTCCCGGCAGGCGTGATGATCGCGGCCATTTCCCTGGGAGCCTGGGGCCTCCTCCATGCCTCGTCGATACCCCTGGCGAAGGTGAAGGAATCCTGCGTTCCGGATCGACCGGTCCGGATCCGGGGAACCGTTCGGAAGTCCATGGGGCTTCCGGTCGGGAATTTCAGCCTCTTCCAGGTCGCCGACCGGACCGGAAGCCTCTGGGTCGTCTCGATGTCCGAGGCGCCGGCGGAAGGAATGGACATCCGGATGCGCGGCCACGGGGTCCCGACGGACCGCCTGGTGACGATCTGCGAGGGGGGTGGGTGGACCGGCGAGGCCTGCGAGTCGTTGCTGGGCCTGGCGCGGAAGTGGACCGGTCCGTGCCTGCTGGTGGAGGATCTCCGGGAACCGTGACGGAGGGCCCTTCTCCGCGATGGAGGGCCCCGGGGAGGACCGATGGAAGAGTCGGCGGGATGCCCCCGGTGTCGAGGGCCGCTGGATTCCCGGGAGGAACGGTGCCCCGCGTGCGGGACCGCCCGTCCTGCCGATGGATGGCCTTGGGACCCCCGGATCGGACAGCGGATCCTCGGGAGACTGGTGCTGACCCGGCGTCTCGGCATCGGCGCATCGGGAGCGGTGTACCTGGCAGAGGACGTCGAGGCGGGAGGGCGGGTCGCGGCGAAACTTCTTCGGCGGGAACTGACCCGGGATCCGGAACTGGTGCGGCGGTTCCGCCTGGAGGCGGTGCTGACGAAGTCCCTGGGAATCACGGCGGTGGTCCCGGCCTACGACTTCGGGGTCCTCGAGGACGGGACCCACTACTTCACGATGGAATACGTCGAGGGCCGAAGCCTCGAGGACCTGATGACCGGGCCCATGGCGCTGTCCGAGGCGATCTCGATCACGCGCCAGGTGCTCCGGGCCCTGCAGGTCGCCCATGGGAAGGGAGTGATTCACCGGGACCTGAAGCCCAGGAATCTGCTGATCTGCCGGGATCCCCTGGGGAACCCGCTGGTGCGGATCCTGGACTTCGGGTTCGCCTGTGTCTCGGGCGCCCCCGGGACTCCCGGGAAGGGTGCCCGGGACGGCGGCCAGCGCCGGCTGACCCTGCTCCCCACCGTGCTCGGGACGCCGACCTACATGGCCCCGGAGCAGGCCCGGGGATCCTCCCGGGTGGACGGCCGGGCGGACCTCTACGCCCTGGGGGTCATCCTGTATCGGATGATCGCCGGACGTCCCCCCTTCGTCGGCACCCTGGAGGAGGTGCTCGACGGACATCTGAAGAGACGGCCGATCCCCGTCGAGCAGTTGGCGCCCGGGGTTCCCCGGGCCGTGGCAGGGGTCGTGGCCCGGCTGCTGGAAAAGCGACCCGAGGACCGGTATCCCGACGCGGCGGCGGTCCTGGCGGACCTGTCCCGGGCCGATCCCCGGGGGGGCCCCCTGCCGGAGCCGCCTCCCGAGGAACCCCCTCCGGGCCAGGCCGACCTGCTGTCCCAGGTGGACCGCTACGTTCTGGGGACCCGATCCCTGCCGGCCTGGCCCGGTCCCGAATTCCGGAGGAGGGGCTTCCGGGCGTGGTGGATCGCCGGGGGGCTGCTGTTGCTGGGAGCGGCAGGTGCAGTTGCCTGGTGGCTCCTCCGGTGAGGGTCACGACCCGTCCAGCAGCCGATGGACTTCCCGGAGCAACACCGACGGGCTGAAAGGCTTCTGAAGCAGGTCCATCCCTTCCACTTCCACGCCGGCCCTCCCGAGGTGGTCGTCGGGATACCCGGACATGAACAGGACCTTCAAGGATGGCCGACTGGTCAGGGCCTGTTTCGCCAGGTCCCCACCGTTCATGCCCGGGAGGATGACGTCGGTCAGCAGGAGGTCCAGCCGGCGGCCTGGATCCCGGATCCAGAGAAGGGCTTCCTCGGGATTTGCCGTGGAAAGAACCTCGTACCCCGCCTGGCCGAGCACCTCGTGAAGCAGCCTCTGCAGGGCCAGGTGGTCCTCGACGACGAGCAGCACCTCCCCCGATCCCCGGGGCGGCTTCTCCTGGTGCGTCGGCACCTGGGCCAAGGGACCTGCAGGAGCGGCCGGAAGCGTCACCTGGAACCCGCCTTCCCGGTCCGTTTTGGTATCGATGGAGAGGATTCCCCCGCACGCTTCCAGGATGCGCTGGGCCGCGGCGATCCCCAGGCCCGACAGGCCTCCCTGGGGGAACCCGGGAACGGACGGGCCGGGATCCCGGGAGGTTCCCTCGTGCCGGACCTGGAGGAGTATCCGGCCCGGCCCCTCGGGTTCCTGCTGCCGGCTGGCGGTGAACGTGATTCTGCCCCCCCGGGGCAGGCGGTCCCGGGCGTGCAGCAGCAGGTGGGTCAGGATCCGCGTCAGGCGATCCGGGTCGAGGGCCACCGATCCCAGGTGATCGGGAACCCGAGCCTCCAGTCGAACCTCCCGGGGCAACACCCGTTCCAGCAGGCCGATCGTTTCCCGGATCACCGGGGCCGCATTGGCCGACCCGTCGGGTCGTGAACCGGGGCGGACGAATTCCAGCAACTGGAGGGAAAGGCTCGCAGCCGCCCTGCATCCCGCCTGGGCGCGGGAAAGGGCCTCCGCCTCTGCGGTCCCCGGCGGGAAACGGTGCTCCAGGCGCTCGATTTCGCCGATCACCACCCCCATCAGGTTGTTGAAGTCGTGGGAGATGCCGCCGGCCACCTGGACGGAGGCCTCCCACCGGGCCGCATCGATCGCCCGTTGTTCCGCTTGCTCCCGCTGGATGATCTCGTCCTGGAGCCGGGCGGCCAGGCGGCTCAGTTCCTCGGTCCGCTCCCGGACCCTCCGCTCCATCTCTTCCCGGGAACGGCGCAGTTCCTGTTCCATCCGCTGGCGAAGGAAGGGATCGGGGATCTTCCAGGGCCTCCGGCCCGTGGCGTCGGGAGGGGGACCGGAAGCCTCCTCTTCCAGGATCCTCGGGAGTTCGGAAGGGCTGGCCATCACGAACCGGCAGGCCTCATGCCCCATTGCCCGGCAGCGGATCTCGACGGTGGACAGGGGCTGCCCGAAGGCCTCCGAGGTCCACCCGGAGGAGTACCCGGCATTCATCGCGCAGACCGGGAAGGGGGCGGCCTGTCCGCTGTCCAGCCAGACGTCGGCTTCGAAGGAGTGGCGGTGGACGAATCGCAGCAGGAACCCGGTACCAGCGACGAGCCGGGAGGACTCGTCCAGTTCCACCTCCCCCCAGCCCGCGTGGGCGAAGTGGGCCGGTCCCAGGAACAGCCGCTCCGAGAGATCGGCCTGGGGAAACCGCTGATGGAACCATCGGGCGTCGCT
The DNA here is from genome assembly GCA_017994695.1 of Myxococcota bacterium. Classification (GTDB taxonomy): domain Bacteria; phylum Myxococcota_A; class UBA9042; order DTJE01; family DTJE01; genus JAGOKF01. The sequence goes on along the minus strand of JAGOKF010000064.1, from coordinate 6,799 downwards.
GCGGCCGATCGCATGGGCCAGGTCGTAGGCCAGGTCCAGGGCGACGGACTCCGACTCCCCATCCGACCCCAGGAGTTCCTGGACCAGCAAAAAGAATTCCCGGGAGAGGGAGGCCGCCCGGACCAACAGGTACCGGTCCCCGGACAGGCGCAGGCTCCCCTCCCGGGGGCTGACGCCAAGGCTCTGGAAGTACCTGGACAGCCGCTCCCGACAGGCATGGATGGCCTCGCCAAAGGTCTTCGGCGGCCCGGCGGAGGGGTCTCTTTCCAACAGAGCCCCCGGTTGGACGACGATTTCAGCCTAGACAAAATCGACGGTTTCGGCAATGGCGGGGGAGGTCAACGTCCTGCGGCCGTGATCAGGAACAGGGCGAAGGTGGCCAGCCAGTGCTCGCCGCCGTATCCGCTCCCCATCATCCGGGACAGCCCGGCCTCCCGGTGGCGGGCCGCCAGGGATCGGCAGGCTGCGATGCGCCGGTCCCCGGGGGGAAGGGACTCGGCGATGCCCAGGAGGCTCCAGGCGCGCTGGAAGTCCAGGCCGATCAGGTGCCCGATGCGCGGATCCCGGACGTCCCGGATCTCGGGAGGCTGGATGGCCGGCGATCGGGACGAGAGTTCCGGCAGGAAGCGGCCGATCCAGCGGGCGAAGCGGGCCGGGGGGAGCACGCGGCGCATCAGGTCCGCTTCCGCCAGACAGGGAGAGAGGAAGTCCTCCCCGGAGGGCTCCCAGGCGATGGGGCAGGAGGCATCGTTCTCGAAGAAACGCATGGCGGCGTCCCGAATGGCCTTCCGCAGTTCCCCATCCCCGGTCACCGCGGCGTAGTCCCAGGCATGGGTCAGGGCGAAGGCGGTGTTTGGATGGACCCCTTCCCGGACCGGATAGGTCAGGCGGCCCAGGTAGTCGGACAGGTTCCCGGCGATGGCCCGGGCCAGGGGGGTGATCGCGGCGGACCAGCGGCGTGCGTCGGGATCGTCGAAGGAGTGCAGTTCGGCTGCGAGGCGCAGGATCCATCCCCACCCGTAGGGGCGCTCGAAGGTGCGGTTCCGCTCCTCCTGGAAGAAGGCCGCCTCCTTGGCAAGGCGATCCGGCGACAGATGACGATCGAGGGCCGATCGAATCGCCCCGTCGGAGTCCGCGCCCGGAAACATCCGGATCACCCGGACCAGCGCCCAGTGGCCGTGGACCGCGCTGTGGTGGTCGAAGCAGCCGAAGAAGGCCGGAGTCCACTCCTCGGGAGGACGGACCTGGTCCGGGGACTCGTAGACGTGGGAGGGCTTGTTGGGAAAGGGACGGTCGATGCAGGCCAGGGAGAGGGAGGCCAGGGAGCGGACCGTGTCGAGATCCAGGGCCGCACCGGGAGGCGGAGGGGCGCCCCGGGCGTCCCCGGGCATCGACAGGGCGCCCATCATGGCGACCAGTGGCATCGTCCAGGCGAGGGAGCCGAACCGGAGAGCGAGCGGGGAGCCGAGCAAGAACCACCTCCATGCTTCGCAAGTCACAAGGAAAGTCCCGGGAATTCCGTTCTTGCCCAGGGGACCAGTCGCCCCGACAGATGCCGCAGGGCCAACAGGCTGCTCTCGAGGTCGAAGCGGGCCTGGAGCACCCGGAGCCGGGCATGGCGCAGGGCGTCCTCGGCCTGGAGGACCTGGACCGCGATGGACGTGCCCACCTCGAAACGCCGGCGCTCGGCCTGGGCCTGGCTCTCGGCCAGCGCGGCGGTCTGACGGGCCAGTTCGAGGCGCCGGACGGCCGCCTGAACCTGGTGGACCAGCGTCGCGGCCGACGAGGCCACGTCCAGCCGAAGGGCCTGGAGATCCTGCTCGGCGGCCCGGACCTGCTCCCGGGCCTGGGCCTGTTCGGCGCGGTGGCGGCGGGCGAGCAGCGGCGCCTCGAAGGTGAAGCCCGCGAAGACTCCTCCGGCCTCGGCACGGCCGAACTGCCGGAAGGCATCGCCCGCGGACCGGTTGCCCAGGCCCTGTCCCTCGGCCCAGACCTGGAGGTCCAGGCGGGGACGGGAGGACTCCCCGGCGAGGTCCGCCCGGTCCCGGAGGGTCCGGAGGGAGACATCGGCCGCCAGCAGGTCCGGCGCCCGGTCCAGGGCCTCCCGGACCATCTCCTCCGGGTTCGTTTCCTCCGAAGGAAGGTCCGCCGTGTCCTCCAGGAACGCCTCGGGCGAGGCCTGGGGCGGAGTCCCCGTCCCGTCCTCGGGAGGAAGGCCCATCCTCTGCCGCAGTGTCCAGAGACGCTGGGCCGCCAGGGCTTCCGCCTGGACCATCTCCTCCTCCCGGCTGGCCGCGGCGGTCTCGAAGGCCAGGGCATCCACCGGGGACAGGACCCCTCGCCGGACCCGAGTTCGGGCATCCTCCCGCTGGCGAATGGCCAGGTCGAGCGACTGGCGGGCGACCTCGGCGGCGGCCAGGGCGCCCTGCCATCCCCACCATGCGGTCAGCACGTCCCGGAGGACCTGGCTGACCACCGTCTCGGCCCGGGCCCTGGCGGACTCCTCGGCCAGGCGGGCCTGGCGCAGACCGGCCTCCCCGTAGCGTCGGCCCAGGCCCCGGAGAAGCGGCTGCGTCAGGGTCAACCGCGTGCCGAAGGCGAACCCGGGTCCCAGGGACCCCCCGGCGGTTCCGGCCGAGGATGCGGTCATCTCGCGCTGCTGCAGGGTTCCGTCCAGTTCCAGGGAGAGGCGGGTCCCGACGGGAAAGACCTGGCTGATGCCCAGCGAGAGCGCGGTGTCCCACCCGGTGGTCAGGGCGGTGCCGCCGGGGGCCAGGCTCAGGGACGGAACCGTGGTCCGGGACCCGTGAAGGTCTGCGGTCAGGGTGGGGTAGAACAGCCATTCCTCGGCCTCGGTGCCGGCCCGGGCCGCCCTCAGGGTGGCGAGGGCCGACTGGAGGGAGGGGTGCCGCTCCAGGGCCTGTCGCACGACGGATTCCGGGACTCCGGCCATTCCGGCCTGGGGAAGCAGGACCAGGACCAGGGGGACCAGCAGCCGGGAACCGGGTCGCATGGGGACTCCCTCATTCATGGCGAAGGGCCTCGATGGGTTCCAGGCGGGCCGCCTTCCTCGCGGGGAGGATCCCGAACAGGACGCCCACCGCCGCGGCGACGCCGAAGGCCATCATCAGCGTCCTGGGGCTCACGATCCACGGGATCTGCATGAAGCGGGAGGCGGCCAGGGAACCCAGGATTCCCAGCAGGATGCCGATGATTCCCCCCATCAGGGAGATCACCACCGACTCGATCAGGAACTGGAGCAGGACCTCTCGGGATCGGGCTCCCAGGGCCATGCGGAGCCCGATCTCGCGCGTCCGCTCCGTGACGGACACCAGCAGGATGTTCATGATGCCGATCCCGCCCACCAACAGGCTGACGGCGGCGATGGCCCCCAGAAGCGACGTCATCGCGGTGGAGGCGGAGGTGAAGGCCGCCGCGATCTCCCGGGTGTCCCGGACGGAGAAGTTGTCCTCGGCACCCGCCTGGATGCGCCGTCGCTCCCGGAGGATCGCCCGCACCTCGTCGATCACCCGGGAAGAATCGGCATCCTCGTCCACCTTCAGGAACATCGAACCGATCCACGTGTTGCCGACGACCCGCCGCTGGACCGTGGTCAAGGGCATCAGTACCAGGCTGTCCTGGTCCATGCCGCTGGACGACTGGCCCTTCGGTGCGAGGGTCCCGATGACCTCGCAGGCCAGGCGTCCGACCCGGATGGTCTCTCCCAGGGGGTCCTGGTCGCCGAAGAGGTCCTGGCGGGTCTGGGATCCCAGCAGGCAGACGGACCGGGCCCCGGCCAGGTCCGATTCCTCGAAGGACCTACCGCTGTCAAGGGCGTATTCCCGGACCTGCAGGAAGGCCTCGGTGGACCCGGTGACCTGGGTGGTGATGTTCCGGTTGCCGTAGATGATCGGGCGGGAAGTCGAGGAAACCGGTGCCAGGGCGACCACGTCCGGGACGCGATCCAGGGCCTGGACGTCGGCCATCTCGAACGGCGGGGCGTCGGAGACGGCCCCCGCGCGCCGGGGGCCCGATCCCGGGAAGACCATCACCAGGTTCCGCCCCATCCGGGAGATCTCGGCGGTCACCTGGGCCGTGGTCCCCTGGCCCAGGGACACCAGGGCGACCACCGAGGCGACCCCGATCACCATGCCGAGCATCGTCAGGGACGACCGGAGGGGGTTCAGCAGGATTTCCCGCAGGGCCATCCAGATCGACTGGCGGATCACGAGGTCCTCCTCTGGTTGAGACGGTCCGAGACGATGCGCCCGTCCCGGAACTCCACGATCCGCTCGGCCCACAGCGCCATGTCCGGTTCGTGGGTGACCAGCACCACGGTGATCCCCTGGCGGAGGTTCAGGTCGGCGAGGATCTGCATGATCTCGACGCTCCGGGCCGAATCCAGGTTCCCGGTCGGCTCGTCGGCCAGGAGCAGGGAAGGACGGACGACCAGGGCCCGGGCGATGGCGACCCGCTGCTGCTGGCCTCCCGAGAGTTTCGAGGGGACGTGGTGGACCCGCTCGCCGAGACCCAGGGCCCGGAGCATCTCGAGGCTCCGGGCGCGGCGTTCCCGGGCCGGAACCCGCTGGTAGATCAGGGGCACCTCGACGTTCTCCAGGGCGCTCAGGCGGGGCAGGAGGTGGAAGCCCTGGAACACGAATCCCACGAAATTCCGCCGGATCAGGGCCCGCTGGTCCGGGTCCAGCGACGACACGTCCACGCCCTGGAAGAAGTACTTCCCGCCGGAAGGGCTGTCCAGGAATCCCAGCAGGTTCATCAAGGTGGACTTGCCGGACCCGCTGTGGCCCATCACCGCCAGGAACTGCCCCCGGGGGACCTCCAGGGAAATCCCGTCGAGGGCCACCACGGTCGCGTCCCCTTCCCCGTAGATCCGGGTCAGTCGGTCCAGGCGGATCAGGGGCGGTTCCTGGGTCATCGGGCCTTCTCCTGCGACATTCCCACGACGACGAGGTCCCCCTCCCGGAGGTCCCCGTCCCGGACCTCGACGAAGGACCCGTCCGACAGTCCCCGGGTGAACTGCACGGGGGTCGGCTTGCCGTCCCGAAGCACGAAGACCCGGGCCGGGGATCCGGGGAGGGCGTTCCGGGAGGAGTCGGGGCCGCGTTCCTGCCGGTTTCCCATCCGCGGGGGACCCATCATCATGGGCAGGCGGACCGGCTGGGACTTCTTCTGGGACGCGTCGGGGTCTTCCGGGGGCTGGAAGCGCAGGGCGGCCGAGGGGACCCGGACCACCTGCAGGGCCTCCTGGACCTTCAGGGACGCCGTGGCGGTCATCCCGGGGCGGAAGATCCGCTCGCGGTTGTCCACGGTCAGGATCGCCTCGTAGGTAACGACGTTCTGGACCGTGCGGGGGACGTTCCGGATGCTGGTCACCTGCGACGGGAACACCTGCCCGGGCCAGGCGTCCACCGTGAAGGTGGCCTCGGTCCCTTCCCGGACCCGGGTCACGTCGGCCTCGTCCACCGACACCAGCAGTTCCATCTGGGAGATGTCCCGGGCCAGGGTGAAGAGCACCGGGGTCTGGAAGCCCGCCGTGACCGTCTGGCCGACCTCCACCTTGCGGTCCAGCACGATTCCCCCGATCGGGGACGCGATCACCGTCTTGGAAAGACGGGTCCGGGAGGCCTGGAGGGCGGCGCGGGTCTCGGCCACCCGGGCCTCGGCCAGGGCCAGGTCGGCCCGGGCACGGAGGAAGGCGGCCCGGACCTCGTCCAGGGCCTGGGGGGAGGCCAGTCCATCCCGGGCCAGGGCCTCCTGCCGGTCCCGGGTGATGCGGGCCTGTTCCAGGACCGCCTTCGCCGACAGGTAGCCCGCCTGTGCGTTCCGCAACCGGGCCTCCGCCTGGGCCACCTCCAGTTCGAAGGGGACCGGGTCGATTCGCGCCAGGACGTCCCCGGGCCGGACCTCCTGGTTGAAGTCGGCCCGCACCTCGACGAGGCGCCCCGTGACCTCGGCCCCGACCTCCACCGTGTCCTTGGCCTGGATCGTGCCGGTGGCGGTCACCGTGACCCGGAGGTCGCCCCGGGAAACCGCCTCGGTCCGGAACCGCTGGCTGGCCTCCTCGGCTTCCCGGCTCCGGGTGGCGGACCAGAAGCCCAGGCCTACGCCCAGGACCACCAGCGATCCCGCGGCGATCCACAGGCGCCGCCGGCGCCGGGACTTCCGGTCCCGGGCGAGCATCGAGGCCACAGGGTTCTCCGGTCCCTGGGACATGGGGCCCTCCGTCCAACAGGCGCCCCAGCCTAGCGCAAACCTCGTGCCAGGACATCCGGGGGACGCCCGGATGGGGGGGGAATTGAACAGGAGGCGCTGCCCGGTTCCCCGGGGCCCCGTGGATGTCGTGCGGGAATTGCAGCCGGGATGCAGGGATTGCACCGGGCATCAGGAGCCGGGAAGACCGTCGGTGGCCCCGTCGCCCATCAGGGCCCGGATCGCCCGGATCCGATCGCGGATCTCCGCGGCCTTCTCGAACTCCAGGGCCTTCGCGGCCTGCTGCATCTCCTTGCGGAGGGCGGCGATCAGGCGCCCTGCCGCCTCGGGATTCCCCAGCACCTCCTGGAGATCCCCGGGGCGTTCCATCCCCGCCCGCCGGGCGGCCTCCTCGGCCTGCTCCATCCAGTAGAGGCGGCGGGCCACGGTCCTCGGGATGATTCCGTGCTCCTCGTTGTAGGCCATCTGCCGGGCCCGGCGCCGCTGTGTTTCCTCGATGGCCCGCTGCATCGATCCGGTCACCCGGTCGGCATAGAGGATCACGGTCCCGTGGACGTTCCGGGCCGCC
>JAGOKF010000063.1 GCA_017994695.1 Myxococcota bacterium | reverse complement strand
GGCGGGCTGGGTGCCGGGTGGCGGCGTCCACGGGGCAGGAGGCGGCGGCCGGACCGGTGCGTTGTCCACGCGGAAGACCTCCGGGGCCTGCCCCTGAGGCGGCGGGGCGGGGGCCCGGGCCTGGGGCGAGGGGGCAGGGGCGGGGGCCACCGGGGCCGCCGCCTGGGGAGCCGGGGCCTGTCCCGGGGAGGCGGAGAACCGTCCCAGGGCGAAGAACCCGGCTGCCACCAGCACCAGAAGCACTGCGACCGTCTGCGGTTTCATGAAGGCACCTCCCCGGCGGGCCTGCGATGCTTATCATGCAGGGCGCTCCGGGATCAAGCGAACGACGGGTGCCGGGGGGTCCCAGCGGGAAGGGGGTCGTCATGCAGAGATGGAGACAGGCGGTCCGGTGGCTGGCCCTGGGGCTCGTGGCGGCCTGGCTGATCCGGTCCGGGAGCGGGGGATGCGCATCGACGCTTCCCCAGGCGGGTTCCCCCGCCATCCCCTTCGAGGTGCCGGGGGCGGACGCCCAGGGGAATCGGGCGCTTCGGCTGGAGTCCTTCGAGGGGCGACCGGTCGTGCTGATCTTCTTCGCCACCTGGTGCGGGGTGTGCCGGGAGGAACTGCCCGAGGTCCAGAGGGCCGCGGACCGGGACCCGTCACTGCAGGTGCTGCTGCTCAGCGAGGAGGACCCCCGGGCGCTTGGGGCGTGGCTGTCGAAGCGGCAGTTGCGCCTGCCGGCCGGCGGCGGCGCGGGGGCGACACTGCGTGCCTACGGGGTCCGGGTGCTGCCGTCGGCGGTGGTGATCGGGGCCGACGGACGGGTCCTCTATTCGGGGGAGGGGGCCTCCGGGGTCGGGCGGGCCCTCCGCGAGGCGGATCGGGCCGGGAGGAAGAGGGAGGAGGCAGGGCCCCGGGGGGAGGATGGGGGCTTGGGGGATCCAGAAGGAGGAGGAAACGTTCCCCGGAGCACCTGCCGTAGGAACCCCATCCTCTGCTAGAATGCGGAATGCCCCGGTTCCATTCCACCGGGGCCGGCGAACTGCCGAAAAGACCAGGGATATCAACGCGGTCGGACAGGGGTGGGATGCGGGGGATCGCCGGCGAGACGGTGCTGGGGCGCTACCGGCTGGAGGCTCCTCTGGCCGAGGGTGGTTTCGGGCAGGTCTGGCGGGCGCGGCAGGTTTCCCTGGACCGGGTCGTCGCGGTGAAGTTCCTGCGGCCCGGCCGGCGGGAGGATCCCGCGATCCGGGAGCGCTTCCGCCGGGAGGCCCGACTGCTGGCCGGCATCGCCCATCCCCACGTGGTGACCTGCCACGACTTCGACGTGGACCCGGACGGCGACCTGGTGCTGGTGATGGAGCACCTGGAGGGCCGCACGCTGCTGGACGTGTTCCGGCGCCGGGAGGTCGTGCCCCTGTCCCGCATCGTGCAGTGGATCTCCCAGGCCTCCGAGGGCCTCTGGGAGGCCCATGCCAGGGGCATCGTCCACCGCGACGTGAAACCTTCGAACCTCTTCATTGCGGACTTCGGGAGCCGGGGCGAGCGCCTGAAGGTGATCGACTTCGGGATCCTCCGGGCGGACCTCCGGGCCCATCCCGACCTGGAAGGGCTGACCCGGACCGGCATGGTGGTGGGCACGCCGGAGTACCTGGCCCCGGAGGTGGCCCTGGGCCGGCCCGCGGGTCCATCGGCCGACCAGTACGCCCTGGCCCTGGTGGCCTTCGAGATGATCGGGTTGCGCAAGGCCTTTCCGCCCTGGGAGGAGGGGGGCGGGATGGCCCGGATCGGCGGGCGCCCCGAGGGGATGGACTTCGGCTTCACGGGGCGGCGGGTGCCTCCGGCGGTGCAGGAAGTGCTGTGGCGGGCGCTGTCGCCGATCCCGGAGGAACGATTCGGGAGCATCCGGGAATTCGGAGAGGCCCTCCGGGAGGCCGCGGGCCTGGCGCCGGGAACCCTGGAAGCCGCGACCCGGGTGTCCGGCGGGGCTTCGGACGCCTGGGAGGACACCGGGACCCGGGCGACCCGCCTGGAGCCGCCCCGGCCATCGGCGGGGGCGCGGCGCCGGGCGACGGCCGTGGCGGGCGTCCTGGCGGTGGCGTTCCTGGGAGGGCTGTTTCTCCGGTGGGCTTCGGGACAGCGGGGGGCCGGGGATTCGCGGACCTGGGAGGCCGTGCATGAGCAGGCGCCGGTGCAGGGGGCCGTAGATGCCGGAGGGCTTCAGCCCCCGGGAGACCGCTCCCCGGACGGCCCTGGCGGCGGGGAGGGCGAGGCCAGCGGAACGCCCGGAGGCGAGGGAGCCGGTGCGCTGCGGGAGACCGGGTCCGGCAATGCCGGGGAAACGGCTCCAGGGGAGCCGGTGGCGGGGATGGGGAAACCCGCCGAGGCATCGCCCGCCGGGGACGGGCGCCGTCCGGGGAATCCGGCCAGGGCGGCACGGGTCCGCCGGGACCCGAAGTCGGCTCCCCGGGAGTCCGTTCCGGCCGAGGCTCCCGGGGGCACCGGCCGGATCTCCCTGAACGCGATGCCCTGGGCCCAGGTGTACCTGGACGACCGGGACCTGGGCCGGACGCCGGTCCGGGAACTGGAGGTCCCGGCGGGGGATCACCGGGTGCGCTTCGTGCATCCTACCCTGGGGGAGGTTCGTCGGTCGATCCGGATTCCGGCGGGCGGGACCGGGAGCCTGGGGGTCGATCTCACGGCCGGGACCGATGCCGGGCCGTGATCTTCCGGGGCTTCCGGGACCGGGGGGACGGTCAGCGGGCGGCCGACCCGAAGAACGCCCGGAAGGAGATCACGCCGCCGACGGCGTGGAGCAGCAGGCCTCCGAAGGCGAAGAACAGCGCCGCGTGCAGGTCCTGGGGAGCATCGAGCCGCGAGAAGTGCCACGCGATCAGGTCCAGGGGGATTCCCGCGCAGAGGATGACCAGACCCACCCGCCGGAAGTCCCTCCGGTCATGGGGGACCATCGCCTCCAGCGCCGCCTGCCGGTCCGCCTGTTCCCTCGGATCCTCCGGAATCGCCTCCCTCGTGTCGTCCGCCATTCACTCCTCCTCGCCCCAGACCAGTTCCAGGGGTTCCCGGGCGCCGGATCGGCTCTCGTTGGTCTTCCGGGTCTCCGGGCCGATTCCCCGGGCCGTCCGCTCGGCGTGTTCTACCATGCTTTCCGTCCGCCTGGCGAGGTCCCGGGCGGATCGATCGACGGCCTCGAGGCGATCGGCCAGGGGGAAACGGGGCCCATGGAACCGGCGGGCCAGGCGATCCGCCAGAGGCTGGAAGGACGGTCGAGGCGCCTTCGGGACGGCGGCCAGCAGGGCGTCGAGGCGACGGGTCCACCGGATCAGGGGTCCGGGGGACGCGGATCGGGCGGGGCCGTTCAGGACGACCCAGGCCTGGAGCAGGGCCACCCGGGCCTCTCCCCGGCGGGATCGTTCCAGGGCGTTCCGGTCGAGGGCCTTCGACACCTCGGCGGTCACGGATCGGAGCAGGCGCCGGAGGGGGGTCGTCGTTGCCACGAAGGCGATGGTAACCGGAAACGGCGGGCCGTCCCAGGCCCGGGGCAGTCTCCGGTGGATGCCCGGGCCGCCGTCCGGGGATGTGCTAGACTGCGACCCGGCGGCGGGGGGAGGCGATGAAGCGGCTGTCGGTGCGGACTTCGGGGACCGAGGATGCGGTGGACCTGACGGGGAGGATCCAGGAGGAGGTCTCCCGGTGGGGAGTCCGGGAGGGGGCGCTGCTGGTCCATTGCCCCCACACCACGGCCGGGGTCCTGGTCAACGAGGGGCATGACCCGGACGTGATCCGGGACATCGGGATGGTGTTCCGGAGGCTCGCGCCCCCGGACCTGGAGTACCGCCACGGGGAGGGGAACTCGCCGGCCCACCTGAAGACCGCGCTGGGGGGATGCCAGGTGCTGGTGCCCGTCCAGAACGGGAGGCTGGCGCTGGGGACCTGGCAGCGGGTGCTGCTGATGGAGTGGGACGGGCCCCGGACCCGGGAGGTCTGGCTGACGTTCCTTCCGGGTGCGGAGGGAACGTCTCCGCTGCGTTGAACGGGATTCCAGGAGGCTGGAATGGACGGACAGGGGAAGGTTCCCGGGCTGGGGGACATCGTCGAGATCCGGTGCCGGTACTGCCGGCTGAACCTGGATGCCTCCGTGGCGGCCCTGGGGCCGGACGGGTCCATCGCGAAGGTCCAGTGCCGGACGTGTCGGCACTTCCAGGATTACCGGCCGCCGGTGCCGCCGGAAGAGACGCGGGCCCGGCAGATGCAACGGGTGATGCGCCTGGCCCAGAAGCACACCGGGACGGGGCCCCGGAAGGCGGCTGCATCGCCCCGGGTTGCCGACGAGAGCCCCGAGGCCGTGGCCCGGGCCCTGTGGGAGGAGGCAACCCGGGATGCCCAGGCCTGGAAGGCCAGGCCCTACGACCCCCACCGTTCGTATTTCCCGGACGACCTGATCGCCCACAAGGCCCACGGCCTGGGCGTGGTCCGGGAGGCCCAGGACGGCTTCATCCTGGTACTGTTCCGCGAGGGCTTCCAGCGCCTTCCCCACGAGGTCCCCCCCGACGAATAGAGGGACAGTCCCCTTTTTCCCGCCGCGAAACATCTGTGATGACGGCCGGTTCGGTGGCCTAGAAAGGTGACTGTCCCCAGGGGCCGAGGCGGGTGCAGGCGGCGGAGGCGGCCTGGGCCGCGGCGGCGCCGGCATCCCCGGGGGGAAGACGGCGGGAGAGGCCGTCGAGGAGGGCGGAGGCGAAGGCGTCCCCGGCGCCGGTGCGATCCACGATCCTCGGGACGGGGACGGGGGGAATGAACCCGGAACTGCCGCCAGGGTCGAACCACCAGGCACCCCGCTCACCGTCGGTCACCACCACCAGGGGACCGCGACGGGCCAGCGAACGGGCCATGTCCTCCAGGGACATCGAGAAGGACGGCCCGGGACGGGAATCCTCCAGGCGGGGGACCAGTTCCTCCAGGGCCGACCGGCGGACTTGGACCAGGGACAGGCGGGACAGCAGTCGCCGGAGTCGATCGATCGAGGGGGCCCGGCGCGGAGGGTCGTGGAGGTCCAGGGAGGCTCCGGCGGTTGGGGACTGGAGGATCGCCTCGGCCAGGGGCGACAGGTGGTCCAGGTGGACCCAGGTCCCGGGGCGAAGGTACCCCGGGGGAAGTTCCGCGACGGTCGGCGGGGGTGCCATGCCCGGGGGGAGATCGGCGAAGAAGGCCACGCGGCCGGTGTCCCGGTGGACCAGCACGGCGGTCCGCTTGGTGGTCCGGCCGGGCCGGGGCGGGACGGGCAGGTCCACGCCCCGTAGGGCCAGGAAGCGGGCGACCCGCCGTCCCGGGTCGTCGTCCCCGACGGCCCCCAGGACCGCCACGGAATGCCCCAGGCCGGCCAGAAGCCCGGCGGTCACCACGGCCGACCCTCCGGGCCCCTCGACGACCTCGTCGGCCTGCTGGAGGAAGGGAAGAGCCTCCCCCAGAGGGCCCATGTCCCGGGGCGGCAGGTCCGGGACCCGGGCGACCACCTCCCACCCCGGAGTCCCGACCAGCAGGAATTCCGGGGACATGGTCATCCACCTCCCCTGACGGTTCGCCGGTCCCCCTACTGGACGCACCGGAAATCCACCGTTTCGACCAGGCCCAGCCGGTGCAGGTGATCCCGGATCAGTTCCCGTGCCCCCGGGGTCGCGACGGCCACCAGCAGCGGGCAGTCCCGCCACCGGGGAAGGTCCTCGACGGGCAGCACCGGCTCGCCGTGGCCCAGTCGGCGTCCCACCTTCCGGGGGTCGATGTCGAAGAACCGGCGCACCTCGACCCCCAGTCCCCGGAGGACCCTCCGCCAGCGGCGTCCCTCGGGACCGGCGCCCCAGACTTGGCAGGCCCCATCGGCCAGGAAGGTCCGGGCCAGCACGCGCGCCTTCAGGCGACGGAAGGCCTCGGGCCCATACCGGGCATCGGTCCTCGTGAGCCGCCCCGGCCCGTCGCGCCACTGCAGCACCAGGGCATCGCACTTTCCCATCTGGCCCCCGGCCTCGAAGACCCGCAGCCAGAGGTCGTAGTCTTCAGGGAAGTCCCCGTCCCGGTAGCCCCCGATCCCGAGGATCCGGTCCCGCCGGTAGATCACCGAGGGGTGGGCCAGGGGCGACTCGACAAAGAGGTCCCGTTCGATGTCCCTGGGGGTCACGACGGAGTTCATCCACCGCTCGTACCGGGCCATCCCTTCCGTCAGCCCGTCGCGGGGAACGCACTGCACCAGGCCCCCGATCACCCACCAGTCGGGATGCCGTTCCGCCCAGGCCAGTTGCCGTTCCAGGCGATCGGGAGGGGCCAGGTCGTCGGCGTCCAGCCGCAGGATCCAGATTCCCCGGGAGGCCCGGAGGCCCGCATTGAGGGCCGCCACCAGACCTTCCGGGGGCCGGGCGATCACCCGCAGGCGGTCGTCCCCGTCGGCGGCTTTCCGGGCGGCGGCCCCCGAGCCGTCCCGGGATCCGTCGTCCACCAGCAGCACCTCCAGGTCCCGGAAGGTCTGGTCCAGGAGGCTCCGGATGGCCGGGCCCACGGTTTCCTCGGCGTCCCGGCAGGGCATCACGGCGCTGACCAGCGGGGGCACGGGAACCTCCGGCATCGGGCCGCGGCCGGCCCACCGCCGCTAGCATACCGCCGTCGGCTCCGATCCAGGCGTCGGGAACGGCCAGAGGTGTTCTGCCGGGAAGCCGGGAGTGTCTCCGGAGCAGGGACCTGTTGGAAATGCCCAGAAGACAGCCGCATCCTGGCGGATGAAAATATCGTCATGACAAGAAGTTAGGTGACACAAAAAGGGGACTGTCACCAGGACGGGCTAGCGGAACAGCACGATCACTCCGGCCACGGCCAGCAACGTTCCCGCGATGGAACGGAGGGAGACGCGCTCCCGGAACACCGCGATGGACACGGGGATCATCAGGACCGGCACGATGGACATCAACGCAGACGCGACGCCCGCCTGCGTCCGCTGGACGGCCAGCAGCGACAGGGAGACCCCCAGGAAGGGGCCGAAGAAGGAGCCCAGCACGGTCGTCCCCAGGGCCCGCCGGTCGTTCCGGGCGGCGGCGACGTGGCCCCACCACCCCGTCGCGAAGAAGAGAGCCGAGAACCCGGCGATCCCCGCCAGCACCCGGATCTGGGTCGCCCCGAAGGGGTCCGGGAGGGCCTCCATGCCCATCTTGCTGAAGATCAACCCGCCGGCCTGTCCCAGGGCCCCGACTCCCGCCAGCAGCAGGCCGGCCAGTCTTCTTCGAGGGATCGATCCGTCCGGAGGCGATGCCTCCCAGTCGGGTGAACGCTCCATCACGGTCCAGGCCACCCCGCCGACGGTCAATCCCATGCCTGCCACCTGGGACAGGGACAGATGCTCTCCCAGGAAGATCCATCCCAAAATGGCGGTCATCGGCGGCGCCAGGCACATCACCAGCATCGACGTCCGGGCCCCGACCAGCACGAAGGCGCGGAAGAGCGCCAGGTCGCCTGCGACGAACCCGACGAGCCCCGAAATCCCCAGGAAGATCCATGCCTCGGGGCGGCGCCGGCGGCAGCAGGCGCCCGTGGAGGATCGCCCCCAGGAGGGTCAGGAAGAACAGCCCCGCCACCAGCCGGAGCCAGTTCACCACCATCGACCCGATGCGGGTCGAGGCGGCCTGGAATGACACCGCCGAGACGCTCCAGCAGACCGCGGTAGCGACCGCGGCCAGTTCGCCCACGTGGCCGGACAAGGCGCCTCCGGAACGCGGCCGGGAGGGCCGCGGGCGGGCGGATTCTATCCCGCCGGTCCCGGGGCAGGAAGCGGGTGGCCTGGTCCCGGAATCCTTCGCGTCCGAATGCTCGATCCGCAGACGACGCAGACCCTTTGTTCCCGTGGATCGGATTCCGGAATCCGGCTTCGCGGTCGAGAGGCGCAACGGGGAACGTTCCGGTTCCATGGGCGCCACGCTGATGGGCTTTGCCCCGGTCCCCCCGGAATGCTACGATGGGCCCGGTTTTCCGGGAGGAATCGCACGATGAACACCGCGCACTTCGGGAAGGCATCGGCCCTGTCGATGCTGGCGGCGCTGGCCGCCTGCGGGGGGAATTCGGACGACGTGAAGCGGCCCCTGGACCCGCCGGGTCGGGACACCCAGGCGACCTACGAGGTCCGGCTGGTCGGAGGCGGGGAGGTCCCGGCCCAGGTGCGGTTCGTCGGCGAGGCCCCCTTCAACGGCCAGACCTGGGAGAAGTGGGAGGTGTCCTACCCGAAGGACGGGGGGACCAAGGTGGCCCACGTCTTCGGCGTCGCCTCCGAGGGACGACGCATCGTGGTGGCGGGCGGCGACGTGGTCTATCCCCCGGGGGACACGAGGCACAAGGACTACGTGGTGACGCTGGACACGCCGGTGGCCGTGGACCTGGATGCGATCCCGGTGGGCCAGCCCCAGACCTTGTCCGTGTCCGGGAAGGTCGTGATCGCGGGGCAGCCGGAGATCCGGGCCTCGGGGACCGCGACCTGGACCAAGACCCGCACGGACGCCGTGGTGGAAACGAAACTGGGCTCCGTCGGCGGCGTCGAGGTGTACGAGGGCGAGGTCGTGCTGGAGGAAGGGGAGGGGCACTGGGTCCTGGATGCCGTGAAGGGCATGAAGGTCCGCGGCACGGTCTTCATGCACCCGACGATGGGCGTGCTGCAGTACGAGACCCCCGACTTCCCCCTCGGGGGCGCCATGACGGGATCCCGGGGCTGCGGCGATCCCGGAGCGGGGGACTGGAACACCATCCAGGCGGTGGGGCTGGTCGCGCCGGGCCAGCCGCCCTTCGACCTGGACACCTCCGACTGTTCCGGGGAGTGGGATGCTGACAAGATGCGCCATGCCCGGATGCTGCTGGAACTTCGGTTCGCCGACGACGACCAGGCCCGGACCTCCCAGCAGCCCCCGGTGGACGTGACCTTCGGCACCGCCTGGGGCTGGTTCCCCTTCCAGTTGCTGCCTTCCCCCGTCAGCATCTTCCACCCCGAGGAGAACGGCCAGGGGTACACCTTCTGGTACGCCTACGTGAACGAGGGGGCGAAGAACGAGCCCGGGGACAACGGCATCCTCTACCACGTCGAGGTCCGGCCGACGGACTACCAGACCTCCCCGGTGCGGGCTGCCGCCCGGATCCACTACGGCATCTACCGGCCATGATCCGCGCCGGGAGCCTCCCGGGAGGCTCCCGGGAATCGATCCGAGGGCTCGGAAAGGAGGCGAGGAGCATGGCAGGACGACGGGCAGCCTGGGCCGCGGGACTGCTGGCGATGCTGGCGGGATGGCCCTCGGGGGCGAGAGGAGAGGGGACGATGGAGACGACGAATCCGGTGATCACCGAGGAGGTTCAGCAGCAGGCGGTCCGAGCCCTGGTGGAGGCCCACGGGTCCGGGGTCGAGGCCCGGGCCCGCCAGGGGGTCTCCCAGGTGGCGGCGAACTGGCGCGAGGGGGACGGTGACGCAGAGGCCTTCACGTCCTTCTGCCGGGACCAGTTCCTGGCCGACCCCGACGCCCTGGACCTGCTGCTGGACCGACTGGAGCGGTCCTTCGAGGCACTCAACGGCCACGCGGTGGCCCTGACCCGGACCCTCCGGGAGCCCGTGGACCTGGACCGGTTCCAGACCCTGCCCGTGGACCTGCTGCTGGCCTCGCTGAACCCATTCGACCACCTCTCGGAGGACCTCTACCGGACCCGGATCGCCTTCGTGGCGCTGCTGAACTTCCCCCAGGTCGATCCGGTCCGGGCCGAAAACCTGACCCGGCGCCAGTGGGCGGCGGCCCGCCTGCTGAAGGGCCTGGCCCTGCGGATCCCCGGCGACGCCAGGGCGGCGGCCACCCGGGCCTACGCCGAGGCCGAGGACTACATCGCCCGGTACAACATCCGCCTGGCCGCCCTGGCCACGCCCGACGGCCGCCATCCCTTCCCCGACGGCCCCACCCTGATCAGCCACTGGGGGCTCCGGGATCACATCAAGGCCCTCTACAACGACCCGAAGGGGAACCTGGAGGGCCAGCGCCTGATCTACCGCGTGATGGAACGGATCATCCGCCAGGAGATCCCCCGGGCGGTCGTCGCCGGGCAGGACGTCGAGTGGGACCCGGAGGGCAACCGCGTGCGGACCCCGGGCGCCGCGTGGACCGCCGGGGAGCGGGAGCCCGACCGGCGCTACGAACAGTGGCTCGCGGTCTTCCGGGCCGAGCGGGGCCAGGACCGCCACGCGCCCGGCTACCCGACCCACATCGCCCGGCGCTTCCTCTGGGACCGGGAACTCCCGGAGGAGACCGTGGAGGCCCTGCTCCGGGACGTCCTCTCGGCCCCGGTGGCCCGGGACGTGGCCTCCCTGATCCGCAAGCGCCTGGGGCGACCCCTGGAGCCGTTCGACATCTGGTACGACGGCTTCAAGGCCCGGAGCACCTACGACCCGGCGACGCTGGACCGGATGGTCCGGGACCGCTTCCCCACGCTGGAGTCCTTCGCACAGGGCCTGCCGGCGCTGCTCCAGGGCCTGGGCTTCACCCCCGACACCGCCCGTTTCCTGGCGGACCACATCGCCGTGGACCCCGCCCGGGGTGCCGGCCACGCGATGGGCGCCGGCATGCGGACCGACTCGGCCCACCTCCGGACCCGGGTTCCCGCCGACGGCATGGACTACAAGGGCTTCAACATCGCGATGCACGAACTGGGGCACTGCGTCGAGCAGGTCTTCACGCTGAACCGGGTGGACAACGTGCTGATGGCCGGCGTGCCAAACACCGCCTTCACCGAGGCCTTCGCCTTCCTGTTCCAGGACCGGGACATGCAGGTCCTGGGCCTCGGGGTCCCCGACCCGAAGACCCGGGCCCTTGGGGCCGTGGACACCTACTGGATGACCTACGAAATCGCCGGCGTCGGGCTGTTGGACATGCGTTCCTGGCGGTGGCTCTATGCCCACCCCGACGCCACCCCCGAGCAGTTTCGCCAGGCGGTGGTGGACCTGGCGGTGCAGATCTGGAACCGCTATTACGCCCCGGTATTCGGCGTCCGGGACAGCCCGGTGCTGGCGATCTACAGCCATTTGATCGCCTACGGACTCTACCTGCCCGACTACCCCCTCGGGCACCTGATCCAGTTCCAGATCGAGCAGTTCCTGGACGGGGGTCGCGCCCTGGCCCCGGAGATGGAGCGCATGTGCGTCCAGGGCCGCCTGCCGCCCCAGGTCTGGATGCAGGGCGCCGTCGGGGAGCCCCTCTCGGCAGAACCCCTCATCCTGGCGGCCCGCAAGGGTCTCCAGGTCCTCCGCAAGGCCGGGCCCTAGCCTCCCGGATCTCCGCCATTTCCAAGGGACAGTTGCTGCCGGGTCTGCCCGGGGACAGGCTCCCCGCGCCGTTGCCACGGCGGGAAGCGGGGGTCACGGATAGGCGACGGCGGGAAGCCAGGCGACGTCCTGGCGGGCCAGGCCGCCGTCGAAGACCATCGAACGGGCCGGCTGGAACGACAGCGGCACGGGCCCGGTGCCCAGGGGACGCAGGCGCAGCGTTGCGACGACCCGGTCCCCGGTCCAGTCGGCGGCGTCGGCGTAGGTCCCCAGCGCTAGCCCGATGGCCAGGGACCCCGGGCGGACCTCCGCCGCGGCCCCGGTGGTGTCCCCGGCGCTGTCCAGGGCCGTCCCCGGGGTCGCCGACACCAGCGTCGCCAGGGCCGGGTCCCATTCCACACGGAGGGCGATCCCGAAGACCCCCGTGAAGTCCCGTCCCACCACCTCGACCAGCAGGTCGTCCCCCTCCCGCCCGGCCATCCGGAAGCGCATCGAGCGGGCCGGCAGGTACTCGCCCGGGATCACCGCGTCCCGGGGACCCTCGGGGCCCTGGTCCTCCGGGGCCGTCCCGTCGGTCCCGGGGAGGTCGGTCGGGTTCCCGGAGCCGGTGTCCGCCGGGGCATCGGTTTCCCGGACGTCCGGCACGTCCTCGACCCAGGGCAGCCAGTCGGCCCGCCCGGGGTCCGAGGGAATCCCCACCGCGCCGCCGGTGTCGCAGGCCCAGGAAGCCAGCAGAACCACCACCGCTGCGAAGCGAAGCATCGCCTTCATCGGGCACCTCCCGCCAGCGTCTCCCCGAAGTGGCCCGTCACCACCGCCAGGTCCCGCGGGTCCACCACGGCATTGCCGTCGAAGTCCACCGACGGCAGGAAGTTGTCGGTGTAGCCGAAGGACCCTCCCTGGGCCCAGGCGGCGTACACCAGGTCGATGCCGTCCACCTCCCCGGACAGGTCCATGTCCCCGGGAAGGGCGCTGCGGACCCGCTCCAGGGTGGCCCCCTCGGGGTCGATCCGCAGGCGGGTCAGCCGCCCGTCCACCGGCAGCCGCACCGACTGGACCCCGGGTTCCAGGAACACCGCGTGGTCCCGTTCCCCGGTGTCGGTCACCACCCGGACCGTGACCGGGAACCGGAACTCGTTGAACGGCGTCGAGGACCGCTGGTCCACCTGCACCTCGACCTCCGGCGTGCCCAGGTCCTCGGGCCGCACCACGCCGATGGTCAGGACCGGGTAGCCCTTGCGCCAGATCCACTGGGAGAACTCCTGGTCCAGGTTCATCCCCGAGGCCCGCTCCAGGTAGGCCTTCAGCCCCGCCGTGTCGTAGTAGAGGGCCTTTCCGCCGATGTCCCGGTGCAGGTCGCGGATCGCCTGGTCGAAGGTCTCCCGGCCCACCCGCTGCTCCAGCAGGTTCGCGATGATGGCGCCCTTGTAGTAGGTCACCACCTGGTACACCCATCCGCTGCTGACGTAGAGGGAGTCCATCGACGACAGGCCGTAGTCCTGGGCGTCCCCGACGAAGTAGAAATAGGCCTGGGCGTACCAGTCGTAGTGGGCCCGGGCGTAGTCGGGCAGGTCCCGGCGGTCCCGGACGAAGGACAGGGACAGGAACTCGGCGAACCCCTCGGACAGCCAGGCCCCGAAGGAGTCGTCGTTCTGCAGGATGTCCGGGAACCACTGGTGCCCCAGTTCATGGGCGAAGAGGGCCGTCCGGGAGGATCCCCGGTCGCGCCACATCCCGTCGGGGATCCAGAGCAGGGCGGGCCATCCGAAGGCCGCCCCGGCGTCGTTGCCCACCTGGCAGGCCTCCATCTTCGGGAACAGGAACGCCCCGAAGCGGCTGCCGTAGTACTGGAGCACGTCCCGGATGTCCGTCAGCACCTCGGCCACCCCCGGCTGGATGCGGGAATCGTTCATCGTGTAGGTGCCCAGGTGCCCGGTGCCCCAGGGCAGGCGGGCGACCTGGTACGGCGCGATGCCGAAGGAATGGCTGTCCGTGGGGAAGTCCTGGCGGAGGCGATGCACCTCCCGGCCCTCGGCCTCGGGCTCGACGCCGGTGACGATGCCGGTCCCGGCCAGCACCAGGCCCGCCGGGAGGTGCACGTCCAGTTCCATCGTCGCGAAGTCCTTCTGGAGCGAGGTCGGCAGAAGCATCTCCCCGGCGACGTAGGCCGTCTTGCCGAACCCGCAGAGGTTCACCGAGATGGGCCCGCTCATCGCGCAGTCGGGGACCCCCTGGAGGTGCACCGTGAACTCCCTCGTCTCCCCGGCCTCCGAGGGGGGCTCCACCGGGATCCGGGGCACGTCGTACCCCTGGATGTTCTGCATCGTCCAGGCGACGGGATTCCCGTCAGGCCCCTCGACGCCGGAGAGGGGCAGGAAGGTCAGCAGGTCCACCGCCGTCGTCCCCGCGTCCACGAACAGGACCCGGACCCGCAGGTCCGACTGCACCTGCTTCGTGGCCGGGTCGATGCGGACGTCCCCGGCGTAGTGCACGACGCGGTGATCGCCCACCCGGGCCCCGGCGGGTCGCACCTGCCGCACCCGCGCCCGCGCCAGGCGCAGCCACTCCCGGGACAGGTCGGGCCGGAACGACCCCGGAAGGGCCTCGAGTTGCTGCCGCAG
Organism: Myxococcota bacterium; assembly: GCA_017994695.1. Taxonomy (GTDB): domain Bacteria; phylum Myxococcota_A; class UBA9042; order DTJE01; family DTJE01; genus JAGOKF01. Next base: position 9,169 of record JAGOKF010000063.1, on the reverse strand, counting down.
ACTCTTCGCCCAGGGGCCGATCCCCGTCTCGGGCGACTCCCCGGCCGTCGCCGGGACCGCCCCCCAGAGGACCAGCAGCGCCGGCCACAGCCCGTCCAGGCACCGGTTGCGTCTCTTCACCCTGCCTCCTTTCCAGGCAAGCGAACGGGGGATTCTACATGGAATCGATCGGGCGGGACGGGATCAGTGCCCGCCGCCCCGGGGAATGGCGTGCCAGATGCGGGTCAGCAGGAACAGCCCCAGCAGCGCGAAAGGCAGCAGCAGGGTCGGCCAGTGGGACCAGTTCGCCGAGGTCAGGTGCCCCAGGGCGAAGGACTGGAAGGCGGTCCCCAGGTACACGAACCCGTCGATCAGCCCCACCGCCGTCGCCGCGCCCCGCCGCCCGCCGAAGTCCATCGTCGCCGTGCCCGACAGCAGGCCGTGGGTGCCGATCACCGCCAGGGAAATCAGGAACACCGACGCGATCAGCAGCCACATCCGGCCGTCCTCCGGCGGGCCCATCGGCAGGATCCGCTGGTCTCCCGCCTGGGCCTGGAACAGGGGATCCTCCATTTCGACCGTCCGGATCTCCCCGTCCCGGCGCACCTGGAAGACCAGTTTCCCGCTGGTGGGGATCGGGGCCGGCGCCGGCCGCTCGGGGCTCCTCGTGCAGAGGCACCGCTCCAGGTCCCACCGGACGCCCTCCCCCTGGCACTGGCTGGGGATGCACCGGATGCTGCCCACCAGGGAGTTCCACCACTGGAGGCGGGCCGCCTCCTCCCGCCGGGCGGCCGGGTCGTTGACGCTCAATACCTCGTCCCCCGGCCGCAGGGGGACCTTCGACTCGTCCACCCAGCCGATGACCGGCGGCCGCCGTTCCAGTGCGGGCCACATCGCGAGGACCGACACGGCGGCCAGGACGTAGAGCAGAGCGGCCACCGGGGCCCGGCGGCTCTGGAACAGGTGGTCGCTGACGAAGCCGGCGACGTTCGCCCCCAGCACTCCGGCCACGAAGAGCCATCCCCCCCAGCCGGTCCACAGGAACGGCGCCAGGGCCACCAGGCCCCCGAGGGTGATCCAGGCGGACTTCTTCCGGCCCTCCAGGCGGCTCCCGATCCCCATCCCGATCGCCCCCGCGGCCAGGGCGCCCACCAGCCAGGGCCAGTGGGCCCAGGATCCGTTCCGGACCATGTGGGAAGCGGGCAGCGACAGGATCTCCCGGGCATGGATGGGGAACCAGTGCATGACCCCGTTCCGCAGCACCCCGGTGCAGAACTCCACCAGGGCCACCGTCAGGATGATCGGGTTCGTGATGACGCCCTTCAGGATGCGCCGGAGGGGCACGTCCTCCCCCACGCCCGACGACGCGTCCCCGGTGTCGAAGTCCTCGAAGCCGGCCTGTCCCGGGCGGTCCCGGAGCAGGAAGGCCTCCAGGGCCGCCATGCCCAGCAGCAGCCCCGCCGGGGCGAAGAACACCCACCAGGGGAGGACCCGGCCGTCCGCGGACACCATCCGGGTCAGGGCCAGCACCCACTCGTTCACCGAGAAGGCGAAGAAGACCCCCGACGCGATCATCGTGCCGAAGATGCCCGAGAAGCCTCCCCGCTCCCGGACGTGGAACCACGACGAGTTCACCTTCACGATGGCCACGGCGGCGGCGCTCTGGAAATACATGTTGACGGCGTAGAGGGCCGACAGGGTGGTCACCAGGCCGAAGGGGATCCAGCCGTGGCCCGACAGGACGTCCCGGACGGCGTATCCCAGGGCCAGGTTCGCCAGGCCCGCTCCGATGGCCGAGGCCAGGATCGCCTTCTTGCCCCCGACCCGGTCCGTCAGGGGGCCGTTCAGCAGGAACGACACCGCGTACACCGCCGTGCCGATCCCGAACACCGTGCCGAAGTCCTCCTTGGTCAGGAGGTCCCCCAGGGCGTTCTTCGCCACCGTCAGGTTGTAGCGCCCCATATAGAGGAACGCGTAGGTGAGGCCGAGGGGAAACCAGTTCAGGAACCGTCGCCGCCGGAAGGCCGCCGAGTGGACGGGGGGATCGGACATCGCTCGCCGCTCCTGTGGAACGAAGCCCGGCCGAGTATCACCGCCGCCGTTGCGTCCCGTCAACCGCGATTCCCGGCGGGACATCCCCGGGACATCCGGGAAACGGGGTCCCGCCGCGGGTCGCCCGGGACCGGGCCGCGGCCTCCCTTCACCGGCGGAGTCGCCGCCGCATCACCAGGAACACGGGGGCGATCCCCAGGATCCACCAGGTCCCGGCGGGCCCCGACGTCCCGGCGCACCCGCCGCCCTTGCGTCCCGGAACCCCGGTGTCCCCCGGGTCCCCCGCGATTCCCTCGGTGCCGGCGGTTTCCCGATCCCGGGCATCTTCCAGGGCGTCGGGCGGCACCGTTCCCCGGTCCTCCCCGGCCAGCCCGTCCCCCGGCGATCCGCCGCCGGTCTCCCCGCCCAGGTCGTCCCCCGACCCGGCGTCCGGCGAGGCCTCCTCGGTCGGGGACTCGCCACCGGTCTCGGGCCCCGGCCCGTCGTCCCCGGGCAGGTCCTCGCCCCCGGACGCGTCGTCGGGAACGCCGCCCGGGTCGCCCGGTCCCGGGGGGACCCGGTCCTCCCGCTCGCCCAGGGGGGACTCGCACCCCGGGTCGTCGGGCCAGTCCGTGAGCCCGTCGAAGTCGTCGTCCTTCCCGTTCCGGCAGGCCGTGGCGCCCACCCGGAAGGAGATCTCGTGGTCCCCCCGGTTCCAGGGCGCCGCCCGGACCCGGAGCCGGTGCTGGCCCGGCGACAGGCCGGTGGTGTCCAGCAGCCCCTCGAAGGTGCCGTGTCCCGTGGGCCGCAGCGGGATCGGGGGCCGGTCGTCCACCTGGGCCGTCACCTCCCCGGCGGGCCGGTCCCCGAAGACCAGGGCCCGGACGGGGCATTCGGGCCAGTCGGGCGGCAGGGAGGGCGCCCGGGGATTCCCCCCGCCCAGTATCGCGTCGGCGGGGGTCGTGACCAGGATCATGGGCCACTGGCCCGCGTCGAAGGCCCGGACCGACAGGATCGTCCCGTCCAGGGCCAGCAGCGCCACGTGGTTCCGGTCCGCCTTGCCCAGGGAATCCAAGTTCAGCAGCAGCGTCCGCCCCAGGAAGGAAGCCGTGTACTGGTGGGTGTGGCCGTAGATGTAGGCCGCCACGTCCCAGGTGCGCATCAGCGCCTGGATCTCTTCCCGGCCGGTCTTCAGGTCGTCCAGGGGATGATGGCCGAACAGCACCCGGGCCACGGCGTCCGGGTGATCCTCCACGGCCTGCTGGGCGAAGAGCAGTTCCCCGGCGTCCAGTCCCGCGTTGTCCAGCGGCGGCATCGCCCCGTCGTTGCCCGGGGTCGAAAGTCCCAGCAGTTGCACGCCCCCGTCCGGGTCCCCCATCACCACCGACTGCTGGGTCCGCCCCATGGCGGCCCCCTGGATCGACCACTGGAGGAAGTGGGGCATCCCCCGGTCGTTGTACTGGTCGTGGTTGCCCGGGAGGTCCAGGTAGATCGAGGCGTTCATGCCCGACGCCTCCAACAGGCCCCGGTAATCCTTCCACTCGCTTTCCTGGGGCCCCCAGGGCACCAGCCCCCCTGGCGAGGCGTCGGTCAGGTCCCCGGTGACCACCAGCCACTCGGGCTGCACGGCCTGGTAGGCGTCCCGGGTGACCCAGGCCAGGTTCTCCTTCGCCCGGTCCCCCGAGGTCCCGATGTGGGTGTCGGTGGTCACCAGCACCCAGTGCAGCCGGTCCCCGGCGGGCCGGTACTCCTCCTGGCTCCGGGCATCCCGAGGCAGCAAAGGTGCCACGGCCAGCAGGGCGACGAGTTGCCAGCAGGCTCGTCCCATGGTCCCTCCCCGATCCCGACGGGAAGCCTACCGAGCCCTGGCGACGACCGCAACTCCCGCCCGGCGCCTCCTCCTGGCACGCTCCCGGGGTTCGGGCGGCGGCTCGCCCTCGGTAGCATCCTGCCCGGCGGTCCTTGACACCCTGGGGCGGCCGTCCTAGCATCGGCTCGTTGCCCGACAGGCTTTCCCTTCCGGAAACGGGGGGGAGACTGGTGACCGTGGGGAAGGAAACACAAGGAGGGTCGCAGATGAAGAAGGTCCTGGGTTCGGTGCTGGCGATGGCGGTTCTGGCGCTCGGGCTGGCCGGGTGCGACGGCAAGGTCAAGCAGGACCTGGCGAAGTGCCAGGCCGACTCGGCCAAGATGGGCGCCGAACTGAACGCCGCGAAGGGCGAACTGGACACCGTGAAGAAGGAACTGGCCGACACGAAGACCAAGTTCGAGGCCCTGGGCAAGGAGAAGGAGGCCCTGGTGGCCCGGGTGGCCGAACTGGAGGCGACCCTGGCCGCCGCCCAGCAGCCGCCCCAGCCGGAGCCCGCGAAGGCCCCGGCCAAGAAGCCCGCCGCCAAGAAGGCCCCGGAGCCCGAGCCCAAGAAGACCTCCACGGGCGCCACCGCCCCGGTGGTCGAGAAGAAGGGCAAGGGGATGTTCCAGAAGAAGTGAGGACCGGCACGGGCCGATCCGGCGGAAGGATGATCTTCAACGAGGAGGATGGATCATGAAGCGGATTCTGTGGGCGATCACGGCCGCGGCGCTGCTGACCTTCGGGGCCTGCGAGGCCACCGACGAGGGCACCGACGCGACGACGGACCAGACCCCGGCCTGCACGGCCAGCGCCTCGAGCGTGTACGACGGCTGCATCCAGTTCAAGACGAAACTCTGCGCGAAGCTGGTGTCCTGTGCGATCTACGCCGACGCGGTGGAGTGCGGCAACTGGTTCGACAGCGAGGACGGCTTCGCGGGCTGCGACCAGGACTTCACGGACCCCGTGGCCGACGCGGCGAAGTTCCAGGACTGCATCTGCTCGATCCCCGGCGAGACCTGCCAGGCCATCCAGCAAGGCGTGCTGACCGCCCTGCCGTCCTGCGGCGAGTGGGTGCCCGCCCAATAGGCGTCCCCGTCGTGCCCCGTCACGTTCCCCACCTCGTCCCGCTCCCCGAATGATGCCTGCGGAGTTCCGTTCCGGACCGTCCCGGTCCTGCCACGGTCCAGGCCCCGTCCCCTGGCGGCTGCGCCCCCGAAGGCGCTCCCGCCGGCGGGCCGCTCCGCCGGGGCCTTGGAACCCGGGGCCGGACCGGGGCTTTCCCTGGACGACATTTCCGTTACAATCAGCCGTTCGGCGCCGCGACGAGGTGTCACGATGACGGTCCGGTTTCGGGGAATCGCATCGGTGCTGGCCGCATGGGCCCTGGCCTGCGGGGGCGGAGGCGGGGCCGCGGACCTCGGCCCCAGGGACATCCCGGTCATCCACGTGGACTTCGGTTCCACCGACGGGGAGGCGCCCTGGGACGTCGGCCCGGACGCCACCCGCTGCCAGAACGAGAACGACTGCGCCGGGGACACCCCCTACTGCGACCCCCGGGTCGGGGTCTGCGTCGAGTGCCGGGACCTGGCCGACTGCCGGGGCCAGGGGTACTGCATCCAGGGGGTCTGCCGCGGCGACCTCTTCTGCCTGCCGGGAAGCCGGTCCTGCACCAGGAACAAGGCCCGGGTCTGCAACGAGCAGGGCACCGCGATGGACGAGACGGAGTGCGGGGACCTGGTCTGCTACGAGGGCCAGTGCCTGGCCTGCGTCCCGGGATCGGTGGACTGCCCCCAGATCAACGTGGCCCGGCTCTGCCGGCTCGACGGGTCGGGCTGGGAGGAGAAGGACTGTGGCAGCCAGCGGTGCGTCAACGGCCAGTGCGTCGAGTGCGTGCCGGGATACCGGGTCTGCCAGGGGTCGTCGGTGATGACCTGCACGCTGGACGGGTCGGGCTTCGCCTTCACCGAGGACTGCGACACGGAAAACACGGGCCGGCTGTGCCATCTGGGGATCTGCCTGAACCTCTGCGAGTTCAACGCCAAGTTCAAGACGAACCAGGGGTGCGAGTACTGGGCCACGGACCTGGACCAGTACGTGGACTCGGAGGACACGCGGTACGGCGGCGGGGCCAACGCCCCCTACGCCATCGTGGTGTCGAACATCAACGCGACCTTCAAGGCCACGGTGCGGGTCACCAACGCCTCGGGCTACGACCGGACCTACGAGGCCCCGCCCAAGACGGCGACCATCATCAGCCTGCCGACCAACAACATCTCGGGGTCCGGCCTGACCACGAACGCCTGGCACCTGACCTCGAACCTGCCGGTGGTGGCCTATCAGTTCAACCCCCTCGAGAACGCGAAGGTCTATTCCAACGACGCGTCGCTGCTGTTCCCGACCACGGCCCTGGGCAAGCGCTACCGGGTGCTATCGTGGCCCACCATCGGACGGAACAGCGACGGGCAGTTGCTGGCCTCGACGCTGACCGTGGTGGCCGTCGAGGAGGGGGAGACCGAGGTGACCGTCACCACCACCGCCCCCGTCCAGGCGGGGACCGGGGTGCCGGCGATGGCCCGGGGATCGAGCCAGACCTTCCGGATGCAGAAGGGCCAGGTCCTGAACCTGGAGGCCGCCGCGGTCCCCGACGACTTCACCGGGAGCCTGGTGGAGGCGAACCGCAAGGTCGCGGTGTTCGGCGGCCACGTGTGCGCCAACGCACCCTACTCGACCTGCAAGGGGGGCCGGTGCTCCTACGACCCCCTGTTCTCCTGCACGGTGGATTCGGACTGTCCCCCGATCGCCGCCTGCGACCACCTGGAGGAGCAGATCCAGCCCGTCAGCACCTGGGGCAGGACCTACGTGGTCAGCAGGACGATGCCCCGGGGCAAGGCGCCGGACGTGGTCCGGGTCCTGGCGGCCTACGACGGTACCCACATCACCTCGAGCACCCCGGGCGTTGCCATCCCGGCCCTGAACGCCGGGGAATGGTTCGAGTTCGAGATCAGCGACCACACCGTGCTGACCGGGGACCAGCCCTTCCTGGTGGGCCAGTACCTGGAGGGGCAGAACGCCCCCTATTCGGCCCACAGCGGCTGCTACAACGAATTCACGGGCGAATGGTGCGAGGAGTCCCCCGGGTCCTGCGTCTGCGATTCGAACTTCAATTCCTGCACGAAGCAGGCCCAGTGCAGCCCAGACGACGCGAACATCGGGGATCCGGCCTTCCTGGTCGGCGTGCCCATCGAGCAGTTCCGCGCCGAGTACGTGTTCCTGGTCCCCATCAAGTACCGCAGCAACTTCGTGAACATCGTCGCGCCGGTGGGGGCCCAGGTGACGCTGGACGGATCGGTGCTGTCGTCCACCCAGTTCCAGAACCTTCCCGGCGGGCAGTACATGGTGTCCCGCCTGCCGATGCAGCCCGGGAGCCACACCCTGAGCGCCGACAAGCGGGTCGGCATCACCGTGTACGGATGGGACTTCTACGTGTCCTACGCCTATGCCGGCGGCATGAACATCGAGACCCTGTCCCCGGACCTGTAGGCCCTCTCGGTCGCGACCGGGTCCTGAGGGCCTTCCGAAGCCCTTCCGAGGAATCCGGCTACCGCTCCATCGACCGGGGAAGCCGGGGCAGGAACACCGGGATGGCCAGCAGGCACAGGACGGCGCCGGCGGCGATGGTCCCCTGGACGCCGATCCATTCGGCCATCATGCCGGCCCACAGGGCCCCCAGGGGCATCAGGATGCCGAAGATGGCCGTGTACACCCCCATCACCCGTCCCCGGACGTCGTCGTCCACCGCCACCTGGACCCAGGTGTTCGAGAGGCTGAAGAAGATCGTCAGGCAGAAGCCGGCGGGGACGAGGGCCAGGGCGGCGACCCAGGGGACCCGGGACAGGGACAGGACCACCAGGGCGAGACCCAGGCCCGCGACCACGCCGCAGAGGACCGCCCGGGGGCGGCGGATCCGGCCCAGGGACGCCAGGGTCAGGGCGCCGGTCACCGATCCGACCCCGATGGCGGACACCAGGAGCCCGTAGCCCTCGGGGCCCGATCCCAGGCCGTCCCGGGCCAGGGCGGGCATCAGCACGACGTAGGACCAGCCGAAGACCCCGACGAGGAGCATCAACAGCATCAGGGCGGCCAGGCCGGCGGTCTGCCGGACCACCGCGAACCCTTTCCACAGGCCGTCGCCGTCGGTGCGGGGCCGGGGCGGGCCCCCGTCGGGAAGGCGCATCCTGGCCAGGGCGAAGAGGATCGCCCCGAAACTGAGGGCATTGCCGACGAAGGCCCACCCGGTCCCCACCTGGCCGATGATCACCCCCGCGATGGCCGGACCCACGATGCGGGCCGCGTGGAACACCGACGCGTTCAGGGCGATGGCGTTGGCCAGATCGCCCCGGCCCACCAGTTCGGCGGCGAAGGCCTGCCGGGCGGGCATCTCCAGTCCCGACACGACGCCCAGGAGCGCCGCCAGGACCAGGATGTGCCCCGGGCGGGTGATCCCTGCCAGGGTCAGCAGCCCCAGGGTCAGGGCCAGCACGGCCGCGCTGACCGACGTGAACACCAGGATCCGCCGCTTCGGGATCCGGTCCGCCAGCACGCCGCCCCAGGTGGACAGGGCCACGATGGGCAGCGATCCGGCGATGCCGACGACCCCCAGGAACGCCTTGGATCGGGTCAGGTCATAGACCAGCCAGGACTGGGCGGCCGACTGCATCCAGAGACCGATCAGGGAGACCATCTGGCCGAAAAAGTACAGGCGGTAGGCCGGATGGCGAAGGGAAGCGAAGGTCCGCCCGGCCAGGAGGCCTCGGCGGAGGACGACCTGGGAGGGCTCGGCGTCGGGAGAGAAGGGTTCCGGGGAGGTGCCTTCCATCGGAGGCGTGATAGCGGAAGGGACGGGAATCCGCAAGCCCGGATGGGGCACGAACAGGCTGCCTCAGGGAGCGTCGGGGCGGGAGCGGCGCCGGACGAGGGCGGACAGGGCCGCCAGGACCGCCAGGGCGATGAGGGGCAGGGGGAGGTCCCGGGAGGGCGCGGCGTCGCAGCCGCCGGACTTCCCGCCGATGGCGGCGCAGACGCCGTCCTCGATGCACTGCTCGCCGTCGGCGCAGTTCCGCAGCAGGGCCCATTGCCCCGCCTGGGAGCACAGCAGGATCGCCTGTCCCATGCACTTGCGGCTCATCGGGACGCAGGACCCGGTACCGGCCGCGTCGGGAAGGTCCGCAGTCCCCGGGCCCCTGTCCGGCCCGGCGGTTCCCGGGTCCGCGGACTCGTCGGCGGCCTGCCCGAAGTCCACGTGGGACC
>JAGOKF010000062.1 GCA_017994695.1 Myxococcota bacterium | reverse complement strand
GCGATCAGCATGGACACATCCGTGACCTGGGACGGGGTCGACTGGTTCGGCTGCGATCACGACCTGGCCTGGGAGCCGCTGCACCCTGCTCCGGCAGGTGACGACCACGGCCGGAGGGGGAGGCGGGGCCGGGGGCTGCGGTGGATCGGGCGGAGGCCCCGGGCTGTCCGGCGGGGCCTCGGTGGCCATCTTCGTGGTCCAGGCCGACGGGGCGCCGACGGGGCTCCCGGTGCTGTCGGGCAACCTGGTGGTCCGGAACCGGGGCGGCGACGGCGGCCAGGGCGGAGCCGGAGGCGTCGGCGGCATCGGGGGTTCGGGAGGAGTGGCCGGGGAGGTCGGTTGCGCGACCAATTCCTCCGGAAACCCCTACTGGTTCATGCCGTGCGTCGGCCAGGGAGGCACCGGCGGGGACGGTGGCCGGGGCGGCGCCGGTGGCGGCGGAGGGGGCGGGAGCGGCGGAGCCTCCTACGGCATCCTGGCGGTGGGCGTGGCGGACCGGTCCCCGGACTGGTGCACGACCTCCCGCTTCGAGGCCCTGGGCGGCGGAGGACAGGGCGGCCCCGGAGGACCCTCCAATGGCAACCCGGGCCGGCCCGGCGTGTCCGGCGAGGCCCAGGACTGCCGCATCCAGTAGCCCTCCCCTGCCCCTCGGGACCCCCTTCCGGCTCCCCGTCTCTGCACCCTTCGATTTCGGCGGCGAGGGCCTAGCAAATCCGGAGACTTCGGAAGGGTAAAAAGGTGACTGTCCCCCATTGACTTCCCGGGGGCGTTGGAACAAGGTTCGGCGGACGAGGCCTTTGCAAAGGAGCGGGCATGAGACCCCGGTCGCTGTGGATCCTGTGGACCCCTGCACTGATGTCGGTGGCCTGCGGGCCGGAACCCGCCGGGATCGCCCCCACCAGGCCCGGCAGCGGTCCCCTGGTGGTGTGGGACGCCGAGGCCCGCCCCCTGCCGGAGATCCCCTTCCCGAACGACAGCGCCACGAGGCTCGACCCCACCTCTCCGACGGGCCGCCGGGTCAACGTGGCCCTGGTGGGAAGCACCCGCCTGGAGAACAAGATCCGGGAAAAGGCCAACGAACTGGACGGCTTCGGCACCTTCGCGCCCCTCTGGGTCTCCTTTTCCGACGACCTGGACGTCCAGGACTTCGCCCGGCGCCACCGGGACAACCGGGACCTCTCGGACGACGCGGTGTACCTGGTGGACATCGACCCGGCCTCCCCGGAGTTCGGCAGGCCCATGCCCCTGGACGCGGGCCAGGGCAACGTGCCCCTGGGACTGGAGTGGCCCTGGCAGTACTGGGACTTCGATCCCCACGCCGACTCGCCCCAGCTGCTGTTCGAAACCCACGACGAGGACCAGAACGGCAACGGCGTCCTGGACCCCTACGAGGACATCGACTTCGACGGCGTGCTGGACCGCCCGAACACCTTCAGCGGCCGGGATCCGGGTCCTCGGGGGATCGACGACGTGATCCCGTTCTGGGAGCGGCAGACCCGGACCCTGTTCCTGTGGCCCGTGGCGCCCCTCCGGGAACTCGGGCGCTACGCCGTCGTGCTGACGGACCGACTGAAGGACCCCCGGGGCCAGCCGGTCCGTTCCCCGTTCCCCTACGTCAATCCCCTGGACCAGACCGAAGCCCTGGCCCCCCTGGGGGACATTCTGAAGCGCCCGGAGTACGGCGGACTGACGCTGGACCAGGTGGCCTTCGCCTGGACCTTCACGACCCAGACCGTCACGCCCGAACTCCAGGCGATCCGCCAGGGACTCTACGGAACCGGTCCCCTGGACTGGCTCCGGGAGTCCTTCCCGCCGGCCCTGGAGCCCCGGCCCGTCCAGGATCCGGACACCGACGGCACCCCTCCGGAACGTCCCTACATGCTCCCCACGGACGTCCTGCTGCCCCTGATCGGGATCCTGGGTCCGCTGCTGACCTACCCTCCCGAGGTGGTCGCCGCCCTCCAGGAGGACACGGCCCACGTGGACTACTGGGTCGTCGGGGAGTTCACGACCCCCTGGTTCCTGGTGGACCGGGACGGGCTGGCCACCGAGGCCTATCCTGCCGACGAGAACGAGTCCTTCGGCATCGACCTCCGGAAGGGCACCGCGTGGGTCGGGCCCCAGCGCGCCACGTTCCTCTGCTCGGTTCCCAAGGCGACGGGCCAGCACCGGCCGCCGTTCCCGGTGATGGTCTACGGGCACGGCTTCAGCGGGGCCCCCTTCGAGGTCTTCGGCTTCGCGGGGCGAATGGCCCGGCTGGGATGGGCCCTCTGCGGGCTGGACGCCCCGGGACACGGCCTGGCGCTGCCCTCCGACGAGGACATCGACTGGAACGGCCTCGTGGAGAGCCTGGCGGGGGATCTCTACCTCCAGACCTTCTACAAGTCCTTCTCCATCGGGCGCATCCGGGACCTGGACAACGACGGCGTCCGGTCGTCCTTCGACAACGGAGGGGACTTCTGGTGCGCCGACATCAGCCACACCCGGGACATGGTGCGCCAGGCGGTGGTGGACCACATGCAGTTCATCCGGATGATCCGGGAGTTCGGCACCGGGACATCCCAGCCCTGGAAGGCCGACGCCAACGGGGACGGGGTCGCCAACGACCTGGCGGGGGATTTCAACGGCGACGGCATCGTGGACTTCGGAACCCCGGCGAACCCCGACGTGCCCATCTGGGGCCAGTCGATGGGGGCCTTCATCGCGGAGATCGCCGCGGCGATGGACCCGGCGGTGACCGCGGCGACGCCGGTGTCCGGGGGAGGCGGCCTGATCAGCGCCGGCATGCGATCCACCAACCCCGGCGTCCCGGAAGGGGTCTGGATGCCCATGATGGGCCCGATGGTGGTCTTCACCCCGAAGGACGACGGGACGACCGAGATCGCCTGGCTGATCAACCACCTTCACCGGGAGTACCACCCGCCCCTGAAGGCCGGCGAGGACCGGCCCGAGGGGCGTCCCCACTACTACCCCATCGCCCGGGTGAGTTCCCTGCTGCCCGGGGACACGGTGGTGGTGCGCAACCTGACCAACGGCGAGGTCCGCCGGGCCTTCCGGTCCCCGGTGAAGGAGGGGCCGGCCACCACGGACTGCGCCGAGGATGCGGCGTGCAAGGCGGACCGGACCTTCTGCCAGGTGGACCCGGATCAGCGCAACCTGCCGGCCTGCGACCGGTGGCGCGGATTCCGGGTCTCCCTGCCGTGCGACGCCCTGACCGCCGTCGAGAAGCGCCGGGTGCTGGGCCTGCAGGACGGCGACACGCGGCCGGTGCCCGTGTCCTGCCCCCCGGGTTCCTGGACGGTCCCCACCGACGCCGAGGGGAAGCCCACCGGTCCCGCGAACTGCGACACCCCGCCCGCCGGGGCGGCCGCGCCGGACGCGAAGCGGTCGCTGCTGTTCGGGGACCAGGTCCGCATCGAGATCTACTCCGGCTGGGTCGAGGACCCGGCGAAGGCGACCCCGAAGGAGGTCGTGGACACCTTCCGGATCCCGGTGACGTTCGAAGGCGCGATCTTCCCCGAGGGCGCTCCCCTCGTGGCCATCGGCCAGGGGCTCGGAAGGCCCCGGAACACTCCGGAGTTCCGGCGCCTGATCGGGATCGCCGGGGCCCTCGTGGAGCGGGGGGATCCCATCGCCTACGCCCGGACCTTCCCGAAACGCCTGGACTGCGGTTGCGGGTACGACGAACTGTCGTGCCCCGGCGGCACCTGCCCGAATCCCCAGGTGAACATGGTGATCTACCACGCCGTCGGCGATCCGAACGTCTCCATCGGGGCCAGCATGGCCCTGGCTCGGGGGGCCCGCATCCTGCAGTACGAGGGGGACTTCCCGACCCCCAACGACCTGCTCCTCCAGGCCCACGTCGGGGAGGCGGTGGAGTCCTATCGCAGGCACCTCAGCACCCGGTGGACGCTTGCGGACTGGGCCGCCGACCGGCCCTTCCTGAAGGACCCCCGGTGGCCCGACGAGTTCACGAAGGACCTGGCGGTGGACCCGACGGCGCCGCTGCCCCTCCACGCCGACCCCGACAACGTGGACGAGGGCCTGGATCCCTTCGGGGAGCCGGCGGTTCCCGGCTATGTCCGGGCGACCCGCTGGACCCGGGACGGCTACCAGGGACTGCGCTTCCCCTACACCTACCCCCTCGGGGCCCACGGGGTCGAGCCCTCGAACCCCTCCCGGCAGTTCAACATCAACAACTACTTCGAGAACCAGGCGGCCGTCTACCTGACCACCGGGGGCCGGACGCTCCTCGAGTCCCCCTGCCTGGCCGATTCCACCTGTCCCCAGTTGCCCGACGAGATCCGCAGGCGCTGACCCGCGGGATCAGCCGAACCGGTAGTGCTTCCGGACCGGCGCCAGGACGTTCCAGGTGCACTCCAGCCCCCGGGAGAAGGTCACCAGGTCCCCCTTGCCGAACCGCGCCCGCTCGGTGCCGTCGGCGGAGACCACTTCCACGTCCCCCTCCAGGAAGTAGCAGGTCTCCTCCTCGTCGTAGAACCAGTCGAACCGGCTGACCTCCTTGGTCCAGATCGGCCATCCCCGAACCCCCAGCCGTTCCAGCAGTTCCGGTTCGGGGGCCTGGATCACCCGGATGCGGCTCATCGTGCCCTCCCCATGCAGGACAGCCGGATTGTTCCACAGGCGGCGCCCTTCGGGAAGGACACGATGCCGAATCGCCAGGGCCCTGCTACACTCGGTGGGCCCGCAAGGGAGGGACGGATGGGCGCGCACAGGGGGGTTCGGTTCGTGATCCCGCTGCTGGTCCTCGGGGCAGCCGCTCCGGGTGCCGCGGCCCCCGCAGGGTCGGCCTACCGGCCCTTCCTGGTCCTGGCCCCGGGATCGGAGGCCGTCTTCCTGGACCTGCTGCGCACCGACCGGCCGGGCCTGCCGAAGGGATGGACCCTCCAGGACATCCGGCTGGAGGGCCCCAGGGCCCGGGCCACCTGGCAGGGCCCCGGGAACCGGACCGCCATGCTGGACCTGCTCCCTCCGGGGTTCAACGGTCCCGGAGTGATCGGCCGCACTCCCTGGGCCACCCTCCGGGTGCCGGACCCGGGGAGGGCCCCTCCCGGGAACCTGGTCCGGGGCGTCCGGGCCCGCCTTGCGATGCAGAAGCCCAGGATCCGCTGGGACCGCCGGGTGGATCCCCTGGCGGTCCCCGCCGAAACCATCAACCGGCCTCGCCTGTCCCCGGGATCGGGCCCCCAGGCGGCGGAACTGGAACGGGCCGCACGGGAACTCCGGGAGGGGGACCGGGACGAGGCCCTGGCCCGGATCGTCCGGGCGATGGCTGCCCCGGACACGGACCGCCAGGGGATCCGCTTCGGGGCCTTCCTGCTCCGGGCCGCCGGGGAGGCCGCCCGGGCCGTCCCGGCGATGGAACGGGCCTTCGCTGGTGCCCCGGGCGACCCCTCGCCGGAGGAGATCGTGGAACGGATCGCGACGCTGGAGGCGGCGGGCCTCCAGGATCCCGCGGCCCGGATGGCCCGGGAACAGGCGGGCAGGGATCCCGATCGCTTCGCCTCGCCGTCCTGCCTTCGGGCCGAGGCCCTCGCGCTGCTGGTCCGGGAGGGGGTCCCGGTGGATGCGGTGGTGGGCCGGGGGCCTCTGCCGCTGAGCCCCTTCGAGGGAAGGGGCTCCCGTTGCGCCTGGCTGCTGCAGCTGCACCGGGCCACCCGGCAGGGGGACGGCGACGGGGTGGTCCGGGCGGCCCGGGCGGCCCTCCAGGCCGTTCCCGACGACCGGGACGTCCTCTATCTCTGGGGTCATTTCTTCTTCGTCCGGCACCGCCTGGACGAGGCCCTCGATCCCTGGGACCGCCTGGCGGCCCTGGAACCGACCTATCCCTCCCTGATGAGCCTCTACGGAACCGCCTACCTGGTGTCGGGGCGATTGCAGCGGGAAGGCATCGAGGCTCTGCTGGAACGGCACCGGAAGCGGCCCGACGACGCGGTGGCGGCCTACCTGGCGGGCCTCGGCCTGTTCTACCAGAAGGAATATCCCCGGGTGATCCCGCTGCTGGCCCAGGCGGCCGCCGCGGTGCCCGAGGATCCCCGGCCGGCGATGTACCTGGCGATGGCCCACTTCTTCACCGGGGACCGCGACGAGGCGATCCGGATCCTGGAGGGACTGGAGCGTTTCACCTGGCAGGAGCCGGACATCAACTACTGCCGGTCCCTGGTCTATCGTTCCACGGACCTTCCCCGGGCGATCCGGGAGATGGAGACGTTCCTCCGGGTCTTCGAAGGGGAGGACCGGGTCAGTTTCGGGCCCCAGAAGGTCCAGAAGGCCCGGAGCGACCTGGAGCGGATGCGCCGCGGGGAGGTGCCCGAGGTCTTCCTGCCCCAGCCCGACGGCTGGGACGAGCGGGTGCTGGAGGTGCAGCACCGGATCGATCCACCCCCTCCGGAGACCGGCCATGACCCTCGATGACCTGGTGGAGGTGCCCCCCTTCTCGATCCTGGACGAGGACCTGGCGCGGGCCCTCCGGGAAGAGGCCCGGGAGGTCCCGGCGCCGGAAGGCACCGAGGTGCTGCGACAGGACGAGGTCCCGGACGGACTCTACGTGGTGCTGGAAGGGGCGCTCCAGTCCCTCTGGCGGGACCCGGACAACGGCCTCCTGTTCCTGGGGGCCCGGAGGGTCGAGGGAGAGGCCCTGGGACTCGCCGAGGTCCTTCTGGCCCGGCCGTCCCGGTGGAGCCTCCGGGCCGACCGGGAAACGCGCCTGGCCTGGATTCCCGCCGATTCCCTGCAGGCCCTGTGCAGCGACGACCCCCGCATCGCCGCGATGCTGATGCGCCAGGTGGCCGAGCGCCTCCACGCCGAGGCGGTCCCGGGACGGTCCCCGGTCGTGGACCTGTCCCGGGTGATGCTGGACGAGACCCTCTGGGGTCTCCTGCCGCTCGGGCAATGGCGCAAGTACCGGGCCCTTCCCCTGGCCAGGAACGGCCGCGTGCTGGTCGTCGGGTTCGTGGATCCTGGGGACCTCCAGGCGATCGACGACCTCTCCCGCCTGCTGCCCGCCTGGCAAATCCGGCCGGTGGCCCTGGACCGCGGGGAGTTCGACCGCTTCCTCCGGGCCCGGGTCGTGCCCGCCCTGGAACGGATGCGCCCCGAGGACGCCAACCGGGACCGCTGGTTCCAGTCGGTGTCGGGCAAGACCTTCGAGGTCTCCCTGGTGGAGATCCTGCCCGGCCAGACCTCCGAGGACCGGAGCCGTTCCGTCAGCGGCGAGCAGGTCGTCGCCCTGGTGAACCGGCTGATCGGGGAGGCCCTGGACCTGTCGGCCAGCGACATCCACGTCGAGCCGTCGGAGCAGGAGATGACGGTCCGCTACCGCGTGGACGGGCGCCTGAAGAAGCGCCCGGAGCCGCTGGACATGCGCTTCCATGCCCCCCTGGTGTCCCGGCTGAAGGCCCTGGGGCGGATGGACATCGCCGAAAAGCGCCGCGCCCAGGACGGACGCCTGACCATCCAGCACGGACGGCGAACCATCGACTTCCGCCTGGCCACGGTCTCGACCCGCTTCGGGGAGAAGATCGTGCTGCGGATCCTGGACCCCCAGACGATCCTGATCGACCTGGAGCGCCTGATCCCCTACGAACCGGTGTACCGGGCCATCGCCGGGATGCTGGACCAGCCCCAGGGACTGGTGATCGTCGCGGGCCCCACGGGCAGCGGCAAGACCACCACGGTGTACAGCGCCCTGCTGCGCCTCCGGCAGGACGAGATCAACATCGTCACCATCGAGGACCCCATCGAGTACACGGTGGAGGGGGTCACCCAGGTCCAGGTCAACCACGGGGCGGGGATCAACTTCGCCACCGCGGTCCGCCACTTCCTCCGCCAGGATCCGGACGTGATCGTCGTGGGGGAGACCCGGGACTCGGAAACGGCCGCCACCACCGTCGAGGCGGCCCTGACGGGGCACCTGGTCTTCACGACCCTCCACGCCAACGACGCCCTCGGCACGGTGATCCGCCTCCGGGAGATGGGCGTGGACCCGTTCCTGCTGGCCCACACCCTGATCGGCGTGGTGAGCCAGCGACTGGTCCGGCGATCCTGCCCCCACTGCCGCCAGCCGGTGGTCTACCATCCCGACCTGATCCGGCCCCTGGGCATCTTCCCGCCGGAGGAGGGCCAGGGAGGGTTCACCTTCCTGAAGGGCTCCGGGTGCGCCCTGTGCAACTACCAGGGCTACAAGGGGCGCGTGGGGGTCTTCGAGGCCCTCCGCATCGAGGATCGCCTGCGCCCGATGCTGACCGGGGCGTCGGCGATGTCGGCCGTGGAGGAGGCGGCGCTGGCCACCGGGGGCCTCCTGCCCCTCCGGGAACACTGCCGCCACCTGCTGGTCAACGGCATCACGACCCCCGAGGAGATCGCCCGGGTCCTCTTCACGACCCGGTAGGGAGGGCACCTCCGGGCCGGCGCATCCAGAGGAACCACTGGTCGCAGGTGTCGGGACCCACCGGCCGGTGCCGGACGACCTCGAAGGGCCAGCGACGGGCGATTTCGAGCACCTGGTGGGACGACAGGTTGCGGCGGTGCTGCCAGCCGCCCTGGGCCTCCTGGTGGGACCGGCTCGCCTTGCGGCGGGAACGGACCAGGGGGAGGGGAAGGGACTCCACGACCAGGAGGTCCCCGCCGGGCGCCAGGGAATCCCACATGACCTGGAAGGCCCGGGACACGTCCTCGAAGTGGTTCAGGCTCCGGATGGCCATCACCGACTCGAAGGGCCCCCGGCGGGCATCGAAGGACTCGATGGTCCCCGGGTGGACCGGAAGGCCCGCTTCCGCCGCCCGATCGGCCACCGCCGGGTCCGGGTCCAGGCCCAGGTACTCGAGCCGTCCGCCGGCCTGGGCCTCTTCCAGGGCCGACCGGTAGGGCACCGACCCCATGCCGACGTCGAGCAGCCGCCCCCGGCGCCCGCGAATCCAGTCCGTGAGCCACCTCTCGTCCTCGTGGAAGAAGGACCCCTCGGCCGGAACGTAGCAGGCGCAGCAGGTCGCCAAGCGGGGACATGCCCGGCACGCCGCGGCCAGGACCACCTGCCGGAGGTCCCGGCCGAAGTCGTCGATGGAGGCCTTGGAGGACACGTCCAGGTAGAGCTGTCCGCAGTGGTGCACCACCTCGCGGATCTCCTCCTCGGAGAAGTCCCCGGTGTCGGTCCGGCAGAGGACCGACCGATCGTCCACCCGGACCACCACCACCCGGCTGCTGCGGACCCGTGCCAGGCCCAGGCCCACGGCGGGGCAGTCCCGGGCGTCGGGCGAGAAACCCGGCAGTTCCCGGACCGGCACGTAATCGAACTGGTTGCTCCGGAATTCCTCCGCCATCGGTCAGTCCTCGAAAGGTTCCACCTCGTCGTCGCCGTGGCGGGCCAGGTAGTCCCGGCGCACTCCCGGGCAGACGTCCCGGGCCAGCCGGCACCGCTCGCAGCGGGGAACGTAGGCATTGGGACTGATGGCCGACTCCCAGAGGAAGAACCGGGACCCCGGCGTCACGACCAGCACGCGGTCCTCCCGGAGATCCCGGCAGAACTCTTCGTATCCCTTCAGGAAGCATCGCGGGATGTGCCGGGAATAGACCGTGACCCCCAGGCGGCGCCCCCGCTCGAAGGCCTCGATGATGTGCTCCCGCATCTCCCGGACCCGGGGCAGGGAATCGGGGAAGGCGGCGTTCCGGTCCGACAGGGACACGAGCCACAGGGCGAAGGTGTCGATCCCCCGCCCGGCCCAGGATTCCACGATGTCCGGCAGATGCCGGAAGGTGTCCGCCTTGATGATCAGGTCCGCCACGGGAGGATGTCCCAGGTCCACCAGGTTCCGCACCCCCTGTTCCACCAGCGCGAGGCCATCGGGCCGTCCAAGGATCGACGCGTAGAGTTCCGTCGTGTGGGCCATCACCGACACGTGGAACTTCGTGACCCCGGCCTCGACGGTCCGTTCGGCGAATTCCCGGTAGGAATAGAGCAGGCCGTTGGACGACACCTTCAGTTCCTCGAACCCCCGATCCCTGGCCAGGCGCGCCAGGGCCAGGAAGTCCCTTCGCATGGTCGGTTCCCCGCCGCCGAAGGCCGCCTTGCGGATCCCCAGGGACCGGGCGTAGGCCAGTTCCCGGATCGCCTCGGCGGTGGAGAGGTTCTGGCGGCGCATCTCCGGGGTGATGCTGCAGTAGTCGCACTGGACGTTGCACTCGTACCCCAGGATGAGGTCCACCATCACGTCCGACAGGTCCTGCAACTGCCCGAATCCCTCAGGCATCGGCGCCCTCCTCCTCGAAGAGGAAGAACCCGTCGCAGGCCGGGGCATGGGGGCAGGTGCGACAGGGCTCCCGCCGGACCCGCCTGGAGGACAGGTACTCGAAGAGATTCACCGTCTCCTCGGTGACGAAGATCATCGACCGCCCGATCTTGCCCACGTCGCCCACCAGGAACCGCTCGTATCCCGGAAAGAGGCAGAAGGGGGCGTTCACCACGAAGATCCGCATCGCGGCGCCGAAGCGGTCCAGCACCTCCCGGATGGCCGCCGCCGCCCGCCCCTCCTCGGGCAGCACCTCGCGCCGGGCGGACCCGAAGGGGGTCAGCATCTGGAGGTTCACCTTGTGGACCCCCTCCCCCTGGACCAGCCCCACCAGCAACACCAGGCGGTCCACGTTGGCCCGGCAGACGGTCACGTTGACCCCCAGGTCCAGGGACGGCCCCCGGAACCGGACCAGGTTCCGGAGTCCCTCCAGGGTCTCCTGCCAGGACCCGGGTCTCCCGGTGATCCCGTCGTGGATCTCCGGGACGTCGCCGTGCAGCGAGACCAGCACCGAGGTGACCCCCGTGTCCAGCAGTGCCCGGGCCGCCTCGGGGTCCGCGAGACGCCGCCCGTTGGTCGTGACGTTGATCTCCCGGTACCCCAGTTCCCGGGCCAGCCGGAGGGCGTCCAGCAGGCGGGGATGGAGCGTCGGCTCCCCTCCGTCGATGTCCAGGTGCTCGATCCCCGCCTCCCGGTGCTGCCGCAGCATGTCCTCGAGCCGGGGCCAGGGAATGGGCCGGCGCACCCGGTTGGCCACCGCGCAGAACTCGCACTCGTTGATGCACTCGTAGGTCACGTTGATGATCACCTTCCGGGTGCCCGAGGCGGCCACCTTGCGCCGGAACGCCTGGACCGCCGTCTCCAGCCAGCCCTCGGGAAGGGCCGGGGGCCGGAAGGCCGGGCGGTGCTGGAAGAGGCTCCCGTCGCCGGGCAGCCCGCCGCCGGTGGGAAGGAGGCCCCGGCGGAGACAGTCCTCGAAGAGCCCGGTTCCCGGCAGGGGAGTCGCGAACTGCACGGCCGGTTCCGCCCCGAACTCCTCCCGGTATCGCCAGGCGAGATCCAGGGTGCGAAGGACCGACTCGGGGGTCTCCCAGGGGAATCCCACGACGAAGTGCACCATCGTCGGCAGTCCCAGCCGGGCCGCCCCCTGGAGCACCCGCTCCACCTCCCGGAGGTCCTGGCGCTTGCCGATGGGGCCCTGGAGGTCCTCCTGGCTGGCGGACTCCGCCGACAGCGACAGCAGCGAGATCCGATCGGCAAGGGCCGGCAGCACCTCGTCCGGCAGGCAGTCGGCCCGGAGCCCGTTGGGGAACTCCACCCGGAGGTCCGCCTGCCGGAAGACCTCCAGCACCTCGGGGAAGTCGGGCCTCAGGTTGGCCATCTCGTCCAGCAGGACCAGGCTCCGGGCCCCCATCGCCCGGGCCAGCGTCACCCAGTCCCGCAGCACCCGCAGGGGGACCCGGCGCTGGACCTTCCGCCCCGACTCCCGCCACCCGGGATTGCTGGAGCAGAAGAGGCAGCGATGGGGGCACCCCGAGGAGGTCAGCAGGGGCCGGGACGAGGCGTCGATGCGGAAGGGATTGGCCCAGGCACCGTCCTGGAAGCACCGCCACAGGAAGGCACTCCAATGGACCCGGTCCAGGGCCTCCCAGAGCGGGAAGGGAGGCGGGTCGTTCCATTCGGCGGCGGGCATCCGGATCTCGATCCGGCGCCCCTTCAGGTCCCGCAGTTGCCGGGGATCGTCGAAGGCGGCCTCACCGGCCCACCGCAGGTACCCGTCCAGGGCCGGCAGGGCCTCGAGGACCGCCCCGGCGGGGACGTCCACCGAGTGCATCCCCCCGACGTCCGCGTCGGCCAGCACCAGGGCGGCCTCGGGCCACCTCCGTCGCAGGGTTTCCAGCAGGACCACGGTGCCCGGGTGGGGCGCCCAGGCCCGCAGGAAGGGGGAGTTCCCGACGACCACCACTGCCGGGTCCTCCCCAGGCAGCACCTGGAGAAGGTCCTCCTCCGGGGTACCCAGCCGCCACCCCTCCCCTTCCGGGAACCGGCCGGCCCCCGGCAGGGCGAAGGCATCGACGACCTCGGCCCGCCATCCCGCCCGGGTCGCCCGGGCCGCGGCGAAGAGGAGCCCCAGGTCCGCGAACCAGGGGTAGTCCACGAAGTCGTACGGGAGGTGCAACGGAGGCTGGACGAACAGGATGCGATCCGGGGTCACGAGTGGCCTCCGCCCGGAATGCCGGCTGCCGGGGCATTCTAGGGGAGCCCTTTCCGGTTTGTCCAACCCCGACGGAGATCCCCGAGTCCCCGGGGGGCCTCCCGGACAGGGAGGGAACTCCGGGGTTCCAACCCCTAGGGAGATTCCAGGAAGGCCCGGGCCTCCGAGGCGCCGCTGCCCTGGGGGAACCGTTCGAGGTAGCGGGTGTACCAGTACCGGGCATCATCCCGGTCGCCCCGGCGCTGTTTCAGCCGGGCCATTCCGAGCATCGTGGGGCCGTATTCGGCGTTCCGCCGGATGGCCTCCCGGTAGTACCGCTCGGCGCCGGCCAGGTCCCCCTGCTGGATCGCCAGGTCCCCCTGGCGGCTGACCGGCTCGACCCGGTTGGGTCGCAACTGGGCTGCGCGCCGGAAATGGGCCATCGCCGCATCGGGACGGGTGGACGCCAGCCGGTTGCCCGCTTCCATGTGGGCGTCGTAGGTGTCGGCCTCCTCGGACGTCACGGAGACCGGCCCACGGGCCGCTCCCGACTCCGACTCTCCCCGGGGTGTTCCTGCGGCTGCCGATTCGTCGCGGGCGGCCGCCGGGCCGCTGGCCTCCGGGTCCCGGCTGCCCGCGTCGTCGGCCGGGCCCCCGGGATCCGGGTTCGGAACGCCCGGATCCGGGTGGGCGACCCCGCGGTCCTCCCGGCCGGCATCCGGCCCGATCCCCTGGGCGGCGCCCTCCATGCCGGGATCCTCGATCCCTCCCGGGAGGATTGCGTCCGGGCGCACCGGCGACCCGTCGTCCCCCGGTCCGTTCCTGCCGGTCCACCAGATCGCCAGGGCGCCGGCCATCACCGCGACCGCAATGGTCAACAGCAGGACGATTCGCCGGACCGGGAAGGTCCGGGATCCCCCCGGGTCCGAGGCCCACCACTCCCCATCCGGCTCCACCGCGGACGTTTCCCGGGCCCCGTCCGACCGGGTCGGGCCTTCCCCCGGAGACGCGGGCCCGCGATCCGCGGCCCGGGGCTCCTGGACGGCAGCCGCATCGGTCGAGGAAGGCCCCGGCACGGGGGAGACGGGGACGGGAGCCGACGGGGATGCCGCCGGTGCGGGGGAAACCCACTCGGCGGTTCGGCGGATGTCCTCCGGTCCCGCTGCCGGAACCCCGCCCTGGTCCCCGGGAGCGTCCCCGGGAGGGGTTCCGGCGGCCGGGAATGCCGGCGGCGTCGCCGGGGAAGCCCGTCCCGCCTGGGAGAAGTCCAGCAGGTCCGTGAGGGGATGCCAGGCCTGGTCGGTGCCCAGGAAACGATCGCTCCACTGGATGCGGCCGCTTTCGATCCATCGCCGGGCGACGGAGGCGTCCTCGAACCGCAGCAGCACCCCTTCCGCGGTCCGGATGAAGATGGGATTCCCCACCGGGCCTCCTCACTTCGTGAAGAGCCAGAGGAAATAGCCCCCCGCTCCCGCCGCCCCGACGAACAGGGCCCAGAGCAGGGGCTTGACCCATCCCCGGGAGGGGGGGGTCGAGGTGTTCGCGACCTTGAAGGTGAAGCCGGTCGTCGAGGGTCTCGGCTGGGGGGAATCGGGAGCGTCCGGCGACGCGGCCACGGTCGCACTTCCACCCGGAACCGGGGAGACCACGGCGGTCGGTCCCGAGGGCGAACGCCCGGGCAGCTGGGGAACCCGCATTCCCTGGGTGAAGCGGGCCCCCTTCTTGAACTCCTGGAGGAAGGTTTCCAGGGGCATCCATTCCCCGCCCGTGCGGCACACCTGGTAGGGAGCCGGATTGTCCACCACCGCGGACCACGCCACCAGCAGCGCAGGTCCGGTGAACTCCAGCACCAGCCCCGTGGGGGACTTCACCATCCATTCCTGCCCGGCCTCGTCGATGCCGGACGCCTGGGTCGCCTCCGGGGCCTCGGCCGTCCCGGCAGACCCCGCGGAGGCCGGGGCCTGGGTCGGGGCGACCACTTCGACGGCACCGGAGGCCGACCGCCGGATCGGCGGAATGGAATCGGTGTCCCGCCGAACCTGGGGCACCGGGCCCGTCTGGGAGGCATTCCCGGCCTCCCCGGAAGACCCCGAGGACCCGCCCTTCCGGATGACCAGCGACTGCGGCTTGCGGAAGGCTCCACCCGTCGGTTCCGGCACGCCTTCCCTGGCGCCCGTGGGCGCGCTCATCCGGGGCAGAGGCCGGCCTCCGGCCGGGAAGAAGACCTGTTCCGCGCCGCATCTAGGGCATTTCAACAGGGAGCCCGGGGCCGGGGCAGCACCCTCCGTCTCGAACTCGCCAAGACAGTTCAGGCAGATGAGTTCCATCATCCCGTCCGCATCCCGGGTGAACAGTAGCACCGGCGACGCCCCTTCCGCAAGGGCGAGGCACGGGGTTTGGCACCGGAGGCGCTCCGATGCTACGCTGGCCCCGGCCATCCGGGGCGACAGCAGGTTCGCCGCGAGGCCGCCGGAGGAACGGATGCCCGGAACGTCCCGCACCGCCGCTCCCTCACGGACGGGCGAGGTCTTTGGGGTCCTGCTGTCCCTGTTCGCCCTGCTGGTCCTGGTGGCGCTGGTCACCTCCGATCCGGCGGACGTGAAGGCGACGGTGGGGACCCGCACGGAAAACTTCCTGGGTCCCGTGGGAGCCCACATCGCGGATCTCTTCCTCTGGGCCCTCGGCCTGGTCTCCTTCCCGCTGGTCGTGCTGCTCGGGTGGATCGGGGTCGGGGCCGTGATCGGGAGGCCCGTGCGCCTGGACGGGCGCAATGCCTTCTCGGCCCTGGCCCTGCTGGTTTCCCTGGCGGCCCTGCTGCACCTGGTGGCGGGGTCCGTGGACCTCCTCGGGTACCCTCCGGGCGGGACGCTGGGAATCCACGCCGGCGAGGGACTCGCGGTGCTGTTGTCCGATCGGGGGGCCGTGCTGGTCTCGACCATCGTGCTGGTCCTGTCGGGGACGCTGCTGCTGGACCGGCCGGTGGGGGGGCTCTACCGGTTCGTCGGGAAGGCCCTCTGGAATCTGGTGCGCTGGCCCGCCCGGGCCCTCCAGTCCTGGCGTCGAAGGCCCCGTCCCCCGGAAGGCCCGGTCGTGGTCGAAACGGAACCCGTGGTGATCGCGGAGGCATCGAACAGCCAGGAGGCGACCCGCAGGGAGGTGCGGCCGCCCGTCGAACCCGCGACCAGCCGGTCCGCAACCGGCCCGGTCCCCTCCTGGTCAGGATCCCCCGGGGAACCGCTTTCCGACCCCCCTGCCCTGGTTGCCGGGGAGGACGAACTCCCGTCCGTGGTGGAGATTTCGCTGCGGGACATCCCCGTCCGGGGCGGACCGCCCGGGCCCCGGGCCGATCCGGAGGAGGCCCCGGCGAGGACCCGGACGTCCCAGGGACCCCGGATCGTCGTGACCCCCCAGAAGAGCCCGGTGGTCCAGGAAACGCTGCACCTCCCCAGGACGGCCACCCAGCCCTGGGTCCCGCCCCCCCTGTCCCTGCTGGACAGCCAGGAGAGCCGCGGCCCGGTGATCGACCCGGACTTCCTGCGCCGCAACGCGGCTGTGCTCGAGCGGAAACTGCTGGACTACAAGGTCGAGGGGAAGGTCGTCGAGATCCACCCGGGTCCCGTGGTGACCATGTACGAGTTCCTGCCGGCCCCCGGGGTCAAGATCAGCCAGATCGCCGCCCTGGCCGACGACCTGACGATGGCCCTGGAGGCCGTCAGCATCCGGATCGTGGCGCCGATTCCCGGCAAGGGCGTCGTGGGGATCGAGGTCCCCAACGCCGTCCGGGAAACGGTCTACCTGCGGGAGATTCTGGCCAGCGAGTCCTTCACGAAGACCCGGAGCAAGCTGACCCTGGCCCTGGGGAAGGACATCTTCGGGACCCCCGTCTCCACGGACCTCTCCCGGATGCCCCACCTGCTGATCGCCGGAGCGACCGGTTCCGGCAAGTCCGTCGCGATCAACGCCTTCATCCTGAGCCTCCTCTACAACGCCTCCCCCGAGGAGGTCCGACTGATCCTGGTGGACCCCAAGGTGGTGGAACTCCAGGTGTACGAGGGCATCCCGCACCTGCTGCTGCCCGTGGTCTACGACCCGAAGCACGCCGCGGCGGCCCTCCGGTGGGCCGTCGAGGAGATGGAGCGCCGCTACCAGTTGCTGGCCCGCTACAACTGCCGGAACCTCCAGTCCTTCAACCAGAGGGTGGACCGCCTCCAGCAGAGCCGCCCGGACCTGCCCCTGGCGGTGGATCTGCAGGAGGAGACCCAGGTCACCGAGGTTCCCCGGAACGGGGAGGAGGAGACCGACCCGGACCAGATGGAGCGCCTCCCGTACATCGTCATCGTGCTGGACGAGTTCGCGGACCTGATGATGATCGCGTCGAAGGACGTGGAGCACGCGGTGGCGCGCCTGGCCCAGAAGGCCCGGGCCGCCGGCATCCACCTCGTGATGGCGACCCAGCGCCCCTCGAAGGAGGTCATCACGGGGCTCATCAAGGCCAACTTCACCACCCGGATCGCCTTCCGGGTGTCGTCGAAGATCGACAGCCGCATCATCCTGGACCAGGGGGGCGCGGACGCCCTGCTGGGCTTCGGCGACATGCTGTTCCTGCGCCCCGGGTCCTCGGTGCTGGAGCGGGTCCACGGGCCCTTCGTGTCCGACGAGGAAGTGGCCCGGGTCACGGCCCACCTGAAGGCCCAGGGGAGCCCGGACTACCGCATGGAGATCCTCCAGGCGGCCGCGGAAGAAGGCGGCGAGGAGGAGGACGAAGAACAGGACGACCTGCTGGCCGAGGCCCAGGCCATCGTGATGGAGAGCCGGAGGGCCAGCATCTCGTTCCTGCAGCGCCGCCTGAAGATCGGCTACAACCGTTCGGCCCGGATCATGGAGCAGCTGGAGCGTCGGGGAGTGGTCGGCCCTCCCGACAGCCGGGGGGAACGCCAGGTGCTCCTGTGAGGGGAATCCCTGCCGGAACGGGTCACTCGACGGAGGTCCGGCCGTAGAGGCGGTCCCGGAGCGCCCGGATCGTCCCGAGGACCGTGGTGCCCGTGGTGCGACCCAGGGACATCGTCCGCTCGTACTCGTAGTTCGGGGAGTCCCACTCCTCCTCCCGGACCATGTACCCCACCTCGTCGTTGCCCAGCGCCACGGTGAAGACCACGGGGGCCTGGGCCGTCGCGTCCATCTCGGCCACCAGGGGCGGCGCCGGCTCCCCGGGCACCGACTGGAGGTCGAAGAGGGGCACGCCCTGGTGCCTCGCCTGGACCACCGCCACCTCGCTGGGCAGGAACATCTGCCGTCCCCTGGTCACCACGCTGCGATGGATCAGGCCCCGGTTCCCCATGTACTCGAACACCCAGTTCCTCTGCAGCAGTTCCACGTCCTGGTGCTCCAGGTGCAGGGTGATGCCCGAGGGGCCCACCGGCGCATCGGCCCGGTCCAGGGCCTGGGACACCGCGTCGGCCAGGCCGTCGGCGACCCGGTGCATCAGGGCCAGGCGCTCGTCGAGGCTCATGTGCTTCAGGAAGACGTTCATGATGTCCCGCTTGGGATCCAGGGCCATCTTCTCCTCTCCCGGGTCGATCGTGACCAGGCCGCCCAGGGCGCCCATCACCAGCATCGGCACCCCCAGGCCCCGCTCCTGCATCCTGCGGTAGAAGGCCCCGGCCCAGTCCGCCGACAACTGGTCGTCGTTCCACAGGGCCTCGACGTGGCAGCCCCAGTTCGCCACCACGGCGATGGGCGCCCCGTCCTCCCCCTGGACCTGGAGCACCCGGACCACGTCGTCCTTCTGCCCGGCGATCGCCGGGTGGATGTTCCGGGAAAGCGTCGGATCCACCAGCCCCTTGGCGACCCGGATCCGGGCGGGCCGCGCCGAACGGACCGCCTGGTCCACCCCGGCGGCGACGATGCGCTGGAGGGCCTCCATGTACTCCGGGACGCGGCCGGAGCAGACGGGGATGTAGCCCAGGCAGGCAGGCCCCCAGTATCCGACCGTGTCCGGTCCCACGTGGTTGTGGATGGAGGCGACCACCACGTTCTGGGCCCACTGGTCCGTGATCCGGGCCCGCAGGGACCGGGAGTCGTCGTTGCCGTAGCCGATCGTGTCCAGTTCGATCAGCACGAAGGGCGTCCGGCCGTCGTCCAGGTACAGGATGTGGGCGAAGACCGGGTCCCGGACGCCCTGGTTCCTCCGGCCCATGTCGAAGCCGCCCAGATAGATCCCCTCCCGGTAGGCCAGGTCCGTGGTGATGTCCACCATCGCGGCTCCGGCGTAAAGGAGGCCCCGGTTCTCGGCGGCGATGCGGGCATGCACCTCGTCCAGCGCCCGGGTCGGCCTGGGCAGGTTCATCTGTTCCAGCCGGCTCTCCTTCACCTGCATCGATCCGCAACAGCCCGTTCCGAGCCACGCCGCCACTCCGATCACCAGGATGGTCCGTTTCATCGATCCTCCTGCCCATTGGCCTGCCGCCTCGCACGGCGGCCGCGGCAACAATATCCCTCCCCGATGCCGCCGTCCAGGAGGAAGGGCCGTCGAAGCGATCCTTGCCCCACCGGTCATCGCCACGGGCGGTTCCGTTGGGAACCGGCCGCAGCGCATTGCGGGTCGGCAGGCGCTACAATGCACCGGCGCGTCCTCCCGGGCATCCCGGGGATGCGCCCGAGGAAGGAGGGGACGGCGATGCGACTTCGTGGATCCTGGGTGGTGGCGATGGGAGTCCCGCTGGCCATGGCGGCCTGCACCCGCCTGGTCGAGGACCTCCCGGACCAGTCCGCCGACCCCGATGGACCGGGACAGGACACCCTGCCGGAGGAACTCCCGGACACCTTCGAGGCCGAGGCGGTCGAGGCCTGTCCCGGATCCCTGCGATGCCCCTGCGAGCGGGGTTCCGACTGCGACTCGGGCCTCTGCCTGGACTCCCTGGAGGGGATGGTCTGCGCGAACCTCTGCGGCCTCGGCCAGGATTGCCTGCCCGGTTGGCGCTGCCAGGAGGTATCCACGGGCTTCGACCCGATCCACGGCTGCGTGCCGGCAGCCCCGAGCCTCTGCCGCCCCTGCATGGCCGACGAGGACTGCGCCCCCAAGGCGGGAAACCCCGATGGCCTCTGGATCTGCCTGTCCCACGGCGATCAGGGACGCTTCTGCGGGTCCCCCTGCGAACAGGATCGGGACTGTCCCGATCAGCCGGTGGCCTTCCGGTGCGCCGAGGTCCCGCTGGATTCGGGATCGACCGCCCGCCAGTGCGTCCCGGCATCGGGGGAATGCCCATGCACCGCGAAGTTCCAGGCCGCGATGTTCGAGACGTCCTGCACGCTCCGCAACGGATTCGGCGCCTGTCCCGGGCGGCGGACCTGCGACCAGGCCTGCCGGGGGAAGGCCCCCGAGGTGGAGTCCTGCAACGGCCTCGACGACGACTGCGACGGCGACACCGACGAGGACCTCCCGCCCCTGCCCTGCGAGGTCCGGAACGCCTACGGATCCTGCCCCGGTCACTTCCCCTGCCAGTCGGGAGACCTCGGTCCCTGCGACGCCCCGGTCCCGACCCTCGAGACCTGCAACGGCCTCGACGACGACTGCAACGGCCGGACCGATGACGGCTTCCCGGACCAGGACGAAGACGGGATGGCGGACTGCGTGGACCCGGACATCGACGGAGACGGCATCCCCAACGACCGGGATCGCTGCCCGACGGACCCCGACCCGGGGCAGGAGGACAACGACGGGGACGGCCTGGGGGACGCCTGCGACGATGACGATGACGACGACGGGGTGCCGGACCCCGCGGACCTCTGTCCCCTGGTCCCCGAAGAACCCGGCGCGATCCCGAAAGATGCCGACGGGGACGGCCGGGGCGACCGGTGCGATTGCGATGCCGACGACGACGGGTGGCCCAACCCGGGCGTCATCGACTTCGCCGGAACCCCGTGCCCGCGAACGGGCCCGGCCTGGGACAACTGCCCCCTCGTCCCGAACCCGGGCCAGGAGGATGCGGACCGCGACGGGACCGGCGACGCCTGCGACTGCGACGTGGACGGCGACGGCGTCCCGAACAACAATCCCGGGTGTCCCGAGGTCCAGGTGCCCGACAACTGCCGGCTGGTGCCCAATCCGGACCAGGCCGACGGGGACGGGGACCGGATCGGGGACGCCTGCGACTGCGACCTGGACAACGACGGGATCCCGAACCCCAATGCCGGCTGTCCCGATCCCCTTCCGGCGGACAACTGCCCGCTGGTTCCGAATCCGGACCAGCACGACGCGGACGACGATGGCGACGGGGACGCCTGCGATTGCGACGCGGACGCCGACGGCGTCCCGAACGAGGCGCCCGGTTGTCCCGACCCGGGACCCCTGGCGGACAACTGCCCGCTGGTCTTCAACCCCGACCAGCGCAACACCGGCGGAGGCCCGTTCGGGGACGCCTGCAACCCGGACCTCGACGGGGACGGGGTCCCGGCGGATCGGGACAACTGCCCTGCGGTCTTCAACCCGGACCAGCGGGACGCCGACGCCGACGGGCACGGGAACGCCTGCGACTGCGACATCGACGGAGACGGTTTCGGGAATCCCGGACTCGACGCGGCGGGCAACGCCTGTCCGGTCCCGCCGGTTCCCGACAACTGCCCCCTCATCGCCAACCGGAGCCAGGCCGACCTGGACGGAGACGGCATCGGGGACGCCTGCGACTGCGACGTGGACGGGGACGGGGACCCCCAGCCGAACTTCGGGTGCCCGGACCCCGTGCCCGCCGACTGCGATCCCTTCGACCCCCTGGTCTCCCACCTGTCCCCGGAGCGGTGCGGGAACGGCATCGACGACAACTGCAACGGCGTGGTGGACGAACCGGGATGCCTGTGACCGGGGCCTCTCCGGGTTCCCCGCCGCACCGGCAGTCGCCCGTTCCCCCCGAGGTCGGAACCCCTCACATCACCTTGACCGGCCGTTCCCCCGAAGCCTAGACTCCCACCGGGCACTCCCAGGAGGTTCGCGATGTCCGACCCCGTCCGGCTCACGTTCGATCGTCCGCCCTCCCTCGGTTCCGGCTACCGCCGGGCATTCCTGGACGGCCTGTTGCGGCGGAAACGGGGTCCGACGGCGGAACACCCACAGGAACCCCTGGAAGCCCGGTGCTCCGACCTGCGCATCGACCCGGAACAGGTCCAGGCCTACCGGCGGGTCTGCGGCTTTGCCGAGGGGACCGAGGTGCCGGTCACCTTCCCCCACATCCTGGCGGCCCCGCTGCATCTGGCGATGCTGACCCACCCTCGGTGCCGCATCCCGGCCGCCGGGATCATCCACGCCCGCAACCTGATCCGCCAGTTCCGCCCGCTGGCTGCGGGACAATCCCTGGAAATCACGGTCCGGCTGTCGGGACACCGGGACGTTCGCAACGGCTACGAGGCGGATGTCCTCACGGAAGCCGGGTGGAACGGCGAAACCCTCTGGGAGAGCGTCACGACGGTCTTCGTCCGCCGGAAGTCCCCCCAGTCGCGGGAGGAGTCCCCGGCGAAGCCGCCGGCCTCCCCGTCCCCGGAACCGGCCGTCCGCCAGTCGCTGGACCTGTCGCTGCCCCCGGACCAGGGGCGCCGCTACGCGGCGGTCAGCGGGGACTACAACCCGATCCACCTGTATCCCTGGTCCGCGAGACTGCTGGGTTTCCCGCGGCCCATCATCCACGGCATGTGGTCCCTGGCCCGGTGCGTCGCCGCGATGCCCAATCCCCCCCTTCCCCAGGCCCTGGAGGTGGAGTTCCGCCGCCCGATCCTGCTTCCCGGCAAGGTGCGCCTGGAAGAGGGAGAGACCGAGGGAGGTTCCTTCTTCCGGATGGTCCACCCCGAGACGGGCAAGGCCTACCTGGTGGGGCGTTTCGTCCGCATCGAGGGCTGAAGAGCCCGGACCTGCCGGTGCATCGCCCGGGAACGTTCGGCGGCAGGTTCCGGAGGAACATCAGGATCCGGCGCGACGGATCCGGCGGATCGCCACGAACAGGCCGATCCAGGGCAGGATCCCGAAAAGGCCCGAGGCCGAGGTCCCGGCGCGGCATCCCGACTTGCCGCCGCCCGAGGCGTTGTCCCAATAGGCCGACAGGTCCTTCCCCTCGTATCCGTCCCGGGCGGCGGAGTCCCCGGGCTGCACGGCGTCCCGCTCGGCGGTTTCCGGGGCGACCCCGTCCCCTCCGGACCCGGTGTCCGCCCCGCTCGCCTGGTCCGGGCCTCCCGCGCCGTCGGCCGGCGGCGGTACCGTGTCGTCCACCCATCCCATCACCAGCAGCCCCTGTCCGCCGGCCCAGCAGGCCCCCCGGTCCGCGCAGGCCAGCGTGATCAGCGCCCCGACGTTCTTCGTCGGCAAGTCGGGCACCTCCTGCAGCGCGCCTCCCTGGATCCGGAAGATCGTGTGGACCGACTGGTCCTGGCCATAGGGAGCGCTGGCGATCAGCCAGCCGTTCTCGGCATCGAACATCCACAGGGCGTTCAGCCACTTCAGCGCCGGGGCCGGCTGCCCGTTCACCTGGAAGGTCGGGGCCGGGACCGGGACGTCGTCCCAGTGCAGACCCCCGTCGCGGGTCCGTCGCAGGAAGAAGCCCTGGAGCGTGTGCCCCATCATCCAGCCGTCCTGCTCGCTGGTCATCCACAGGCGGTCGTAGGCCTCGGCCTGACCCTGGAACAGCACGGTCCAGGTCTCGCCCCCGTCGGTGGTCTTCAGCAGGGCCCCTTCCGCCGCGATGGTCTCGACGCCCTTGTCGTCGGTCTTCGCGTTGGCGTTCAGGGCATACCCGATCGCCGGCGTCGGGAAGGACATCTCGACGATGCCCATGTAGCGGTGTACCGCACCCGGTTCCCTGGACACAAGTTTGTACCTGACGACGCCCGCCGGTCAAGGGGGGAGTCGACGCCGACGTTCATGCGGCCTCCTGGGGGCAGTCCCTGCGGGCCTGAGC
>JAGOKF010000142.1 GCA_017994695.1 Myxococcota bacterium | reverse complement strand
ACCGGGCCCAGATCCACGTGGAAGAGGACCGCGCGACCGGGATCGAGGGGGGTCGCCTCGGCGGTCGACGCGACATAGCGTCCCCGGCGGACTCCGTCGGCCACCAGCAGGACCCGGCCCCCGGGGGTGACCACCGACAGCCGGACGATCACGTCGGCATCGGTACCGCTGGCCGCGGCCCAGATCCGGGCCGTGACGTCCCCGACCAGGCGGGTGGCCTGGTCCGCGGGCGGGGTCTGGGCGATGGTCACCCCTTCGAGTTCGTCCACCGTGGACTGGTCCCAGGGCCCCGCGGGGGTGGTGAGGTTGCCTCCTCCCACCGACGGGATGGGGTTCGCGGGATCGAAGGGGAGGACGGCGGCCCGGTCGTCCGCTCTGGGAGGGGTGGCGTCGAGGGTCCCGTCCGGGTGCAGGAAGACCTCCACGGGGGTGGACGGCGGGGGCCAGGCGTCGGCTCCATGCCAGGATCCGGAGGCGGTCGATCCGTCCTGGGAGAAGGTCGTGGTCCAGTAGCGGACCCGGGGCCAGGGAGGGCGGGGGCCTCCTTTCAGGCACCAGTCGAACCACTGGACCAGGTCCAGCCACTGGGACTGGTAGGCCGCGTCGGCCGGGAAGGCGACCTCTCCCTCCGCCAGGGGCCGGCCCGGTGCGGGGAAGAACCCCCCGTGGGTCCAGGGGCCGAGGACCAGGAAGGTGTCCTCCCGGGCCTTCGGCCCCGCCTCGGCCTGGAAGGTGCGCTGCACCCGGGGCATGTCCTTCGCGAAGATGTCGAAGACGCCGCCGGCAAGGAGCACCGGGACCTGCACCCGGGGGCGTTCCCCGGCGTCCAGGCGGGCCGGGTCCCAGTAGGTCCCCCCGGCCTCGTGGGACCGCCACTCGTCCAGCACGTCGGGGGCGTTCAGAGCCTGGAGCCACGCGGTGGTCAGTTCCGTGCGCCAGGCGCCCCCGGGGAAGAGTCCCTCGTAGACGTCCTCGGTGGCGGCGACCACGAAGGCGCACTTCCAGGCGTCGGGGGCGTCGGGGAGGGCCACCAGCTGGACGATGCCCTCCGCGGATCCGCCCCAGGAACCGATGCGACCGTCGCACCAGGGTTGCCCGGAAATCCATTCCAGCGTTGCCGCCGCGTCCTCCCGGTCGGTGAAGAAGGGCAGGAACCGCCCGGTGCTGCCTCCCCGGCCCCGGACGTCCTGGGAGACCATCGCGTAACCCAGGGCGTTCAACCCCCCGGCGAGGTCCGCTTCCACGTCCTTGCCGTAGGGGGTCCGGCGCAGGATCACGGGCCAGGGTCCTCCGCCCCCGACGGGCAGGTAGACCGCCGTGGACAGCGTGGCCTGGCCGTCCCTCGTCGGGACGTCGGCGATCGTCGACGGGATCGCCGGGGCCGCCCGGATCGCCGGGAACCAGGAGGCGACCAGCAGGAAGCCCAGGGTCCCGATCCGTCGTTCCATGGTGGTCTCCCGAAGGCTCTCCCGGTGATTTTCCGACGTATCTCGGACGCGGGGCAACCGGCACTCCTCGAGGAGTCTTCCAGGGGCCGCGAAAGGTCAGGTGCGGGAACCCGGTGACCGGTTCTTGGCCAGGGACGCCAGGAGGGAACGCGAGACGTGTTCCAGGGAAGGCAGGACGAGATCCGCCCGGGAGAAGTCGTGATCCCGCGTGTAGCGGTTCGGAATGGCCACGCAGGACAGCCCGGCGGCCTTCGCGGCCTCGACGCCGGCCCGGGCATCCTCGAGGGCCACGCATTGCCAGGGCGGCAGGCCCGCCAGTTCCGCGGCCCGGAGATAGAGGTCCGGCGCGGGCTTGGGCCGGGCCACCTCGTCCCCGGCCACGATCCGGTCCAGGAAACCGGAAAGCCCCGCCCGGGCGAGGCTGGCCGCAACGTCCGCCCGGGGCGAGGAGGAGGCGACCGCCATCGGGATCCCGTCCCGGTGCAGGGCCTCCACGAGGGTCCGGGCCCCGGGCATCGGCTCCATCTCCCGCTCGACCAGTTCCCGGTAGGCCCGGTCCTTCCGGGCATGGATCTCCTCCAGGTGGTCCGCCAGCCGGGGATGCATCCGGGCCAGGTCCAGGAAGTTCTGGCGGGTGGAGAGGCCCACGAACCGCCCGAACTCCCGGTCGTCCAACACGATTCCAAAGGGTGACAGGGCGACGGCAAATGCCCGAGCCTGGAGGCGCTCGCTGTCCACCAGCAGTCCGTCCAGGTCGAAGACGACGCCGAAGCGGTCCATCGCGGAGTGCCTCCTTCCTGGGGCAAGTATCCCCGCTTCGGAAAGCCGCGCAACCGCGATCGGGGTACGGGATCGCCCGGTCTCGGGTACGATACCCCGGGGAAGGCCTTGGATGAGGGGTTTCCGGGGCAAGGCGAGGATCGGGCATGGATGCCGGTACGGAGCGGGCCCTGTGCGTGCGGTGCGTGCTGCCTCACAGCCCGCCGGACATCACCCTGGACCGGGAGGGCGTCTGCAACCTCTGCCGACGGGACGAGAGCCAGGCCCCGGAGAGGCGGGAGGATCCCCTGCTGGAAACGGATTTCGTGCGGATCCTGGCCAGTCACCGCGGCAAGGGGACCCACGACTGCCTGGTGATGTGCAGCGGGGGGAAGGACAGCACCGCGGCCCTCTACTACATGAAGCGCCGCTACCGGATGAATCCCCTGGCCTTCATGTTCGACCACGGCTTCGAGCAGCAGGAGGCCATCGACAACGTCCGCCGGGCGGTGGAAATCCTCGGCGTGGACCTGCTGTTCTACCGCACCGACACCCTGAAGGACCTGTTCCGCCGCATGATCGAGTCGGGCACCCGGGCCGTTCTCTGCCACCCGTGCAGCATCTGGTACATGTCCCTGACCTTCGCGATGGCCGCCCGCTTCGACATCCCCCTGATCATCGCCGGGTGGACGCGCGGCCAGGCGACCCGGTCGGGAGTGGCGGCCCGGTATGCCGACGAGGCGCCCGAGTACCGGTCGATGGCCCGGGCGACGAGGGAGTTCCTGGCGACCCTGAAAGGGGATCCCCGCTTCCGGGACTTCCCGTCCTCGATGGAGGAGGCGGTGGCCCGGGCCCGCAAGCGGCACCGGGCGACGGTGCTTTCCCCCCACTGGTTCCTGGACGACGGGGAGGAGGACTATGTGGAGGTCATCCGCAGGGAACTGGGCTGGCGGCCCCCCGCCGAGTCCTACCCCGAGGGGTCCACGAACTGCGAGATGAACTACGTGTCGGTCTGGAACTCGATGCGGTGCTACGGCTACACTCACTACCACGTCGAGATGGCGAAGATGGTTCGCCAGGGGTGGATGACGCGGGAGGAGGCGATCCGCCGGCTCCGGATCCGGTTCGACGAGGCCGCGTTGCGCCGGGTCGGCGACCGCCTGGGAGTCCGGATCCCCTGACGACCGGACCGAGGTCCCGGGAGACGGCATGAAGGTCCTCGATGCGGCCAGGAGGACGACCCGCCGGGTGGCCTTGGCGGTCACGGCCCTGCTGCTGGGCCTGGGCCTCTGGGTGGCGTACTGGATCGGGGTGGCGTTGACCCGTGTGCTGGCCGAGGTCTTCGCCCGGAGGATGATCGGCCGAGGGTCCGGGAAGGGGGAATCCTCCTGGAGACCGGCGGAGGGGTTCGGAACGGCGCCGGAGGACCTGGACGGCCAGTCCTGAAGCCGGCGGAGGGGAGGCGGTGAAACTCTGGCTGCTGTTGCGGGAGGTGTTCCGGTTCTTCCGGAGGCACCGGCGCTACGTGCTGGCTCCCCTGCTGCTGCTGCTGGTGCTGATCGCGCTGCTGGCGTTCTACGTGGGACCGGGGGCGGTGGTCACCTTCATCTACGCCGGGCTGTAGTCGATGCACATCCTCGGATTGTCGGCCTTCTACCACGATTCGGCGGCCTGCCTGTCCGGCGACGACGGCCTGCTGGTGGCGGCCCAGGAGGAGCGACTGGACCGGGTCAAGGGCAGCGCCGCCTTTCCGGCCCGGGCGCTGGACGCCTGCCTCCAGTCGGCCGGCATCACGCTGATGGACGTGGACGAGATCGCCTTCTACGAGAAGCCCTTCCTGAAGTTCGAGCGGGTGCTGTTCGACCACCTCCGATCCTTTCCGCTGTCCTACCCGGCCTTCCGGCGATCGATGCCCGCCTGGCTGGGGGAGCGGCTGGTGCTGCCCCTGGTGCTGAGGGATCGCCTGGGCTGGAGGAAGCCGGTCCGCTTCGTGCCCCACCACCTGGCCCACGCGGGAAGCGCCTTCCTGGTATCGCCCTTCGACGAGGCGGCGATCCTGACCGTGGACGGCGTCGGGGAGTGGACCACCACCGCCTGGGGGGTCGGTCGGGGCCACCGCATCGAGATGCGCCAGGAGATCCGCTACCCCGATTCCCTGGGCCTTCTTTACACCGCGGTGACCACCTACCTGGGCTTCGAGGCGAACCGCGGCGAGGGGAAGGTGATGGCCCTGGCGGGCTTCGGCCGGCCGGTCCACCTGGACCGCCTCCGGCGGGTGGCGGGGCTGCGGCCCGACGGATCCTTCCGCCTCGACCCGTCCTATTTCCGCTTCCACCGGGGCGAACGGATGTGGTCGCCGCGGTTCGAGCGGGAGTTCGGGCCGCCCCGAGCCCCCCGCACGGTCATCGAACCCCGGCACCAGGACGTCGCCGCGAGCCTCCAGGCGCTGCTGGAGGAGGCCCTGCTGGCGATCGTCCGCCACGTGCATCGCCAGACGGGGCTGATCCGCCTGTGCATGGCCGGGGGCGTGGCGTTGAACTGCGTCGCCAACGGGAGGCTGCTGGACGAGGGCCCGTTCCGGGAGATCTTCGTGCAGCCGGCGGC
>JAGOKF010000004.1 GCA_017994695.1 Myxococcota bacterium | reverse complement strand
CCGGGGAATCCGGTTCCCGCCGCGTCAGAATCCATTGACATGCCCTCGGGATTCCGAGGACCCTAGGACGGCTCCTTGCGGCGGTCCCCCGTGCGGTCGTGGTGTTCCCGGCTGATCCTGCTGGCGGTGGTGCAGTCCGGTGCGGTGCGGGCGGCCGAGGTCCCGGCCGAGGGGCCCCCGGCCGGCGAGATTCCCGCGGAGGCGGCTCCGGCCGCGGAGATTCCGGCCCCGGAGGATCCGGCCGCGGGGACCGGGAAGGAACGACGGTCCTCCCTGGAGTGGGCCCCCCTGCCGGCCATCGGCGGCAACACGGACATGGGCCTGATGCTCGGGGTCCAGGGCGTGGTGGCCCAGAACGACCCCGTGGTGAAGCCCTACCGCTACCGGGTCTGGGCCCAGGTCGCCATGAGCCTGAAGTGGTGGGACGGCCGGGGGCTCTACGTGCCTGTCCACATGCACTTCCTCCGGGCCGACGTGCCGGGCCTGCTGGACGACCGGCTGCGGCTCTTCCTGTCCCTGGAATACAACCAGCGGAACAATGCCGGGTACTACGGCCTGGGCAACGCCAGCCGGTTCCGGACGGCCGAGGACGACCCCGCGGCCATCCCGACGGTCAGCCGGGCCCGGCAGCGCTACCAGTACCGGCAGTACGAGCCCCTGTTCCGCGTCAACGCCCGCTACCGGATCCGGGAATCCCTGTTCCTGTCGGCCGGGGTCCGGCTGCACTGGGAGCGTTCCGAGGTCTATCCGGGCAGCGCCCTCTGGGAGGACCGGAAGGCGGTCCAGGGCCTTCAGGACCACATGGGGCTGCAAGGGGCGGTGGGGCTCGTGTGGGACTCCCGGGACCACGAGTACGTGCCCAGCCGGGGCTTCTATGCCGAGATGCAGGTCCGGGGGTCCCCGGGCCTGGGGAACCGCCTTCATTTCGGGGGGGTTACGCTGGACGGGAGGAGCTACGTCCCCCTGGCGGGGGAGTGGCTGGTGCTGGCCTCCCGGGTCTTCACGGACCTGCTGTTCGGGAACGTCCCCTTCTACGAGTTGTCCCGGGCGTCCGCCTACGAGAACCGGGAGTACCCGGGGGGGCGGGACGGCTTCCGGGGCGTCCCCGAGGGGCGGCTCCACGGCAAGGTGAAACTGGGCGTCAGCGCCGAGCTGCGATCGATGTTCTGGACGTTCCACCTGCTGGGGGAGCGCTTCCGGGTCGGGGCGCTGGTGCTGGCGGACGTGGGCCGGGTCTGGAACGGCTACCGCCCGGACCCCGAACGGGACGGGCGCGGGGTGGGCCTGCACTGGGGAACCGGCGTGGGGCTGCGGGTCCAGATCGCCGAAACCATCGTGGCCCGGTTCGATTTCGGCTACTCCCCGGACCAGGCGGAGCAGGGCTTCCCG
This sequence comes from Myxococcota bacterium, assembly GCA_017994695.1. Lineage (GTDB taxonomy): Bacteria > Myxococcota_A > UBA9042 > DTJE01 > DTJE01 > JAGOKF01. The sequence goes on along the minus strand of JAGOKF010000004.1, from coordinate 82,955 downwards.
CTGGGGATCTACGTGGACGTCGGTCACGTCTTCTGATCGGTCGCGGGCCGTTCCTCGGGGATCTTCAGGACCAGCAGGATCGCCATCGACGGGAGGGCAGCCACGAAGGCCAGCACGAAGAGTGTCACGTACCCCCATGCCTCGACGATGTACCCGCCGATCCCTCCGAAGAGCGATGACCCCACCGAGGAGATCGCCGAGGCGATGGCATAGTGGGCCGCCTTGTAGCGGGGCAGACAGATCCGCATGATGAAGACCACCAGCACGGCGTTGCCCAGGCCCGCGGCGAACTGCTCGTAGGCGTGGACCGCCGCGATGCAGGAGATGCCCGAGGTCGTGGCCGCGTCGGGAGGGGTCCAGGCGAGCCAGACGTAGGCCCAGAGATTGAGGTTCATCGCCAGGGTCAGCGGCCAGATGGCCCGGCGCAGGCCGAAGCGCCGGATGGCCCACGCCGAGACCAGGGATCCGGCGATGGAGGCGCTGGTCCCCAGCACCCCGGCGAGCCATGACAACTGGGCCTTGGAGACCCCCAGTTCCCGGATCAGGAAGGGGGTGTTCATGCTGAAGAGGACCTCGTCCCCCAGTTTGTAGGTGGCGATGAAGGCCAGCACCAGGACGACCCGTTCCTGGCGCAGCCAAGACAGGAACGCCTCTCCGAAGAGGTGCAGGTTCCGGGTGGCCGAGCGCCGCTCCGGCGGGGCCTCGACCCGGGGGAGGGCGCGGACGTGGAAGAGCAGCAGCAGGAGCAGCGTCAGGGCACCGAGCAGGAAGGCGCCGGACCAGGTCCAGTACCCCGCGACGGCCACCAGCACCGACTTGGTGAAGATCACGGCGAAGCGGTAGGTCATCACCCGGAGCCCCGTGTAGGCCGCCTGGCGGGTCGGGTCGGGGATGGCCTCCATGTAGTAGCCGTCGATGGCGATGTCGTGGGTGGCGGACAGGAAGGCCAGCGCCACCAGCAGGACCAGCACCAGGGGGATCGTCCAGTGGGATCCCAGGGAGCCCGATCCGCCCGTGCCGGCCTCCAGGGGCCCCAGGGCGGCCAGGGCCGCCAGCAGCCCGAATCCGGCCACCAGGGAACCCTGGATCCGGGTCAGCCAGCCCCGCCGCGTCCCGAAGAGGTCCACGGCCGGGGCCCACAGGAACTTCAGGTTCCAGGGGATGCCCAGCAGGTTCAGCAGGCCGATCCAGGCCTCCCGGAAGCCCAGGTCGGTCAGGTAGACTCCCGACAGGTAGCGGACCAGCATGTAGGGCAGGCCCTCGGCGAAGTAGGTCGTGCCGACCCAGGTCGCCGTGCGGTCCCGCGGGGGGCGGGTTCCGGGTTCCGGCTGCGATTCGGTGGCCATCGGGGCCTTCCCAGGGGGCAGGGACGGTGCCGCGTGGAGCGCGCACCGGCGGTTCGAGCATAGGTTCGGGGCCCGGGGACTGCCAAGTGCACGGCGGGCGTCAGCGGCTGGCCTTCAGCAGAAAGGTTTCGATGAAGGGGTCCAGGTCCCCGTCCAGCACGGCGTCGGCGTTGCCGGTCTCGTAGCCGGTCCGGAGATCCTTCACCATGCGGTAGGGGTGCAGCACGTAGGACCGGATCTGGCTGCCGAAGTCGATGTCCCTCTTCTCGGCCTCGGCCTTGCCCCTCTCGGCCTCCTTCTTCTGGCGTTCCAGGTCGTAGAGGCGGGCCTTCAGCATCTTCATCGCCTTGCTGCGGTTCTTCTGCTGGGACCGCTCGTTCTGGCACTGCACCACGATCCCCGTCGGGAGGTGGGTGATCCGGACCGCCGAGTCGGTCTTGTTGACGTGCTGGCCTCCGGCGCCGCCGGACCGGTAGGTGTCCACCCGGAGGTCCTTCTCGTCGATCTCGATCTCGATGGTGTCCTCGATGTCCGGCAGCACCGAGACCCCCGCGAAGGTGGTCTGCCGGCGGGCGTTGGCGTCGAAGGGGGAGATCCGGACCAGCCGGTGGACTCCCGCCTCGGCCTTCAGGTAGCCATAGGCCCACTCCCCGGACACCTCGAAGGTGACGTGTTTCAGTCCGGCCTCCTCTCCGGGGAGCTCGTCCAGGATCTCGGTGGCGAAGCCTCGACGCTCGGCCCAGCGGAGGTACATTCGGAGCAGCATCGTCACCCAGTCCTGGGACTCGGTGCCTCCCATCCCGGCGTTGATCGTCACCAGGGCGTCGGCCCGGTCGTTCTCGCCGTTCATCATCCGGGCGAATTCCAGCCGGGCGACCTGGCGTTCGACCTCGTCCAGTTCCCTGGCGATCTCGGCCTCCATCGAGGCCTCCCCCTCCGCCTCGGCCAGTTCCAGCAGGTCCGCGGCGGCGTTCAGGGCGCCCAGGGGGGCCTCGAACTCCGCCAGGTCCTTCTCGATCCGGTTCCGTTCCCGGCCCACCTCCCGGGCCCGCCTGGGGTCCTGCCAGAACTCGGGACGGGCGCTTTCCTCCTCGAGGGCCTGGAGACGACGGCGCAGGCCGTCGGGGTCAAAGAGACCTCCCGAGGACCGAGGTCCTCTCACGCAGGTCGGCGATCCGCTGTTTCAGGTTCTCGAACATGCATCCCTCCGGACAAGGGTGTCCCCGGGAGCGAAGGATGGTGGACCCGCGCGGCGCTGTCAATCGGCTGGTAGAATCCCGCCGGGCGCCGGGACGAGGAGGCACCTTGAGGGACGCGGGCATCCTGGGCAGTCTGCAAGAGCGACTCCGGCGATTCCTTCAGGACCCGCCGGCGACGCCGGGAGGAGGGACCGATCCGTCGGCATTCCGGGCCGGACTGGTCATGGCGATCGGGACCCTGTGCCTGACGCTGCTGCACTTCGTGGTCCTGTCGGGGGAATACCAGGCCCTGGTGGCCGACGCCCTCTCGGACCGGTGCGCGGTCCATCCCGAGGGGGTGTCGGGGGCCGTGGCCTGCACCCTGGCTCCCCTGGGAAGACAGGTGGCCTGGACCGCCGGGTGCTGGGTCCTCTACCTGGCCATCCCGGCCCTGGTGGTCTGGTTCGTCTTCCACCGGCCCCTTTCGGACTTCGGGATGAGCCCCCGAGGGTTCCTGCGGCATCTCCCGGTGTACCTGGTCCTGGCGGTGCCGGTGCTGGGACTGGTCTTCTGGGTCTCCCACTCCCCGGCGTTCCTGGGCACCTATCCCTTCTACCGGAACCCCGAGGGCCTGATCGACCTGGCCCTGTGGGAGGTGCTCTACCTCTCCCAGTTCTTCGCCCTGGAGTTCTTCTTCCGGGGCTTCTGGGTCCACGGGACCCGGGACCGCCTGGGGATCCTGTCGGTCTTCGCGATGCTGGCCCCCTACGTGATGATCCACTTCACCAAGCCGTTCCGGGAGGCGCTCGGGGCCCTGGTGGCGGGGCTCGTGCTCGGGGTCCTTTCGCTCCGGACCCGGTCGATCTGGGGCGGCTTCTTCATCCACGGGCTGGTGGCGGTGTCGATGGACCTGGCCGCCCTGTGGCAGCGGGGATGGTTTTCGAGGGCGGGGACCTGAAGGGGGCGGGGAGGCGCATCCACCACCAGCCGAACCGGGACTTGAGGGCGTCGCCGCAGGAGTTCTCCACGTCCTTCCGGTTCATCGTCATGGCCATGCGGAAGGGCACCGGGTCGTCCCCCGCCTCCTGGATGACCCCTGGGGTCAGCAGCAGCACCCTGCCGTCCGGGGTGATGGCCTCGCCGGACCGGTGGGAGGTGACGATGTGGCAGAGGGCCTCGTCCTCCCGGACCTCCACCCAGGCCTGAGAGGAACGGGGACGGACTTGGAGAGGCGGGTCCAGGGGCGCGGGGTCCAGCGAAGGGGACCCCTGGACCAGGAAGAAGAGGGGGCCTCGGGCATCGTCCAGGCGCATGGCCATTCCCTCCGGGCCGGTGCGGAAACGGAAGCGCACCGGGGTCCCCGGGGCCAAGTCCCAGGGAACGGGTTGGAAGAGGACCACCCTCACCGAGAGAGGGCCGGACCCGGTGGCCACCTGGATCAGGAACCCCGGCCCCGGCTCCGACAGTGCGGTCCACAGCACCAGGGTCCCCCGGAGATCGGCCGTCTCGTCCCGGTCCCCGGCTTCGACGGAGGCCTGCCCGGCCGGCTCCGGGGGCAGCGTCACCGACACTAGGGGATCCCCCGTCGGCAGGCGGGGCAGGGGGCCCTGGACGTGGGGAGCCAGGTGGCTGCACGCCGCCGTCGTGGCCGTTGTCGCCAGGAGAATCCACCAGGATCGGGGCCGGACCTTCCAGTCCGGCATCGCGCCCTTCCGGGTCCCGGGCCCTTCGGGGGGATGCCGGCAACCGGGGATCGGAGCGGGACTGCCCAAGTTGACACCGCTTCGGGACTCTCCCTAGTATAGAGCCGCCTTCGGCCGGGAAGAAACGATGAAAGGACGTCTGAACGATCCCGGGGCATGGCTGGCGGCCGTGGCCTGGGTTCTCCTGCTGGCGCCAGCCCTGGCGCCGGGCGACGCGTCGGCCCAGGGCGCGAGCGGGCGCCCCCGGGTGGTCCCCCTGCGGGTGACCTCGAGCCAGATTCCGGCAGGCCAGTTGCAGGCCCTGACCGAGTCGGTGCTGGGCAAGGTCCGGAAGTACCCGGTCGAGGTGCTGGCGCCGCCGCCGGAGGACCCGGTGGACCTGATGGTGGACGCCGAGTGCACCGACTTCGATGCCGAGTGCCTTTCCCGGATCGGCCAGGGACGGAATGCCGACCTGCTGCTCTACGCCGAGGTGGGACGGAAGGGGGACCGCCTGCTGGTCCAGGTCCGCCTGGTGGAACTGAAGACCCGGCAGATGAAGGCCTCCGAGGGGGACACGGATTCGGAGGAGGGTCTGTCCAAGGCCCTCGAGCGGTCCCTGGAGGCCGTGCTGGGGCCCGAGCCGTCGACCCAGCCCGAACCGGTCCGGGTCGAGGTGGCGTCGACGCCCGCTGGCGCCGAGGTCTACCTGGACCAGGACTTCAAGGGATTGAGCCCGGTGACGCTGGTGGTGCTCCCGGGAACCTATTCGCTTCGACTGGCCAAGGTCGGCTACCGGGAGGTCAACCAGCGGCTGACGGTGGAGCCCCGGAAGGCGGGCAACGTGGTGGTGCCCCTGGAGGCGGTCCCGGCGGTGCCGCTGGAGATGCCGACCTCGGCGCCGAAACAGGAACGGAAGTCGGAGGTGACCCCCTTCTACCAGACCTGGTGGTTCTGGACCGTGGTGGGGGCCGTGGTGGTGGGAGGGGCCACCACCGCGGGGGTCCTGCTGTCGAAGGACCAGGCGAAGACCGGTAGCGCGGGATTCAGTTCGGATCCGCGGCTGGCGCCCAAGGATGTGACCCTGTACCCGCGCTAGGAGGAAGACGATGCGTCCAGGCCTTCACCGATCGTGGCTGTTCCCGGCGATCCTCGCCGTTCTGGCCGGTTGCGCGGACGGGGCGAATGTCCTGGAATTCGACGGACCGTCTCCCGGGGCCGCCGGTCGCCTGACCGTCGCCCTGGAACAGGCGCCCCTGCCGGCGCTGGCCTTCCAGGCCCGCCTGTACCGGAACCTGCCCGTGGATCCGAAGTCCAGACCCTACTACGAGTCGCCCTGCGCGACCCTCGGGACGGGCTTCTCGATCAATCACCTCGAGGAGCGGAAGGGCTACGTGCTGGTGCTGGATGCCTATTCGTCCGGGGACTGCAGCGCCTCGACCCGGGTCGCTCGGGGAGTCCGGGGCGACATCGAGGTCCTGGCCGAGGGCACCGGGAAGGCCATCTACTTCGTGCAGTTGAACGGGGTCGGGCTGGTGACCGAGATGCCGATGCCCCCGGCGTCGCTGCTGGACAGCGGGGTCTCCTGCACCGCCGACGTGGACTGCCAGGGCCTGGAGGACTGCACCGACGAAACCCGGGCGGACTGCTTCCAGGAAGCGTGCCTGCCCACCGAGGAGTGCGAAGGCGGCCTCAAGTGGGTCCGCTTCCGGGTGCACCCGGCCGCCCTCTGCATCGAGGGAAGGTGCCGGCTGGACAACCTGCATCCCCTGAACGGCCGCTGGCCCCGGGCCTTCCACGTCGCCGCGGCGGCGCCGGACGGGGTCGTCCGGGTCTTCGGAGGGTTCCAGGCGGCCACGGAGGCCACCCTGACCACCTCGACCCGGGCCCTTTCCGAGACCTTCGACAGTGGCCGGTTCCTGTTCGAGGAGCAGGACCTCGGGGCGAGCCTGGGGCAGGCCTCGGCGGCCATGGCGACCGCCAGGACTGCCAACGGGCGGCTGCTGACCTTCGGGGGCACCTCGGTGCTGGGAAACGTCTCCCGGGGCAACGTCCAGGTGCCCGATTTCCGGACCGAGACCTGCATCGGGGCCGCCTGCGTCGTGACCCCCTCGAAGGAGGCCTACGCCGTGGACCTGGCCACGGGGACCGTCACCCGGTCGGTGATGGAGTTCCAGGGGGCCGGCGGCGTGGCGATGGGGATTGCCGGTCCCGGGGCCCTGGTGCGGCCCGGGGTGGTCTCGGGAGAGGGGAACCGGCAGGTGGTGGGCCGGGGCGCCTGGCGGTGCCTGCTGGCCGAGGACGACACGATTTCCTGCCTCGAGTTTCCCGGGAGCGAGAATGCGGTGGCCCGGTTGTCCGCCACCATCGCCTGCATCGACGGGACTCGGGAGTCCTGCAACGGCATCGTGGTGCTGGGGGGCAACGTGCGGACGGCGCCGGTGGGGGAACTCTACCAGGTGGCCGAGAACCGGTTCGTGAACCTGGCCTCCGTCGGCAGCGTTCCCGAGACCCTGGACGGCGCCGTGGCCGTCGAGGCCGGGGGACAGGTCTGGACCTTCGGGGGGCGAACCTCCGACTCGATCGACGCGCCTCCCTACGCCTTCAACGTCGATCCCCGGCAGGGCACCCTGTCGGCCCAGGCAGCGGGCCTCCCGGAGTCGGACCTGGCGATCCTGAAGCGGGTCGGGCACCAGGCGACCCCCCTGGGGGACGGCAAGCGGGTGCTGATCACCGGAGGCGTCGGTCCCGACGGCAAGGTCCGGGACCAGGCCGTTCTGGTCGAGGCCAACGCCGGGTCCCTGTCGGTCGTCGCGAGGATACCCATGGCGCCCCGGGCCTTCCACCAGGCCGTGGTGATCGAGGGGGGGCTGTTCGACGGATCCGTGCTGATCTCGGGGGGAATGAAGGCCCTCCAGGGAACGGACCGGTTCGCCGGCGGGGCCGCGTTCTATCTTCCCTGAGAGGTCGCGGTCGCGAGCCGGGGGCGTGGGACCTCGGGTCCCGGGGACTTCGATGGGATCCTTCCGCTACGTGCCCCTGCCCATCCTGGCGACCGTCCTGGCGCCGGCCCTCGGACTGCTGGTGCTGCTCCTGCTGGCTCCCTGGATCGTGGCCGGCACACTGGCGCTGCTGGGGGCGATCACCCTGGCCGGTGCCCTGTGGGTCGCCGCCGAGTCCCGGGAACGACGGACCGGCGTGGTGCGGCCGGACCCCTGGACCCGATGGGGGGTGGCGCTGGTCGCGGGGATCGCCGTCGCAGTGACGGCGACCACGCTTTGCGCACCAGGGCTGTTCGTCAAGGACGCCGGGGAACTGACGGCATCGGCGATGTCCCTGGGCGTCGCCCATCCCACAGGCTTCCCGGCCTTCTGCCTGGCTGGACGGGCTCTCGGGTTCCTGCCGGTCGGGTCGCTGCCGTTCCGCATGAACCTGCTGTCCTGCTGGTCTCTGGGCATCGCCTCGTCCCTGGCTGCGGCGACGGTCATCGCCCTCGGAACGGGGGGAGGGGCGGGCCGGACCCCGGGTCGCCGGAGGGGGGATCTCGCCGCGGTGCTGTCCGCCTTCGTGCTGGTGGCGAGCCCGACGACCTGGCTCCACGGGACCACCGTCGAGGTGTACCTGCCGTCGCTGGCCGGGCTGGGGGGCATGGCTCTCTGCGCGGCGATGGGGGCTTCCCAGAAGGATGCCCGATGGTGGATCGCCGGGGCGTTCCTGGCCGGGTTCGGCGCCGGAACCCACGTGACCTCGCCGCTCTGGGGCACGCTGATCCTGGCGACGGGTGTCGCAGGGGCCGCGTGGCGCCGGGAGGTGCGCTGGCCGGTGGTGCCGGCCATGATCGTCGCCGGACTGGCCGGGACCCTGGTGCTGATCTACCTGCCTCTCCGGGCGGGCCGGGACCCGGTGATGGACTGGGGGCACCCGGCGGATCTGTCGGGCCTCCTGGACCACCTGACCGGGGCCCGGATCCGGTCCTCCTTCCAGGCGTTCCTGTCGTCGATGACGCCGGCCACGGTGGGGCTGAACGTGCTGGAGGTCCTGCGTCACCTCTGGGAGGGCACGGGTCCCATGGCCCTGTTCGCGGCGGCGGGTCTTGCGGTGGACCCCCGGGGAAGCCGGGAGGTCCGCTGGTCCCTGGCGGCGCTGGTCCTCGGGGACCTCTGGTTCGCCGTCGGCGTCAACCCGATGGGCATCCGGGACCTGCAGGTGAACACCCCCGCCACCTGGGGCCTGGCGGTCCTGGGGGCCGACGGCCTTCTCCGGGTGGCCGACCATCTGGGAGCCGAGGGACGGTCGGTGGGGGCGAGGTCCGTGGTGCCCCTGGGGGTGCTGGTGATGGCGGCGGTCGCCCTGGCGGCCCCGGCGGACCGGGACCTCCGGGGACTCCACGCGCCGCGGGAGGTGGTGGAGGAACTGGGATCGAGGCTGCCCGTCGGGGCCTCCCTCTGGACCACCACCGATGATCTGTCGGCCACGGTTGCGGCCATGCAGGTGCTGGAGGGACTGCGGCCGGACGTCCTGGCGCTGGTGCGCCAGCACCTGGGGGACACGCGGGCCGTGGCCAGGCGCCTGGCGGCCCGGGGAGGCCGGCCTGGCGAGGGTTCCTTCCGGGAGGCCCTGGAGACCGCCCCCTTCGAGGCCGGCGGAGAGACGCCGGGGGAGGCCCTGGAGCGGGCGGTGGCTGCCTTGCGAAGCCGGGGAGCGGTCTTCATGGAACCGGGCGAAGGGCGGATCGACCAGGGGTGGATCGGCCGGTTCCAGCCGGGATTCCCGGTCTTCGAGGTCCGCGAAGAGGAAGGGGGAGACCTGTCCCGGGAGGCCGTGATCGACGCGTCGGGAAGGGCGATGGCCCACGTCCCGTCGGCGGACCGGTGGACCCGGGCCTTCCTGGCCTCGTGTCTCCGGAGCCTGGGCAACCTCCTGGCCCGTCGCGGGGTGGACGAATGGGCGATTCTGCGGTACGGGGAGGCGCTGGCGGTGGACCCGTCGGACGTCCGGGCCATGCACAACCTGGCGGTCCTGTGGGAGTCCCGGGGACGGCTGGCCGAGGCCCTGCGCTGGGCCCGGATGGCGGTGCAGGAGGACCCGGGGTATGCCCGGGGCTGGCGGACGCTGGCCAGGCTGGCCGATGCCGCCGGGGAGACCCGGGAGGCGGAACGGGCGCGATCCTGGTGGGGGGCGCTGGCGGGAGGCGACGGGGATCGATGAGCGACGACACGAGAGGCACAAAGGCGACGGGGGCGACAAGGCCGGTGGTGGCCCTGGTGGGGCGGCCCAACGTGGGCAAGTCCACGCTGTTCAACCGCATCCTGGGGCGCAGGCAGGCCATCGTGCAGGACCTTCCGGGGGTGACCCGGGACCGGCACTACGCCGAGACCGAGCACCTGGGACGATCCTTCCGGCTGGTGGACACCGGGGGGTTCGACCCCGAGGCCCGTGAGGGGATGCTGGCGTTGATGCGGGTGCAGGTCCAGCGGGCCATCGAGGAGTCGGATGCGATGGTCCTGGTGCTGGACGCCCGGGAGGGCCTGACCCGGACCGACGAGATGATCTGGGAGATGCTCCGTCGGAGCGGGCGTCCGACCTGGGTGGCCGTCAACAAAGTGGACCGGCCGAGCCAGGAACCCCTGGTGGCCGAGTTCTGGGCCCTCGGGGTCGATCGGCTGTGGCCCCTGACCGCGGAGCATGGCAGCGGCGTGGCCGAGTTGCTGGACGACCTGGTGCGGCACCTGCCGGATCCCCCGCCCAACGAGGCCGGCGGGGAGGTCGAGGACGGGGTCCGCCTGGCCATCCTGGGGCGGCCCAACGTGGGCAAGTCCACCCTGTGCAACGCCCTGCTCGGGGAGGACCGGTACCTCACCAGCGACGTCCCCGGAACCACCCGGGATGCCATCGACACGCCATTCCGGTTCGAGGACCGCCCCTTCGTGCTGGTGGACACGGCCGGCGTGAGGCGACGGAGGGCGGTGGAGGCGGGACTGGAGCGCATGAGCGTCGCCAGGACGATGCAGGCCCTGGAGCGGTGCGACGTGGCCGTGCTGGTCATCGACGGGGCCGAGGGACTGACGGACCAGGACAAGAAACTCGCCGCGCTGATCGTGGACCGGGGCAAGGGGCTGGTCCTGGCGGTGAACAAGTGGGACCGGCTCGAGGGCGAGGCCGCCCAGGAGGCCCGGAAGCGCATCGAGGAGGAATCGGCCTTCTTCTCCTTCGCGCCGATGGTCTTCCTGTCGGCCCTGACCGGCAGGAATGTCGGCCGCCTGCTGCCCGTGGTGGAGCGGGTCCGTGCGAACCTGTTCCGGAGGATTCCCACGGCGGAGTTGAACCGGTTCTGGGAGGAGGTGGTTCAGCGCCATCCGCCCCATGCGTCCGGGAGCCGGTCCGTGCGGATCAAGTTCCTGATGCAGCCCCAGGTGGCCCCGCCGACCATCCTGCTGTTCCAGAGCGGGTCCGGCCGGGTGCCCGACCACTACCTTCGCTACCTCCAGAAGGAATTCCGGGCGCGGTGGGACTTCGAAGGGGCTCCCCTCGTGCTGGTGCCGCGGAAGGCGGGCGGACACTGATCCCGACCGGAAGGTGCTTGCCATTTCCTCCGGAATGAGGTACACAACGACGTCTCCGTGACCGGGCCCTTGGACGGTCGCACCTTCCCTTCCTCCTTCCGGACGAGCGGATGGGTCCAGTTGGCGGACGGCGGGGGGGACCGGATCGGCAGGCGCTGGAAACGCAACGGAGGAGCACGATGGCCACTGACAACCCCAACTGGTCCGAGGTGATCGACCTCGTCAGTCGCGAGAAGGGGATTCCGCGGAAGGTCTTCATCGAGGCGCTGGAAGAGGCCATCCTCCGCGCCGCGAGGAAGGTGTTCGGGGAGGAGCGGCACCTGGAGACCCAGTTCAGCGAGGAGACCGGGCAGGTGGAACTCTTCCAGTACATGAAGGTGACCGAGCAGGTGACCAACCCGCTCCAGGAACTGTCGATGGAAGCGGCCCGGGAGGTGGACCCCGACGTCCAGCCGGGGGACGAACTGGGATTCCAGATCTTCTACCTCGAGGCGGACCGGGAGAAGGCCCGGGAGGAGGACCGGCGCCACGGGGACATCCTCGGGCTCCAGAGCCACCGGCAGGCCTTTGGGCGGATCGCGGCCCAGACCGCGAAGCACGTCATCATGCAGAAGGTGCAGGAGGCCGAGCGGAGCATCGTCTACGACGAGTACAAGGACCGGAAGGGGGAACTCGTCACGGGAGTGGCGAGGCGGTTCGAGAAGGGGAACGTGATCGTGGACCTGGGCAAGGCCGAGGCGATCCTGCTGTTCAAGGAGCAGTGCCCCCGGGAGTCCTACCGCGCCGGTGACCGGGTCCAGGCTTATGTGAAGGAGGTCGAGCGGGAGGCCAAGGGCCACCAGATCATCCTGTCCCGGACGGACCCCCGGTTCGTGGTGAAACTGTTCGAGAAGGAGGTCCCGGAGATCTACGAGGGGATCGTCCGCATCGTCGCGGTGGCCCGGGAGCCGGGGGAACGGACCAAGATCGCCGTCACCTCCTCGGACAGCGACGTCGATCCCGTGGGCGCCTGCGTGGGCATGAAGGGGAGCCGGGTCCAGGCGGTCGTCCAGGAACTGCGGGGCGAGAAGATCGACATCATCCCCTACTCGACGGACCTGGCCCGCTTCGTCTGCGCCGCCATCGCGCCCGCGGCGGTCCTGCGGGTGCTGATCGACGAGAACAACCACCAGATCGAGTTGATCGTCCCCGACGACCAGTTGTCCCTGGCCATCGGCCGGCGCGGGCAGAACGTGAAACTGGCCAGCAAGCTCCTGGGATGGAGCATCGAGATCCACGGGGAGGGGCGCATCGAGGAACTGAAGGCCCGGCTGCGGGAGGCCCTGGCCCGGCTCGAAGGCCTGGACAGTTCCACGGTCGAGTACCTCTTCAAGCTGGGCTACCACTCCCCGGACAACCTGCTGAACACCGACGACAGCGAACTGGCAGCCATTCCCGGGATCTCGCTGTCGATGGCCCAGGGCATCCAGCAGGTGGCCTGGGAACTGAAGCAGAAGATGAAGCAGGAGGCGGCGGAGGCCGCGGCCGCCGCGGCCGCCCAGGAGGGCCAGCCGGCCCAGCCGGCACCGGGGGCCCAGCCCGCGCTGCTGGCCGAGGCGACAGAGGGAGAACGCTCGTGACGGGAAGCGGGACATCCCATGTCCCCCTGAGGCGCTGCCTCGGGTGCGGGCGACAGCGGCCGCAACGGGAACTCGTGCGGCTCGCCGTGGGCCCTTCGGGGGACGTGTCGGTGGACCTGGAGCGGCGGCTGTCCGGCAGGGGGGCGTACCTCTGCCCGCAATCGACCTGCCTGAAGCGCGCACTGGCCCGGGGATCGGTCCCCCGGGCCCTGAGGGTGAGCACGGGGGGGACGGCCTGGGTCGAGGCCTTCCCGCTCTCCCAGACGTGAAGGGGGGCCCATGAGCAAGCGCGTGTTTGAAGTCGCCAAGGAACTGGGGGTCGAGTCCAAGGTCCTGCTGGCGCGGCTCAAGGAGGCCGGTGTCGCCCTGAAGGACCACCTGGCGACGATGAAGCCGGATCAGGAGGAACTGGCAAAGCGGCTGTTCGAGACCCCGAAGCCTGGGGACACGTCGGTCACCCGGGTCGGGGGTGCGGGACGGGTCGTCCGGCGCCGCGTGGCGGCCGAGACGCCCAAGGCCGCCGAGACTCCCGCCGCCGAGGCCCCGGTTGTCGGGGCTGCCCGGGCGGCCCCGGCCGAGGCCGAGGAGCCTGCGGTCCAGCCGGCCGCCGGGGAGGCGACTGCGACACCGGAGGTCGCTCCCGAGGCGGCGGTCCAGGGGCAGCCCCCTGAGTCGGGTGTCGCGATCGGCCCCGAGGTCCCGGTCCCCGAGGCCCAGGGCCCCGGAGAGGGAACTTCTCTCCCGGTCGGCGGCACGGAGAAGGCGGCGACGGCCCCCGCGGCCCCGCCCGAGGTTCCGGCAACCCCGCCCCCGCCGCCTCCCGTCGTGGTGGCCCGCCCGGCCGACGGGAGCACCCGGGAAGCATTGAAGGCCCTGGTGGAGGCCGGGGAGAAGGCCAAGGCTCCCAAGCAGAAGCGGCTGGTCTATGACCGGCGAAGCGACGTGCTGCAACTGCGCGAACTGCGCTTCACGAAGGGGGACGACGACCTGGAGACGGAGACCCAGCGGCAGGCCACGCGACGGCGCAGCAGGAACGTCCAGCGACGGGGCAGGCCCCAGAAGACCCAGTTGACCATCCCGAAGGAGAGCAAGCGAACCTTGAGAGTCGAGGCAGAGTCGATCACGGTGGGGGAACTGGCCCACGCGATGGGGCTCCGGGCGCCGGACCTGGTGCGGAAACTGATGCAGATGGGGGTGATGGCCGGGGTCAACCAGGCCCTGGACCTGGACACCGCCGGCATCGTGGCGGCGGAATACGGTTACACCATCGAAAAGGTGGGCTTCGACCCGGCGACCTACCTCCAGGAACAGCCGGACGGCGAACTGGAACTGATGCCCCGTCCCCCCGTGGTCACGGTGATGGGACACGTCGACCACGGCAAGACGACGCTGCTGGACCGCATCCGGTCGGCCAACGTCGCCGAGCACGAGGCCGGGGGCATCACCCAGCACATCGGGGCCTACACGGTCCAGACCGAGTCGGGGGCGATCACCTTCATCGACACCCCGGGCCACGAGGCCTTCACCCAGATGCGGGCCCGGGGCGCCGGGGTCACGGACATCGTGATCCTCGTGGTGGCGGCCGACGACGGCGTGATGGCCCAGACGAAGGAGGCCATTGCCCACGCCCGGGCGGCCAACGTCCCGATCCTGGTCGCCGTGAACAAGATCGACAAGCCCGAGGCGAATCCCGAGCGGGTCCGGAGGGAACTGGCCGAGGAGGGACTGGTCCCCGAGGACTGGGGCGGATCCACGATCTTCTGCGAGATCTCGGCGAAGAAGAACCTGGGGATCGACAACCTGATGGAGATGGTGCTCCTCCAGGCCCAGGTGCTGGAGTTGAAGGCCAACCCGAACAAGCCGGGTCGGGGCACGGTCCTCGAGGCGCGGCTGGACAACCGCCTGGGTCCCCTGGCGACGGTGCTGGTCCAGGGCGGCACGCTGAAGGTCGGGGACCCGGTCGTGGCCGGCATGGCCTTCGGCCGCGTCCGGGCGATGCAGGACGACAAGGGGCGGGCGGTCCAGTCCGTCGGCCCCTCGATGCCAGCCCGGATCGCCGGGCTGAACCTGGTGCCCGATGCCGGGGACCCCTTCGTGGTGCTCCCCGACGAGAAGAAGGCCCGGGAGGTGGCGGAATACGCCCTGGAACGCCAGAAGAAGGCGCGGCTGGCCGCATCGGGGGCGCGGGTCACGCTGGAGGACTTCTACCAGAGGGTCCAGTCCGGGGGCATGAAGGAACTGCGGGTGATCGTCCGGGCGGACGTCCAGGGATCCCTGGCGCCCCTGGTGGAGAGCATCACCAAGCTGCGTCACCCCGAGATCTCCCTCCGGGTGATCCACAGCGCCGTGGGGGCGGTCACCGAGAGCGACGTGAACCTGGCCATGGCCTCCGACGCGGTGATCGTCGGGTTCTCGGTCGCGGTCGATCCGAAGGCCCAGCACCTGGCCGAGCAGGAGGGCGTGGAGATCCGCCGCTACAACATCATCTACGAGGCCATCGAGGACCTGAAGAAGGCCATGGAGGGCCTGCTGGCCCCCAAGATGGTGATGAAGCTCATCGGGAAGGCGGAGGTCCGGAAGGTCTTCCAGGTGTCCAAGGTCGGGCAGATCGCCGGGACCTACGTCCTGAGCGGCCACGTGGTCCGCTCGGCCGAGATCAAGGTGGTGCGGGGCAAGGAAACCGTGTTCACCGGGCGGCTGTCCAGCCTGAAGCGCTACAAGGACGACGTCCGCGAGGTGAAGCAGGGCCTGGAGTGCGGCATCGCCATCGACGGGTTCGAGGACCTGCAGGAAGGCGACCTGCTGGAGTTCTACGAGCAGGAGGCGGTCCGGGAGACGGTCCAGGTCGTCTGATCCCGCCTCGGGCGTTCCAGGGGGAGGTCCATGGTCGTAGGCGTCTGCCGACTGGAACTGGCCATCCCCGAGACGGCCGACCTGAAGGGGAAGCGGAGCATCGTCAAGCGGGTCATCGCCCGCACGCGCCAGCAGTTCAACCTGGCGATGGCCGAGGTGGACCTCCTGGACGACCCGGGTTCCGCGGTGCTGGGGTTCGCGGTGGTCGCCAACGACCACCGGTTCGTCAATTCGCTGCTGGACCGGGTGGTGACGCACGTCGAGGAACTGGGCCTGGCGGAGGTCGAGGACCACCACTTCGAGATCCTCCATCTCCTGTGAGATCCGCGGGGTGTCGCGATGAAACCGTTCGCACGAACCGAACGTATTGGGCGAGAGATCCAGGAGGTCCTGGGAAATCTGCTGGTGATCGAGGTCCGGGATCCCCGGGTCCGGGGCGCCGTGGTGACCCGGGTCCAGGTGACGGCCGACATGAGCCTGGCCCGGGTGTACGTCCGCCCCCTCCAGGGGGACGACCAGGGGCGGATCGAACTGATGAAGGGACTGGCGGCGTGCAAGGGGTTCCTGCGGGGGGAGGTGGGAAGGCGCGTGCGGCTGCTGCGGGTGCCCGCGCTGGAATTCCACTACGACGAGGTGCCGGACCAGGTGGCCCGGGTGACCGACCTGCTGAGCCACCTTCCCGTGCCGGCGGAGGGCGGGGGACCCGATGAGGACGCCTGATGGGTCCGGGTCCGCGGCAATTCCCGGCGGATCGCTGCCGTTCCCGGTTCCCGGAATCTGGTGGATCGACAAGCCCGAGGGGATCTCGTCGGCCCGGGTGGTGGACGTGGTGCGGCGGGTGACCGGGGTCCGGCGCGTGGGCCACGGAGGGACGCTGGACCCCTTCGCGACGGGCCTGCTGCCGGTGATGGTCGGACGGGAGTTCACCCGCGAGGCCGCCCGACTGCTGGAAGGCGACAAGGAGTACCTGCTTCGGGTCCGCCTGGGAAGCGAGACGGACACCGGGGACTGGACCGGGGTGACGGTCGCCCGGGGGCCGGGATCGCTGCCCGCGATCGAGGAGATCCGGCAGGCGGCGGAATCCTTCCTGGGGGAGGGCCTCCAGGAGCCGCCGGCCCACTCGGCCCTGAAGCACCAGGGCCGGCCGCTGTACTGGTATGCCCGGCGCGGCCGGGAGGTGGTCAAGGAGGCCCGGCCGGTCGTGTTCCACGAGGTCCGCGTGCTGGAGTTCCTTCCCCCCGACGTGGACCTGCGGGTGCGGTGCGGAAAGGGGGCCTACATGCGGGTGCTGGCCCGGGATCTGGGGAGGCGCCTGGGCTGCCTGGGCCACCTGGTTGCCCTTCGCCGGACATCCGTGGGAGAGTATCGGGTGGAACAGGCGGTGCCCCTGTGGCGTCTCCAAGGCGTCGTCCCTCTCGGCCCGGGACCTCGGAGGAGGCGGGATGATCCGGTTCCGTAGCCTGCGAAGCGGATCGAGCGGCAACATGGCCCTGGTGGAGACGTCCCGGGCCCGGGTGGCCGTCGACCTGGGGATCCCCACCCGCCGGGACCTGCTGGAAGAAATCCATCGGAACGGATTCTGCGAAGGAGATGGCCGGACCGCCGTGCTGATCAGCCATTCCCATTCGGATCACCTGGGGTGGGCGGGACTGCGGTGGAACCGGGAAGCGCGGATCCCCCTGATGGGCCACCGGGACGCGCTGTCGGCCGCCGCGGATCTCTACCGCCGGAAGACCGGCCGGGAGATGCCCTGGGACGGGGTGCAGGAGATCCGCCCGGGGGCCACCTACCTGGTGGGCGACCTGGAAGTGACCCCCTTCGAGATTTCCCACGACGTCCCGACCTTCGGGTTCCTGTTCCGGACCGGCATCGGCGGGATGCAGCGGCGGCTGGCCCTGGCCACCGACCTGGGCAGGGTGGGGGAGGGGGAACTGCCGTACTTCCGGGACGCCGACGGGGTCGTGATCGAGGCGAACTACGACGAGCGGATGCTCCAGCAGAGCCCCCGGCATCCCGTGGACAAGGCCCGGGTGGCCTCGGCCCGGGGCCACCTGTCGAACATTCAGAGCGGGGGATTCCTGCAGGCCGTGGGGGAGTGCTCCGTCCGGCTGCCCCGGGTGGTGGTGCTGGCCCATCTCTCCCGGGATCACAACGAGCCCCGCCTGGCCGAGGAGACCGTCCGCCGCACCGCTCCGTGCCTGGACCACCGGGTGCCCGTCCTGGCCGCCCCGGCCTTCGAGCCCGGCCCGGTCCTGGAGTTCTAGGGTCGCCGCCGGTCCTTCAGAAATCCCGCTCCGGAGACAGGCCCCGGGAGGCCGCGAAGTCCAGGAACTCCGCCGGGGCGTCCACCGAACGGCCGGTCTTCGGGTCGAAGAAGACCAGCACCGAACGGGCCGTCGCGACCTCTTCGGGGGGATCGGCGGCCTTCCCGGCGGACCGCGCGACCCGGACGAAGCGGTATTCCAGCGTGAAGGTCCGCCGGGTCACCGCGGCCAGCCGCGTATCGATCCGGAGGACCTCGTCCAGGTGCACCGCCTTCCGGTAGCGGATGGTCGCCTCTCCGACCAGGTACGGCATGCGGTGGTAGCCTCCCGGGCCGAACCACTTCCGCCACAGGTCGGTCCGGGCCTGCTCCAGGTAGGACAGGTACACCGCGTTGTTGACGTGGCCCAGCATGTCGATGTCCCGGAAGACGGTCCGGACCTCCGTCGCCGTTTCCCATCCGCTTCCCGTGGCCTGATCCATGCCCGATTCCCTCCGGCCCCCACAGGGACCCCTCCACGCCGAAGCGATTGTCCGCAAACGCCGGACTCCTGCAACCCGAGGGCGTCGGCAGACCGGAACGAAGCGGGGATGCGGTCGGGCGCCCCCGATGCCTGCGGGTCTTCCAGGATGCTGGCATACTGTCCCTTCCAGGCCGGGAGGCAGTCCCGATGAGCGACCGTCCCGATCCCCGGAGGTCCGACCGGATCGACCACGTGCCGTCCGCCGTCGAGGGACTGCGGAACCGACTGGGCGGATCGGCCTCCCTGTACCTCCGGCAGCACGCGGACAACCCGGTTCCCTGGTGGCCCTTCGGGCCCGAGGCCTTCCGAGAGGCCCGGCGCAGGGACGTCCCGATCCTGTTGTCCATCGGCTACTCGTCCTGCCACTGGTGCCACGTGATGGAGCGGGAGTCCTTCCAAGACGAGGAGGTGGCGCGGCTGCTGGCCGAGGGGTTCGTTCCCGTCAAGGTGGACCGGGAGGATCGCCCGGACGTCGATGCCTTCTACCTCCAGGCCGTCCAGGCGATGACCGGCCAGGGGGGATGGCCGCTGACCGCCTTCCTGACCCCCGAGGGGAATCCTTTTTTCGGGGGCACCTACTTCCCGCGGCCGACCTTCCTGGCCCTGCTGCGGGAGGTGTCCGCCCGGTGGCACGCGGACCGGGACCTGCTGGTCCGCCAGGGCCGCCGGGTGCTGGAGGCGCTGACCCGGGCGCCCCAGGCCGGGAACGGGGGCGCCCCGGACCCGGTGGAGGTCCGGAAGGCGATCCGGGGGCTGCCCTTCGACCCGATCCACGGGGGCATCGGAGGCCCGGTGAAGTTTCCCCAGGTCCCGGTGCTGGACCTGGTCCTGGCGGCGGCCCGGCATTCCGGGGACCCCGTGCTGTTCCGGGAGGTGGAACGGACCCTCGGGGCGATGGCCACCGGGGCGATCCGGGACGTCATCGGCGGAGGCTTCCACCGGTACGCGACCGAGGCCACCTGGTCCGTGCCCCATTTCGAGAAGATGATCTACGACAACGCGATACTGGCCCGGATCTTCGCCGAAGCGGCCTCCGGGATGCCGGAGGGGCATCCCTTCCAGGAGGTCGCCCGGGACACGGTCGAGTGGATGATCCGGGAGATGATGCGGCCGGACGACCTGTTCGCCTCGTCCGTGGACGCGGACGACCCGGCAGGGGAGGGGGCCTTCTACCTCTGGACCGACGCGGACCTGGAGGCCGCCCTCGGGCCCGGGGATGCCCGCCGAGCCCGGTCGCTGCTGGACGACGGAACGGGGCGTTTCTGGCCGGCCTTCCTGCCGAGCCGACGCAGGGTCCGTGGGGCAGGGGACGAGGCCTTCCTGGAGAGGATCCGGCCGGTCCTGCGGGAGGCCCGATCCCGACGCCCGGCGCCGGTGCGGGACCCCAAGGCCGTCCTGGAGTGGAACGCCCTGGCGTGCTCGGCCCTGGTCCGCTGCGGGATCCTTCTGGAACGGGAGGAATGGATCGTCCAGACCGAACGAACCGCAAGGCGCCTCGTGTCGGTCTTCCGGCCCCGGGGACGGATCCTCGGGAGGTCGCTGAACGGGACCGATCCCGAGGGGGTCCCGACCCTGGCCGACGCCTCCCTCTGGGGGCTGGCGATGCTGGACCTTCACGGGGCGACCGGCGACCCGGCCTGGGGGAGCCTGGCCCTGGACCTCGCCCGGGAGATCCAGGAGCGATGGCATGGCACCGACGGATCCCTCCAGGCGGTCCCCGACGGAGGCACCGATCTTCCCTGCCTCCCGCCGCTGCTGCCCCAGGACCACCCGACCCCCTCCGGGCCCGGGGCCTTCGCCCGACTGCTGGTGCGCCTGGAGTCCTGGACCGGCGAGCCGTGGTGGACGGGGTCCCTGGAGTCCCTGGTCCGGACCTTCGGACCGACGGCCCTGGCGCTGCCCCAGATGGCCCCCTGGACGATGCTGGCCGTCGAGGAGCGGCCGCGGACCTGGATGGCCGTGATGGACGGGGACCCGGCCGACCCCTCCGCCCGGGACCTGGCCCGGACCTTCCTCCGGATCGCCGGGTCCGGTGGGACGCTGGCGTGGGGCGATCGGGAGGATTCCCCGGGCGGTGAAGCCAACCTCCCGGATCGAACCCGGAACCGGATCCTTCCGGGGGCGCCCCCCTCCATCCGTCTCTGCCGTCCCGGGGCCTGCCTTCCTCCGATCCGGGATCCCCGGGCGATTCCCGAGGTCCTGGATGGAGGACTTCCGGGGAGGCCCCCGGGCCGGTGACGCCGGGCAGTCAACCCGGGGATGCTGGTCGAGGAAGCGGCGGGCTCTTCCCCCCTCATCCCCCGATCCGGGAAGATCCCGCTCCGGTCCCGCCCCGGCAGGCCGGAGATGCTTGACAGGGGGGGCTGTTCTGGTAAACTGCACCCGCTTTGGTTGCCATGGGCGATTAACTCAGCGGGAGAGTGCATCCTTCACACGGATGAAGTCGCAGGTTCAAATCCTGCATCGCCCACCCGGAGCCCCGGTGAAGACCGGGGCTTTTTTTTGCCCGGAGGGACCATGAAGGTCGCCGTCGTGGCCGTCGTGCTGTCGGTGCCGGCGATTGCCGGGTTCCTCCTCTTCTGGGCTGCCTCCCGGCCCGGGGGGCGGGACCTGGACCGCTGGGAGGGGGCCGAGGTGGCATCCCTTCCCGGCGCGACGCTGCCGGCGCCTCCCCGGGCGATCAAGATCCTCACCTGGAACATCGGCTTCGGCGGCGGACCGGAAGGGCAGCCCACGGGGATCTACGACGCGGATCACGTGATCCGGAACCTCCAGGCCGTTGTCGAGGGAATCCGGGCCGTCCAGCCGGACCTGGTGCTCCTCCAGGAGGTGGACCGGGGGGCCCGGCGGAGCGGCGCGGTGGACCAGTTCCAGTGGCTGCTTCAACATTCGGACCTGCCCCACGGCTGTTTCGTCGATACCTGGGACGTCCGGTACGTGCCTCATCCCGGCTGGAATCCCGCGGGCCACCTGGGCCGGGTCCGGAGCGGACAGGCGATCCTGAGCCGCTTCCCGATCCGGGGCTGCCGCCGGGAACCCCTGCCCCGGGCGTCCGAAGCCCCCTGGTGGTACCGGATCTTTTCCCTCCACCGGGCGATCCAATGGGCGGACCTGGACCTGGGGAGCGGGACGCTCCTGGCCGTGGCGAACGTCCACTTGGAGGCGTTCTGGCAGGGGAACCGTGAGCAGCAGGCGGCCGTGCTGGCGGATCGGCTGGCCGCGATCGGTCCGGACCGCCTGCTGGTGGTCGGCGGGGACTTCAACGCGGTGCCGGCCGATGCCCCCCGGCGGAAGGACTTCCCCGACGAGCCGGATACCGACTTCACGACCGACGGGACCATCCAGGCCATCCGGGCGGTACCGGGGATCCGGGAGGTCTTCCTGGACGAGGCCCCGGAGGCCCCCGCCGAGGCCTCCCTGACCTTCCCGGCCCCCTCCCCGAACCGGCGCCTCGACTACCTGTTCCACCGGGGATTCGCCGGGTCCGCCCAGCGGGCCGTTCCCCGCGTGCTGGCGTCGGATCACCGGCCCGTCGAGGCCGCCCTGCGACTGCTCCCCCCTCCTGGAGAGATCCCGTGATATCCGAGGACACGGCACGGACCGTCGCCCGGCAGGTGGAAGGGATCCCTGGCCGAGGCCGGCTCTTCCGGCAGCAGGTGATGGAGGTCCTGGCGCGTCTTCCCGGATGGGACTGGGTCGGGGTCTATCGACTGGAAGGGAACCTGCTGATGCTGGACGCCTTCGTCGGGGAGCCGACGGAACACCGGGAAATCCCGGTGGGGACCGGGGTCTGCGGGACGGCGGTGGCCGAGGGCCGCAACCAGGTCGTTCCGGACGTCTCCCTCCGGGCCGACTACCTCGCCTGCTCCTGGAAGACCCGATCGGAACTGGTCGTGCTGGTCCGCCGGGACGGGGAGATCCTCGGGCAGATCGACGTGGACGGCCATCGCCCGGCGGCCTTCGATGCCAGCGACGAGGCGTTCCTGGAGGTCCTGTCGTCGATCCTGGCGGATCGGTGGGAGGATCCGGAAGGCGCGGGCTCGGCCCCCGGGCCCTGAAGTCCGGCAGCCGCAGCCGGAATGGCCGCCCGCCGGGCGATCCGTTGACCGGGAGGCCGATCCCCGGTACCTTCCAGTCGTTTCCAGGACCCATTCCGATGAAGCGGCGGCGTCCCAGACTGTTGCTCGTCAGCCCCCGGCACGAGTTCCGCAACCTGTGGGCCCTGAAGGAGATGGGCCGCCTGATGGGGCGGAAGGTGGCCACGACCCCCCTGGCCCTGCCGGTACTCGCCGCCCTGGTTCCCCCGTCCTGGGACGTCCGGATCGTGGACGAGGAGATGGACGAGGTCCCGGTCCGGGAGCCCTTCGACCTGGTGGCCATCACCACCCTGAGCACCAACGTCGAGCGGGGATATTCCCTGGCCGGGACCTTCCGGGAGGCGGGGAGCCGGGTGGTGATGGGAGGACCCTACGCCTCCACCCGGACGGCCGAGGTCCTCGGGCACTGCGACGCGGTGGTCGTCGGGGAGGCCGAGGACCTCTTCGGGGACCTGCTGTCGGACGCCGAGGGGAACCGCCTGCAGCCCGTGTACCAGGCCCGGGGGGTGCCCGACCCCGGGCGGATTCCCGCGCCCCGCTGGGACCTGGTGGACACCCGGCAGGTGATGGCTCTCGGGGTCCAGGTCAGCCGGGGATGCCCCCACCACTGCGACTTCTGCCTGGTCCACCACCTTTACGGCCGTCGCCCGAGGTACCGTCCCCTGGAAGCCGTGCTCCAGGAGATCCAGGGGCTTCCCAGCCGGTTTCTCAGTTTCGTGGACGACAACCTGACGGCCCGGAAGGACTATGCCCGGCAGCTGATGGCGGGGCTGAAGCCCCTGGAGGTCCAGTGGTCCGCCCTGGCCTCCCTGGAGGTCACCCGGGACCGGGACCTGCTCCGGGACATGGCCGAGGCGGGCTGCAGTTCCCTGGTGCTGGGATTCGAGTCCCTGACCGAGGAGGGGCTGGCCGAGGCCCGGAAGACCCAGTTCCGGATCGACGAGTACGAGCGGGCCATCGAGGCGATGCACCGCGAGGGGATCCACTGCATCGGGGCCTTCGTGCTGGGCTTCGACTCCGACGGACCCGAGGCCTACGACGCGGTGCGGGAATTCGCCCAGAGGACCGGCCTTTCCTACCTGATGCTGAACTTGCTGACGGTCCTGGAGGGCACGGACCTGGAGCGGCGGGTCACCGCGGAGGGACGCCGGATCGCGCTGCCCCCCTCGTTCCAGAACAGCCTGGTTCCCAACAAGCGGGGAGGGCGGATCCCGGAACGGGAGACCTACGACCGCTTCCTGGACCTGCTGGACGGTGCCTATTCCTGGGCCGACCTGCGCCGCAAGGCCCGCAAGGCCTTCGGCATCGGGGGATTCCGGCGGCCCGCGAGGGTCCGGCCGTCTTTCGGCACCCGGGTCTCCTTCTCGGCCCGCCTGGTGCGGTCCTACCTCTTCAGCGGGGACCGGGACAAGCGGGGACTGTTCCTGGACCTGTTCCGGATGGGCCGGCGGGGCGAGGTGGCGATGGACCAGGCGGCCCAGTTCCTGATGATGGCCGAGGGGCTCCGAACCTATGTGGACGCCCTGCTGGCCCGCCGGGAGGACCTCTGGAACCGCTACGTCGCGGCCCGGGAATCGCCGCCCCTTCCCGGGACGGACACGGCCGGGGTTCAGGGGACCGCCGGGGCGCCGTCTTCGGGACCCTGATCGGACCCCCGGGGCCGGAAGGCGAGGTCCGTCGAGACGATCACCGTCGGTCCCATCTGTCCCTCGATCCAGGAAAGGTCCGGCCCGTCGAGGGGCGAGGTGTAGTTGTAGATCCGGTACGTCCCGTCCTTCCGGGGCAACAGGGCCGGGAAGCACCGGTGCGGTACGTCTTCGCGCCGCGGATGCACGACCTGGCGGAGCGGACTACCATAGGGCCGCCTGGAACGTTCCCCGGGGGACGCGTGGTGAGACGGCAGGACATCGGGGAGGTGACCCGGTTCGATCTCCCGGCCCGGGGGCGCCGCCTGCTGGGAGGCTACTGGACCACCTGCTACCGCCTGGGAGACGTGATGGTGGACG
Organism: Myxococcota bacterium; assembly: GCA_017994695.1. Lineage (GTDB taxonomy): Bacteria > Myxococcota_A > UBA9042 > DTJE01 > DTJE01 > JAGOKF01. The sequence goes on along the minus strand of JAGOKF010000004.1, from coordinate 58,825 downwards.
CGGGACCGGTGCACCGGGGGAAGGCCCTGGTGGCCGCCCTGGGCCCATTACCCATCCGGCAGGTCCTGCTGACCCATTCCCACGAGGACCACATCGGCGGGGTCGGCGCGTTGCGCCGGGCATTCCCGGAAGCGGGCATCGGGGCCCATCGGGAGACGCTCCGGGTGCTCCGCGATCCGAAAAGGGAGCAGCCCGAGCAGATCTACCGGCGCCTGGTCTGGGGATGGCCCGACGCGGTGTCCGGAGGCACCGACCTGGCCGACGGCGACGTGGTGACCGCGGGACCCTTCCGCTTCCGGGTGGTCCACACCCCGGGCCATTCCCCGGATCATCTCTGCTTCCTGGAGGAGGATCGGGGGTACCTCTTCACCGGGGACCTGTACGTCGGTGGCAGGGACATCGGCATCCGGAGCGACGCCGACATCTGGGCGCTGATCGCCTCCCTGGAGCGGATCGCCGCCCTGCGCCCCAAGGTGATGTTGCCGGGGGCTGCCCGGATTCCCGGGGACCCGGTCGAGGCCCTGAACCGGAAGATCGACTACTACCGGCAACTGGGGGAACGGGTGCTGCAGTTCCATGCCCGGGGCTGGCCCGAGGACCGGATCGCCCGGTCCCTGCTCGGTCGCTGGCACCGGATCGAGTTGCTGACCCAGGGGCACTTCACCAGGCTGGCCCTGGTGCGTTCCTTCCTCCGGGGCTCCCCCTCCCACGGCGGAACCCCGGGGGTGGTATCCTTGTCGCCGGATGGGGATTCCGGCGGTTCTTCCTCCACAGGAGCGTGAGATGGCGACCGAGGCGAAGGCACCTGCGGGACCCTGGTGGCGGGAACTCACCCAGCCGTTCGTGGACCTGGTCCATGCCCCCCGGGCCCTCTGGGGGGTCAACCTGTCGTACTTCCTGGAAGGACTGGTCTATTTCGGCATGCTGGGCTACCTGGCGATGTTCTTCAACGAGGCCATCGGCCTGGACGACGTGTGGGCCGGGCGCATGGTCGGAGTCCTGACCTGGGGCATCACCTTCAGCATGTTCCTGTTCGGGGGACTCGCGGACAAGTGGGGAGTCCGCGTGGCGATGCTGGCGGCCCTGGGGCTGATGCTGCTGGGGCGGCTGGCGATCTCGGCGGCGTCGTTCCTCGGACTGGCGCCGGACGGCCTGGGATCCCCGATCCACCTGCTGGTGATGGGGGGCATCCTGCTGGTGGTGCTGGGCTACGGGATGTACCAGCCGGCGGCCTACTCGGCCGTGCGCCAGTTCACCACTCCCGAGACGGCAGGCATGGGCTACGCGATGCTCTATGCCCTGATGAACCTGGGGGGATGGCTCCCTTCCTTCGCCTTCCTGCTCCGGGACGAGAAGTACGCCGGCCTCGGCATTCCCGGAACCTACTGGGTCTATACGGGGCTGACGCTGGTGGGAATCGTCGCCCTGGGGCTGCTGCTGACCCGCCGGGTGGAGCGGGAGGCCATCGCGGCGGCCCGCGTTGCATCGGGCAAGGAGGCCTCGGAGGAACCCCAGAAGGCTCCCCAGGCCGCCCAGGGTCCCGCGGAACCCTTCTCCCTGGTCCGCTGGATCCGGAACCACCCCCTGGCGGACCCGAAGTTCTCGTTCTTCATCTTCTGCCTGATTCCGGTCCAGACCCTCTTTGCCCACAACTGGCTCACGCTGCCCATGTACGTGGAACGGGCCTACCACGGGACCTGGATCGGCCAGAACTTCGAACTGGCGGTGAACTTCAACCCCCTGCTGATCTTCGTGCTGGTCCCCATCGTGACCGCGGTGACCCAGAAACGGAAGGTCTACGACATGATGATCCTCGGGACGGCCGTGATGGCCGCGCCGACCTTCCTGCTGGCCCTCGGTCCCTCCTTCGGGACCCTCTTCGGCTACCTGGTGCTGATGACCGTCGGGGAGGCGATGTGGCAGCCCCGGTTCCTCCAGTACGCCGCGGAAATCGCCCCCGAGGGGCGCACGGGGGCCTACATGGGGGTCGCCCAGTTCCCCTGGTTCCTGACCAAGGTGGTCACGTCCCTCTACAGTGGCTGGTTCCTGGCCCGGTACTGCCCGAAGGGGGTGCCCCCGGAAGGGCTCGACACGGAAACCATGTGGTTCCTCTACGGCCTCATCGCCATCTCCTCCCCGGTGATGCTGGTGCTGGCCCGGAACTGGATCGGCAGGGATTTCAAGACCCGCGCGGCGGAAGGGACATGAATCGGCCCGGGGACGTCCGGTTGCGGATCCTGATGGTGACCAACCTGTTCCCGCCCCTGTTCCTGGGCGGCTACGAAATCCTCTGCGGCCAGGTGGCCGAAGCCCTGGAGCGCCGGGGACACTCGGTGACGGTCGCCACCACCGGGTCCGGCCCCGACTCGGGAGGGGATCCCCCGGTGGCGAGGGTCTTCCGGTCGCTGTGCCTGGAGCAGCCGTTCGGGGAGCCCTATCGATCGGACCCGATCCGCCGCCACCAGGTCACCCGCCACAACCTCCGGGAGACCCGCGACCTGATCCGCCGGGAGGGGCCCTTCGACGTCGCCTTCGCCTGGAGCCAGCGCCGGCTGACGCTGGGGGCGGTCCGGGCCTGCCAGGAACAGGGCCTCCCGGTCGTCTTCACCTTCAACGACCTCTGGCCTGAGGCCTACGCGGTCCATCCCCCGGGCGCATCGCCCCGTGGACTGGTCCGCTGGGCCCTCGAGAAGACCCTCGTCCATCGCGACACGCTGGAGGCGGTGGACCTGCGCTGGTGCACCTGCATCAGCCAGTGCCTCCGGGAGGACCTCCTCCGGGCGGGCGTGCCGGTGGCCGGTGCGGAGGTCATCTACCAGGGCATTCCCCTGGAGCGGTTCCCCTGCAAGGAGGACCCCGGGGGGATGACCGGCCATCCGCCCCGGGTCCTCTACACGGGACAGATCCACCCGGACAAGGGGGTGGACGTGCTGGTCGAGGCGGCCCTCCGGCTGCACCGCCGGGGCCGCCCGGTCCAGGTCACGGTTGTCGGGGACGGTCCCGAGCCCTTCCGGGAAACCCTGCGGCGCCAGGCCGCCGGGGTGCCCGGTGTGACGCTGGCCGGAAGGCGACCCCCGGGGGAACTGCCGGAGATCTACCGGGGCCACGACCTCTTCGTCTTCCCGTCGGTCTGGCGGGAGCCCTTCGGGCTGACCCACCTGGAGGCGATGGCCAGCGGAACCCCCGTGATCAGCACCGCCGAGGGAGGGCACGGGGAGTTCCTGCACCACGGCCGGAATGCCTGGGTGGTTCCCAAGGCCGATCCCGAGGCCCTGGCGGATGCGCTGGATCTCCTGGTCCGGGACGACTCTCTCCGGAGGCGCCTGGCGGCCGAGGGGCGCCGATCGGTCGAGGAGGGGTTCACGATGACCCGGTACGTGGACCAGCTGGAGGACCTCCTCCGGCGAGCCTGCCAGAAGGCGGAGTCATGACCATCGTCCACGTCCCCCGGCGCTTCACCCGGTCCCACTGGGGAGGCACCGAGTCGGTGGTGCTGGAGGTGGCGACCCGCCAGCAGCGCCAGGGGCACCGGGTGGCGATCTGGTGCCCCGAGGCCCTGGCCGATCGCCGGGAGGAGACCATCGAGGGGGTCGAGGTCCGGCGCTTTCCCTACTTCTACCCCTTCCTGGGCCTCTCACCGGAGCAACGCCACGCGATGGACCTGAAGGGGGGCAACCTCGTGTCGTTCTCCCTGATGGCCGCGCTGCTGCAGACCCCGCAACTGGACGTCCTCCATCTCCATACCGGCAACCGCCTGGGGGGGATCGTCCGGACGGTCGCCGCGATCCGCCGCATCCCCTACTTCGTGACGATCCACGGCGGCGTCGAGGACATCCCCGCCTCGGAACAGGAGTCCTACCGGGAGGCTCGGCGGGGGACCCTCGAGTGGGGGAAGATCCTGGGGTGGGCCCTGGGATCCCACCGGGTGCTCCAGGATGCGGCGGGAGTGCTGGTGCTGGGCCGCCGGGAGGAGGAGGTCCTGCGTCGGCGGGATCCCCGGGTCCGGGTGCACCGCTTCTCGAACGGGGTGGACCCGGCCCGCTTCCAGGGAGGCGACGGGCAGGCGTTCCGCGAGCGTTACGGGATTCCCCGGGGGGCCCGCGTGCTGCTCCAGGTCGGGCGGATCGATCCCCAGAAGGCCCAGCGGACCTCCCTCCAGGTCCTGGAACAACTGCTGCCGCGATTCCGGGACCTCCACCTGCTGCTCATCGGCCCGGTCACCCACGAGGCCTATGCCGCCCAGGTCCGGGAGGAGGTGGAACGGTCGGGCGGCCATGCGACCCTGGTGCCGGGCCTCCCCGCCGGAACCTCGGACCTCCGGGACGCCTATGCGGCGGCGGAGATCCTGCTGCTGCCCTCGGTCCACGAGCCCTTCGGCATCGTGATCCTGGAAGGATGGGCCGCCGGCCTGCCCGTGGTGGCCTGCGGGGTGGGAGGCGTTCCCGACGTGATCCGCCACGACCGGGACGGCCTGCTGGTGGAACCGGGGAATCTTGGGGCCTTCCGGGATGCCGTCGCGACGCTGCTCCAGGACCCGGATCGAGGAAGGGCGATGGGTTCCCGGGGGCGGGAGCGGGTCCGGTCGGAGTTCCACTGGGACCGGGTGGTGGATCGCCTGATGGGCCTCTATGGCGAGGCCCTGATCACCACCGCTCCGAAGGGCGGCAGGGGGTCCAGCGGCAGGTCCGCCTGAGGCGTCTCCCTGGAAAAGGTCTGGCCCGACAGCAGGTCCTCCCAGCGCAGGGCGGATCCGAGGACCTCGCCGGGGATCGTCACGCGGTTCTCCCGGGCCGCCAGGGAGGCCACCACCAGCACCGTCTCGTCGCCGGACGCCCGGCGCACCGCCAGGGGGCGTGCCGCCGTCCCGTCGAGGTCCAGCACCTCGGCGCTGCCCCGGGCAAGGGCTGGATGGGACTTCCGGATCCGGATCAGCCTCCGGTACCAGGACAGCAGGCTCCCGGGGTCCTCCTGTTGTCCCGCGACGGTCCGGGAGGCCTCGGTGTCCCGGGGGGCCATCCAGGGGACGCCCGTGGTGAATCCGCCCCCGGGCCCGGCGCTCCACTGCATCGGCAGGCGCTTCGCCTCGTCCCCGCCACCGGTCCCGTTGCGCTGTCCGATCTCCTCCCCGTAGTAGATCCAGGGGACTCCGGGCAGCGTCATCAGCAGGACGGCGGCGATTCTCCGGCCGGCGTCCCCGCGATGCTCGATCGCCGTGGCCAGGCGGACCTGGTCGTGGTTGGTCAGGAACGTCCCCAGCGCCGCCGGTCCCGCCGGGAGGCCCAGGTGGTTGCACAGGGCCTGTCTCACCCCCGAGGCGCTGGCGTTCCGGATGCCCTCCACCAGGGCGCCGGCCAGGTCGAAGTCGAAGGCCATCGGGAGTTCCCGGATCCCCGAGGCGTCGAGGTAGGTCCCCACCGTGGCCGTGTCGGTCCAGACCTCCCCGACCAGCAGCGCGTCCCTCCGGACGGTGTCGGTGGCGGCCCGGAGGGCGCGCAAGGCCGCGTGGGTCCCGGGGGTGTCCGCCTGTCCCTCCCCGGGGCCGTCCTCCACCAGGTACCGGGCGGCGTCCAGCCGGAATCCGTCCAGGCCCTTCCCGAGCCAGTACCGGGCCACGTCGGTCATCTCGGCCATCAGGCCGTCGTTCCGCCAGTTCAGGTCCGGCATCCCCTCCCAGAACAGCCCGTAGTACCAGGCATCCCCGGCCCGGTGCCAGGTCCCGGCCCCCGGATTCCAGGGCTGGCCCCAGTCGAGGGGGACCGGGGACCAGACGTACCAGTCCCGGCGCGGGTCGGCGGCGGACGACCGGGCGGCCAGGAACCAGGGGTGCGTACTGGAGGAGTGGTTGATCACGAGGTCCATCACCACCCGGATGCCCCGGGCGTGGGCCGCCTCGAGCAGCGCCGCCAGGTCCTCCTCGGTGCCGTACTCGGGCTGGACCCGGCGGTAGTCGGTGACGTCGTAGCCGTGGTAGGAGGGGCTTCGGGTGATCGGCATCAGCCACAGGAGGTCCACGCCGAGGTCTCGGTCGGTGGAAGGGTCCCCGTCGTTCAGGAAATCCAGTCGTCCGGCCAGGCCCCGGAGATCCCCGATCCCGTCGCCGTCGGAGTCGGCGAAGGACCGGACGAAGACCTCGTAGCCCACGGCCTCGTGGTACCACTTTCCCGAAACCGCCTCCGGAGCCGCGCAGATCACCCGGACCGGGGGCTTCGGCAGGTCTCCGGCCCCCTCCTCGGCGGACTCCGCTGCCGCATGGTCCCCCGGGAGCACCGGATCCGGGGCCTGGGAGGATCCCGAATGGCCGCATCCTGCAAGGAGCAGAATCCCGATGGCCGCCTGCCGGATCCCGGGAGTCCGGTCCCTCGTCCGTCGGCTGGAAATCCTGGTCATGGCGGGCCTCCCTCGATCCCCGGATCGGGAAGATAGCACTCCGGGGCTCTCGGGGATCGGGAGAAGAACTCCTGCCTCCCTATCGGCTTTTTTCGGGTGAATGCCGATGGAGAAATGGAAGTTGCCGGTTGCCTCGCCTTCAAGGGAAGATAGCCCGGCGGCCCGGGGAAGGGGGAGTGACGGTGGCCGATCTCTGGAGGCACTTCACGCAGGAAGACGAGTTCCTGGCGGCACTGGTCCTGGAGGAGGTGGCCGGCGGCCCGGGGCAGCCCTTCGCGTCCGGGGACCTGATCGAGGTCCGGGATCTCCTCCGAACCCTCTGTCAGGCCCTGAAATGTTTTCTGGGACTCCAGAGGACACCCAGGCCTCCCAGGGAACTCGACCCGCCCTCGACGGACCACCCGGTCTGGGGGCCGATTCTCCAGGTGGCCCGGTCCTACCGGGACCGGGGAGGTGACATCAGCCTGTTCATGGGGCTGCTGAAGGATGTCCGCCGGGCCTTCCTGCGCCGCCTGGTCGCTTTGGGGAGCGGGGAAGGGAACGCCGAGGCGCTGGACCTGTGCCCTCTGCTGGACGGCTTCTTCAACCAGGCCGAGATGATGGTGATCCGGGATCGCCTCCACAGCGATTTCAGCGACATCCTGTCGGAGATCCAGGAATCGAACCGGTCCCTGGCCCGGCAGAACGCGAGGTGGAGGTCCCTCTTCGAGGCCTTCCCGGATCCGCTGCTGGTCCTCGACGAAGCGTCCCGCTTGAGGCTGATGAACGACGCGGCCCGGCGCCTGGTCCTGAGGGCCGGGGAATGGACGACCGGGCTGATCGGCCAGCCGCTGTCCGAGGTGTTGCCCCGGCTGGCCCTGGCGTTGCAGGGGGCCGAGGAGAGCGAGGACGGCTGGACCCGCGGGACCTGCTCCCTGCCGTCCCCGGGAGGGGAGCGGGGCTTCCGGGTGCGTTCCCGGGTGCTCCGGAGCGGCCGGAACGAAGTGCTGGGGCGCCTGACGTACCTGGAGGAAATCCCGGAAGAGGAGCCCCTGCGGGAGCAGACGGAACATTGGTGCCGGACGCTGGCTCTGGCCCTGGAGACCGCCTCGGTGGGACTCATCCTGGTGGACGCGAACGGGCGGATCATCCGCCTGAACCGTCCGGCCGAGGAGATCCTGGGCGAGGGAGTCTGGATCGGCCGGGAGGCCTCGGAGGCTCTTTCGGGCCTCAGCGAGGGGGACGACGGAATCGGGGTGGCCGTCCGGGACGGCCGGCGAGGGATCTTCGAGGTCCATTGCCCTTCCCGGGGCACCTGGTACGAGTGGCATGTCCTTCCCATCGGGGAGGAGGTGGCGATCTGCTGCCGGGACGTCACAGAGCTCCGCGTCCGACAGGAGTCCCTGCAGCAGAGCGAGGAGCGGTACGCCCTGGCCCTCCAGTCGGCGGACCTGGGCCTGTGGGACCACGACCTCCGCCAGGGGACCACCTACCTGTCTCCGCGCCTGCGGGAGATGATGGACCTCTCCCCGGACTGGCAGGGGGATCCCCTCACGGAGTGGCGGCTCTGGGCCCACCCCGAGGACCGGATCCGGGTGGAGGAGTCCCTGGCCGCGGCCTGTCAGGGGCAGCAGTCGAGATGGTACGGGGAGTTCCGCTACCACGGGAAGTCCGGGGATTGGCTCTGGTTCGAGGCCCGGGTGGTGCTGGTGCGGGATTCCCGGGGGGAGGTGATCCGGGCGGTCGGAAGCCTGGTGGACGTCACCGAGCGCCACGAGGTCCAGGAGCAGATGGAGCGGATGGCGCTCCACGACACGCTGACCGGGCTGCCGAACCGGATCCTCTTCCTGGATCGCCTGAACCAGAGCCTCGCGGTGGCGCGCCGTCGGGGGTGGTATTTCTTCGCGGTGCTGTTCCTGGACCTGGATCGCTTCAAGGACATCAATGACAGCCTGGGGCACTCGGCCGGCGACGAGTTCCTGAAGGGGGTCGCCCGGCGGATTTCCGAGTGCCTGCGGGCGGGGGACACGGTGGCGAGGCTGGGCGGCGACGAGTTCGCGGTGCTGCTGAACGACCTCCGGGACCCGGCCGACGCCCAGGAGGTGGCCGAGCGGATCCAGCAGCACCTCTCCCGTCCCCTTCTCATCCAGGGCCAGGAGTTCATTCCCAATGCCAGCATCGGCCTGGCCAGGAGCACGGCGGAATACCGGAGTGCCGAGGAGGTCCTCCGGGATGCCGACACGGCGATGTACCGGGCCAAGGAGGGTGGCCGGAACCGCATCGTGGCGTTCAGCCGGGAGATGCACCAGGAGATCTCCCGCCGGGTCCAGCTGGAGTCCGACCTGCGGCACGCGGTGGAAGCCGGACAGTTCGCGGTCTTCCTCCAGCCCATCGTGGATCTCCTCCGGGACCGGGTGACCGGCGCCGAGGCCCTGGTGCGGTGGATGCACCCGGAACTCGGCACCCGGAGCCCCGGGGAGTTCATCGGGGTGGCCGAGGAGACCGGGCTGATCCTCCCCATCGGGGAGTTCGTGCTCCGGGAGGCCTGCCGGACGGCCGCGGGGTGGAGGCAGCGATTCCCCGAAGCGGGGGACCTGACCATCAGCGTCAACTTCTCGGCCCGGCAGTTCACCCACGGCAAGCCCCTGGCGATCATCCGGGAGGCCCTGGCCGAATCGGGGCTGCCTCCCGCCTGCCTGAAGGTCGAGATCACCGAGAGCCTCCTGATGGAGGACCTCGGGGAGATCCTGCGGATGCTCCAGGAGATCGACCGCATGGGAGTGCGGCTCCAACTGGATGACTTCGGGACCGGGTACTCCTCCCTGTCCTACCTCCAGCGCTTCCCCATCCGGACCATCAAGGTGGATCGATCCTTCGTGTCCAGCATCGACCACGCGGCCTCCCGGGAACTGGTCCGGGCGATCGTGACGCTGGCCCAGTCCCTGAAGATGGAGACCATCGCCGAGGGGGTCGAGACCCAGATGCACCTTTCGGCCGTGCGGGAACTGGGCTGCCACTATGCCCAGGGCTACCTCTTCAGCCGTCCCGTGTCGGCCGAGGCATTCGAGGAACTGATCCGCAGGGGGGGGCCCTGGACCCGCGGAGTCGGGGAGGCGGGGGCGAATTCCTGAGGGTCAGGGAGGCGACTCGGGGATCTCTTCGAGGATCCGTCGCAGTCGGGCGATCCGGACCGGGAGGTCCCCGAGCCATTCCTCCCTGGCTCCGTGGACCCGGGCCAGGGAGAGGTTCCTCTCGTAGGTCGCCACCGCCTTCGCGACGAGGGGGCGGGCCTTGCGCCGCAACTCCTGGAGGTAGATCTCCCGGTCCTCCGGGTTCAGTTCCGGGGGGATCTCGGCCCCCAGGAGGTCGTCGTAGAACTCCTCGTAGAGGCGTCCCATCCGAAGCCCCGCCTGGACGCTCCAGTACACGTTGCCCAGTCGCAGGGTCCTCAGGTACTCCGCCTGGGCCTTCAGGAAGAGGGTGGCCTTGTCCTCCAGGTCCTTCTCCATGCGCTCGGTGGGCAGCACGAACCGGATCCGCGAGAAGAGGTCGTGCCACGTCTCCGCCCCCTCGAAGGAGGCCATCGCCACGAACTCGTTCCCGTTCACCGTGGGCACCGTGGCGTTGCGGTCGGCCAGGGACAGCACGCGCTGGACCTCCTCCCGGGCCTCGGAACCCCGGCCCAGCATCCGGAGCACCCGGGCCAGGCGGGCCCGGACCTCGAACTCCTGGAATAGGGTCATGGGAAACCGAAGGCGCCGCCGGAGGGCGGCCTCGGCCTCCGCCCAGCGGCCCGATTCCTGGAAGGCCTGGCCCGCCTTGGCCAGCACGTCGGGGAGGTCCTCGTCGTCGGGGTATTTCCGAAGGAATGCCTGGAGGTCCTCGGCGGCCTCCCCGGGACGCCCGGCGGCCAGCAGCGACAGGGCCCGGTTGTAGAGCGCCGGCCGTGCCCAGGGAGAGTCCGGGAAGTGCCTCGCGATCCATCCGAACTTCCGCGCGGCCTCCTCCAGGCGGCGGGCCTCCCAGGCCTCGGTCCCTTCCCGGAACAGGACCTCGGGATCCAGGAGGTCCACCGCGATCCCCTCCTCGGTATGCTGGGCGACGAACTCCATCGGGTCCATTCGGATCTGCTGGACCTTCGGGGAGCAGGCAGTCCACCAGGGGACCGCGATCCAGATCAGCCAGGCCCTTTCCGACGCCTTCATCACCGGTTCCCCGTTCCAGGGGGATGCTAACGGAACGGCCCCTCCCCGGCAACGAGACCACCGGCGTCCCCGGTTTGTTCCCCGCCGGTTCCGGGGAGGGGCGCCGATCCCTCCCGGCCGGGAAGGCCCAGGTTCCGGCTGGGTTCCTTCGTTGACATCGCGGGAGGGCTCGGGGACAATGCCTTTCCGACCGCAGAGGGGGCACGGCAGGATGTTGAAGGTCACGGTGGCCGAGAAGGGGGGTCTGGAGCACGAGCACCTGTTCGACGTCACCGCGGTGACCATCGGGCGGGTCCAGGGCAACCTGATTGTCCTCCCGAAGCCGAACGTCTCGAAGCGCCACGCGATGGTCCAGGTCGAGGGAGGCACCGTGGTGTTGACGGACCTCAAGAGCACCAACGGCACCTATGTGAACGGAAGACGCATCACGGGGCCGAGGCAGTTGAGCGCCGAGGACCGGGTCTACATCGGGGACTACATCCTCCGCTTCTCCGAGGTCCAGGGGACGACGGGAGTCCACGAGCCGACCCCCCTGCCGCCCCCGCCGGAGGAGATGGCCCAGTACCGGGCGACGGTGGCGATGCCGGCCCTCGACGTCGAGCCGCCGCCCCCGCCTCCCGAGGCCAGCCAGCCGGGAGTCGAAGTTCCCCTCGACCTCGAGGTGGAGGTCGAGGCTCCCCCCTCCCAGGAGTCGGTCGAGCAGCCGATCACCAGCCGGGTCGCCCCCACCACCCCCTCGGCGACCCCGCCTCCTCCTCCCCCCGCGAAGGCGCCCGCACCGCCCGAGGTGTCGGTCTCGGTTCCCAGCCGCCTGTCCGCCGTGTCCCGCCGACCCCTGGAAGCCGGGGACCTGACGGCTCCCGAGCGGTACGTGAAGGCCATGGAACTCCTGGCGGAAGCCGCGAGGAACTCGGTCTTCGCGGGGATCGACCCGGCGACCCACGAGATCACCGACGAGGCCTGGCAGCGCCTCTCGGACGGGGTGATGCGCCTGGTGGACCGGCTCCGGCGAGAGGGCCGCATCGGTCCGGAGGTGGACCCCTACGAGGTGACCCAGGACCTGCTCTACGAGTTCCTCGGATTGGGCCCCTTCGAGGAACTGCTGGCCGACGAGACCCTCCACGGAATGATGACCATCGGGAAGGACCAGGTGCTGGCCTGCCGGGGCGACCGGGTGGATCGGATCGCCAAGGGCTTCTCGTCCCGGGAGGGGCAGGACCGGGTCCTGGAACGGCTGGCGACCCTGGCCGGACTTCCCCGGGAGGCCCTGGGCCAGGCATTCGTGCAGGCCACTCTGATGGAAGGCTTCTCCCTCCAGGTGGTCAATCCACCGGTTGCGGTCGGGGGCCGGGTGATCCGGGTCGAGCGGTGCCTGCTGAAGCACCCCGCCTGGTCCGAATGGATCTCGGAGGGCCGGGTGCCCCAGCCGGAGGCCGACCTGTTGCGGCAGTCGATCCTGGATCGACAGGGAGTCGCCCTCTTGGGAGGCACTCCCGCCCAGAGGCGAGGGTTCGCGATGGCCCTGCTTTCGACCCTGCCGGGGAACTTCCGCGTGGCGGTGCTCGATGGAGGCCCCGGCGGCACCGAGGCCGGATCGGGCCTGATCCGGCTCGACCGGCGGGCCCTGGCCGAAATGGGCCCCGCCGGAGCCACCCTGCTGGCTTCCCTGCGGCCGGACCTGGTGGTCGCGGTGGACCTCCAGGTGGACGACCTGCCCCTGCTGGCCCGCCAGTCCCTGTCGGGCAGCGGACTCCTGGCGGGCTGGTCCGCGGGAGACGGGGACTCCTCTCCGGTATCGCACCTGGAAGCGATGCTGATGCTGGCAATCCCCGGTCTCCCGGAGAACGGGGCCCGGTCGATGGCCCGCCGGATGGTCCGGCAGGTGGCCTGCCTGGAGACGGTTCCGGCTGGCGGCTGCCGCCTGGCGAGCCTGCGGTCTCCCGGGTAGATCCGGGCGATCGCCGGCGTTGGGGATTCCTGCAATGGCCGACCCGTCGGGCTGGTGGCTGATCGTCGAGGATCGGCTGGGGGTCGTCTCGGACCAGCGGGAGATCCTCGACGGCATCCTGGTGGCCGGGCGCAGCCGGCAGTGCGACCTGGTCCTTCCCTCCGAGAGCGTCTCTCGCCGGCACGCCCGTTTCTCGATCCAGAGGGGGCGCCTGGTCCTGGAGGATCTCGGTTCCTCCAACGGCATCTGGATCGGGGACCACCGGGTTCAGGAGCCGCGGATTCTGGAGGACGGGGATGTGCTGCGGATCGGGGAGTTCCGGATCCGGGTCCGTGGGCCCCGGGCTCCGGCGGCGGAAGCGCTGCGGATGCGCCTGGTGGGTCGCAGTCCGGGAGTGCGGGACCAGGTGACCGAGGTGTCCCAGGACGTGATGATGGTGGGCCGGGGAAGGGACTGCGGCCTGGTGCTGCTGGACCCCTCGGTCAGCCGGAACCATGCCCGGCTGCTGGTGCGGATGGACGGCTCCGTGATCGTCGAGGACCTCGACAGCGCGAACGGGGTCTTCGTGAACGATTCCCGCATCCGGGCCCGGGAACTGGCCAACGGGGATCGCCTCCGGTTCGGGGACGTGGAGTTCCTGGTGGAACTGCCCGAGGCCGGGACGATCCGGAGCCGCCGGGCGCGTCTCCGGTGGGCCTGGCGGCTGGGGATCGCGGTCCTGGCCGCCGCGGTTCTTGCCGCCGGCGGGGCCGCCTGGTGGTTCGCCAGAGGGACCTCCGGGGACGGAACGTCGGCCGGGGCGTCAAACGCCCCCGTCCCGGGCGGTCCGCCGGGACCCGACCCGGCGATGCAGGCAACCGAGATGCACGGTGCCGGGCCGGGACCCGAGGCGGCGGGGCAGGGCACGGGGGAAGGATCCCGGGACGTCGCCGGGACGATCGAGGAGGCCCGGCGGATGCTGGACCAGCGAAGGATCGACGACGCCGAACGGCTGGTTCGGGAGGTGCTCGCCGCCCATCCCCTGGACCCGGCGGCCGTGCGGATCGAGAACCGGCTGGCAAGGGAACGCCGGGCGGCGGAGACCCTGGCCGCCTCGGATCGGGACCAGGCGGAAGGCAGGCTGGAAGCGGCATTGCAGGCCCTGTTCTCGATCCCCCAGGACTCGGTGTTCTTCGAGGACGTCCGATCCCGTCTGCGGGCCCTGGGGCCGGTCCTGGGACGGGAGAAGGCCCGGGCCTGTCGCGGCGGGTCCCGGACCGTGGCCTGCCTCCGCTGGAAGGCGCTGATCCAGAAGGCCGAAGCGGCCTCCCGCTGAAGCCGGGATTCTTCCCGGGGCGGACGCCGGGCCGGGTGGCCCCTCACTCCCGGGGGGTCGAGACGAGCGATTCCAGGGCGCCGTGGAGGGCGGCCCGGAGGCTTTCGACGGCCTGCCCGTCCCACTGGTTCCTCGGCCCCCGGACGAAGGTGGTCCGGTCGACCCGGTTGTCCAGGCGGGCCACGGGCACGTGGAAGGTGCGCCCGTGGGCCTCGACCCGGAGGGTGCCCGGGCGGTCCGACTGGCCGATCATCCATTCCATGTCATCGCAGCCGTACTCCCCGAGCATCACGGGCAGCGGAACCCCGTGATGGAGGATCGACCCCGGCTGGGAGGGGTCGGCCCGTTCCTGGTTCTTGCGCCGGGACTCCTCGGGGGTGACCCAGATGTAGAGCACGGCCGCCTTCGACAGGAGGTCCGGCGCCAGGCGCTGCAGCGAGGCCCGGTAACCCAGGGGATCGGGCAGCGGCATCGAGGACCCGTCGGGTCCTCCCCGGGCGAACTCGATCACCACGGTCCGGCCCTCCAGGGAGGGAGGAATCGCTTCGCGGAGATCCTCCAGCAGCATCCGGCTCTCGGTTTCCAGTTCCTCCTCCACCACCCTCCGCCGGTCCTCCCGGATCCGGGCCAGGCGGGGATCGATCCCGACCTTCGCCGCCGCCCCGTCGATCCGGTCCAGCAGGACCCCGGCGCAGCGCGGAGGGATGGCGGCCGGGGGGGCATGCAAGGCGGCCCAGTCCTCGTTCAGCAGTTCGATCAGGGTGATCCAGTCCCGGGGATCCCGGAACCCCTCTTCCGAGGACCGGAAGAACACCCGGGGCTGGCCCATCCGCTCCAGTTCGTCGTCCACCCGGCGCATCAGGTGGACGTAGGGATAGTCGTCCAACTGGACCGTGGGGCCCAGGAAGAAGTGCGACCGGCATTCCTCGGGGGAATGGGATGCCAGGAACTTGCGGACCTCCGACTTGCCCGAGGCGGGCAGGGCCAGCAGCAGCAACACGTCCAGCGTCGTCTTCATCGAACCTCCTCCTCGCTCCCGAACGCCGATCCTATCATCGTCCCGGGGACTCGACCCCCAGTTTCCTTGCCAGGGATTCCAGCACCCGCTGCCCCCCGTACTTCAGGGGGCCCGCGTCGGGCCTCCCCTCGGGGTCCGGAGCCAGCACGTGGGCCTTCAGGGCCTCCCGGGCGTCGGAATCCCTCCCGGACAGGTGGAGGGACCAGGCCAGGTAGAGCCCGCAGGTGGAGTGGCGGAACCCCTGCTCCAGGGCCTTCCGGAAGAACCGCGCCGCCAGGTCGTACCTCCCGGCCTCGAAGAGCAGGTGGGCGCCCTCGAAGAGGCCCTCGGCCCGGCGCCTCGGGGATCCCGGGTCCTGGGCCTTCACGGATGCCTCCGCCAGGGCCTCCTGGACCTCCTTGCGCCGCAGGCGCTCCTCGGCCAGCACCCGGAGGTAGCGGGCCTCGGCGGCGGCCGGTTCGTCGGGGGCGTCGATCCCCAGGACCCGCCACCAGGCGATGGCACGGCGGAGGTTCTCCTCGTTTTCGGGCGAACGGCGCAGGAACACCTCGGCCAGGTCGTCCCGGTGGACCAGCACCCACCGGTCCCGGTCCCAGTCCAGGACCGGGAAGACCGGCGCCGGAAACACCAGGATTTCGAACGGGTATTTCCGCCAGGCCTCCTCGAGGGCCTCCTCCCGTTCCCAGGGCCGATGGGTGGCGACCAGCACGTCCTTCTCCTCGGAGGTGAAGTTCCCCCGCCCGTCGGTGAAGACGGTGCACCGGGGGAAGTGGCGCCCGATCAGGTACCCCCCCCAGGAGGTGAAATGGAAGATGCGGCCCCGGAGGCCCATCGCCTCGATGGTGTCCGATGCCTCCACCGGGAAGGTGCCCGGTTCCAGGTCCAGGGCGAGGGTCTTCAGGGCCTTGTCCAGCCCCCCACGTTCCTTCACGATGGCCTGGTCGAAGGCCAGCATGCCCATCAGGGTGACCGCGATCATGCCCGCCACGGGGCCTCCCAGGCGGCCCGTCCACCGGGGCGCGGGCCAGCGGTCCCGGCTGGCCAGCAGGGCGGCCAGGGCGATGACGTCCAGGTACAGGAAACGGGCCGTCCTGGCCGCCATCAGGGCGTTCAGCCAGGCCAGGGCGAGCATCCCGACCCGGTATCGCCGGAGGAAATCCCTCCAGCCGTGGCGGACCAGCCCGTGGATCGTCACCAGGGCGATTGCCAGCAGCAGCAGGTAGGGGAAGGCCCCGCAGACCGCGTGGGCCGGGGTCAGCCTCCCCCCGAAGGCCGGGTGGAAATAGGCCGCGGGCGGGTGCCACTCGGGGATCAGGATCATGCTTTCCTGGTACATCGCGAAGGCCTGGTGGACCCCCTTCAGGAATCCGGGCATCGGGATCATCGGGACCAGGGCGACCAGGAACAGCCATCCCGCCTCCCGCAGGTCCCGCCGGAGGTCCGGGGAGGAACGATCGGGAAGCCAGGCCAGCAGCGCCCCGGCGGCCACCGCGGCCAGGGACAGGGGGAGCCAGAGTGCCCCCCCGGCATGGAGATTGGCCCAGAGGGCGCCGATCAGGGCCAGCAGAACGGCCCGGGTGCGGGGGGACGGGCGGGGGAACCGCGACGGCCACAGGGGGAACAGCGGCAGCGTGAGGGCCAGGAAGAAGAAGTTGAAGGCCTCCGGGCGAACCCGGAAGCGGTCCAGCGAGATCACCAGCGCCAGGGACCAGAGGACGGCGGCGGTGATCCGGGACCGGAGGATCCGCCGGAACCACCACCACCAGAGGGCGAACGTGGCGGTGAACAGGAAGGCATGGATCACCCGGATGCCCGTGAAGGACGTCCGGGACTCCAGTTCCGCCATGGCGACCTCGTAGAGCCACTGGAAGGGCGTCCAGGGCCGGGAGGGGTCGCTGGCGCTGAAGATGTCCGTGTGGGGCAGGGCGCCGTGTTCCACGATCCAGCGCCCCGTGGCGACGTGCCAGAAGATGTCGATGTCCCAGTTGGGCCGGAACGAGAAGACGAAGACCGCGAGCAGTCCCAGGGACACGAAGAGGGCTTCCACCAGGGGGGCGACCCAGGGGCGTTCCCGGCTCACGGCGTCCTCCGGGGCCCGAACAGGGCGGTCCCCACCCGGACCCAGGTGGCCCCCTCCTGGACCGCCACCTCCAGGTCGTCGCTCATGCCCATCGAGAGGTGCCGGAAGGTTTCCGGCGGGCCGGGCAGGCGCCGCTGCAGGTCATGCAGCAGGTTCCGGAGCCTCCGGAAATGGGGCCGGGAGGCCTCGGGATCGGGCGCCAGGGGAGGCATTCCCATCAGTCCCGCCAGCCGGAGACCGGGGACTGCCAGCACCTGGCGGCACAGGTCCTCGGCATCCCCGGCCCGGGCTCCGGTCTTCCCCTCCTCGTCGCCCAGGTTCACCTCCACGAAGACCTCCAGGGGGCGGTCCGGGTCGCTCCAGGCGGCCAGTTCCCGGACCAGGGACGGCCGGTCCACCGAGTGGATCGACGCCAGCAGCGGCAGCACCCGCCGGACCTTGTTGGTCTGGAGGTGCCCGATGAAGTGCCACCGGGGATGGCAGCCGGCCTCCCGGACCTCCCGGGCCTTGCGTTCCAGTTCCTGGGCGTAGTTCTCCCCGAAGTCGCAGAGCCCCGCCTCGATGGCCTGAAGGACCTCGGCGGCCGGGCGGGTCTTCGAGACCCCCACCAGGCGAACCTCCGCGGGGTCTCGGCCGCAGGACCTGCAGGCCTCCTCGATCCGGGCATTCACCGCGGCCAGTCGGGTCAGGAACGGGGTCTGATCGCCGGTCATCGATGCCTTCTCCCCGGAGCGTTCGCTTCAGAAGGGCAGGACGTCCGTCGCCCCCATCTCGGTCATCATCTCGACCACCTGGCAGAGGGGAAGACCGACCACGTTCGTGTAGGAACCGGAGATCTGCTCCACCAGGTAGGCCCCCACGCCCTGGATGGCATAGGCTCCGGCCTTGTCCATCGACTCGCCCACCGAGAGGTACTTCTCGATTTCCGTCCGGGACATCGGCTTCATGCGGACGATGGTGGTCACCGCCTGGAGCCCCTCCTTGGACTTCCGCATGTCGTAGAGGCAGAACCCGGTGATCACGGCGTGCTCCCTCCCCGAGAGGCCCGACAGGATCTCCACGGCCTCCTCGTGGTCCCGGGGCTTGCCGCAGGTCCGGTTCCCCTCCATGACCACCGTGGTGTCCGCCCCGAGGACCCACCGGAGCGGCGTCTCCCGGATCAGTCCCGACCGGAGGCGCTGGGCCTCGGCCTCGGTGGGGTAGAGGGTCTGCTGGATGCGCTCCACCACCGACAGGACCTTGGTCCTGGCCATCCGCTTGACGTAGGTCTCCGGGGATTCCTCGGGACGGGGTTCCTCGTCGATGTGCACGGGCATCGCCTTGACCGAGAAGCCGACCTTCTCCAGCAACTCGCGCCTCCGGGGCGATGCCGACGCGAGGACCAGTTGACCGGGCATCCGCTCTCCTCCGCAGGGGTCGGGCCGGGGGGCATTGTATCTCACGGGGCAGCGTTCCGGGACAAGGATCGTCCCGGCCCGGTCGCCTCCGGCCCCGCAGATGGCAGGAACGGGGAGCCTTTTCGTCTTGACTTCCCGGGGGCCGGCCCATAGACTCCGCCCCGGTCGCGGAACCGACAAGTCTTCGATTCCGCAAGGGAAACCACAAGGCGTGCCCCGGCGGCCCGCCACGCAGGAGTCATCGATGGCAGAGCGTCGCATCATCACGGTCGATGGAAACGAGGCCACGGCCTCGGTGGCCCATCGCACCAACGAGGTCATTGCGATCTACCCCATCACCCCCTCCTCCAACATGGGGGAATGGGCGGACGAGTGGTCGGCCTTCGGGCGCAAGAACATCTGGGACGTCGTGCCCCGGGTGGTCGAGATGCAGTCCGAGGGAGGGGCCGCCGGCGCGGTGCACGGGGCGCTCCAGGCCGGGGCCCTGACGACGACCTTTACCGCCTCCCAGGGCCTCCTGCTGATGATCCCCAACATGTTCAAGATCGCGGGGGAACTGAACTCCTTCGTGATGCACGTCTCGGCCCGGACCGTCGCGACCCACGCCCTGTCCATCTTCGGCGACCACTCGGACGTGATGGGATGCCGCAACACGGGCTTCGCGATGCTGTCCTCGGGCGGGGTCCAGGAGGCCCACGACTTCGCCCTGATCGCCCAGGCGGCGACCCTCCGGTCCCGGGTTCCCTTCCTGCACTTCTTCGACGGGTTCCGTACCTCCCACGAGGTGGCGAAGATCGAGGAACTGGCCGACGACGACCTGCGGGCGATGCTGGACGAGGAGTTGATCGCCGCCCACCGCGCTCGGGCCCTGACGCCCGATCACCCGGTGATCCGGGGCACCGCCCAGAACCCCGACGTCTTCTTCCAGGCCCGGGAGGCCTGCAACCCGTTCTACCAGGCCTGCCCGGCCATCGTGCAGCAGGAGATGGACCGCTTCGCCGGGATCACGGGGCGCGCCTACCGGCTCTTCGACTACGTGGGTCATCCCGAGGCCGAGCAGGTGCTGGTGATCCTGGGGTCCGGGGGCGACACGGCCCAGGAATACGTGGAATGGGCCCTGGCCCGGGGCGATCGGATCGGCCTGGTCCGGGTGCGCCTGTACCGTCCCTGGTCCGCCGGGGACTTCCTGGCGGCGCTGCCCCGGACGACCCGATCCATCGCGGTGCTGGACCGGACGAAGGAGCCCGGCGCCCATGGGGAGCCCCTGTACCTGGACGTGCTGGCGACGCTGACCGAGGCGGCCCACCAGGGCCGGCTGCACCTTGCGGCGATGCCGACCGTGATCGGGGGGCGGTACGGCCTGTCGTCGAAGGAGTTCACCCCCGCGATGATCCGGGCGGTGTACCAGGAGGCAGGGAAGGAAGCGCCCCGTTCCCGCTTCACCGTGGGCATCCACGATGACGTCGGCCACCTGTCCCTCGACTACGACCCCGAGTTCGACATCGAGCCCCCGGACGTCATCCGGTCCCTCTTCTACGGGCTGGGCAGCGACGGCACGGTGGGGGCCAACAAGAACAGCATCAAGATCATCTCCGAGGAGACGGACAACTTCGGCCAGGGATACTTCGTGTACGACTCGAAGAAGGCCGGGGCCATCACCGTCAGCCACCTCCGGTTCGGGCCCCGGCGCATCCGGAGCGCCTACCTGATCCGCAAGGCGAACTTCGTCGCCTGCCACCAGTGGGTCTTCCTGGACAAGTACGACATGACGGGGGCCCTGGTCCCCGGGGGCACCTTCCTGCTGAACTCCCCCTTCGGGCCCGAGGAGGTCTGGGATCACCTGCCCCGGGAGGTCCAGCGGGACATCGTCGAAAAGAGGCTGCGCTTCTACGTGATCGACGCCTACCGGGTGGCGAAGGACACCGGGATGGGCGTCCGGATCAACACGATCATGCAGACCTGCTTCTTCGCCATCTCGGGGGTGCTGCCCCGGGAGGAGGCGATCGCCCAGATCAAGAAGGCCGTGAAGAAGACCTACGGCAAGAAGGGCGACGCCATCGTCCAGAAGAACTACGAGGCCATCGACCACACCCTCGCGCACCTCTTCGAGGTGAAGGTGCCCGACCGGGTCACGGCGACCCGGGGACGGCCCCCGATCGTGTCGGAAAAGGCGCCGGAATTCATCCGGAAGGTCACGGCGGTGATGATGGCGAACCAGGGGGACCATCTGCCCGTGTCGGCCTTCTCCCCCGACGGGACCTGGCCCACGGCCACCACCCGGTGGGAGAAGCGGAACATCGCCCTGGACATCCCCGTCTGGGACCCGGCTCTCTGCATCCAGTGCAACAAGTGCGCGATCATCTGCCCCCACGCGGCGATCCGGCCGAAGGTGGCACCGCCCGAGGCCCTGAAGGACGCCCCGCCGACGCTGAAGTCGGCGGACTACAAGGGGGTCGAGTACAAGGGATGGAAGTACCTCCTCCAGGTGGCTCCCGAGGACTGCACGGGGTGCCAGCTCTGCGCGGTGGTCTGCCCGGCGAAGGACAAGGCCAATCCGAAGCACAAGGCCCTCGACATGGCCCCCCAGATGCCCCTGCGGGAGTCCGAGCGGGCCAACTTCGAGTTCTTCCTGGCGTTGCCGGACCCGGACCGGACCCAGATCAAGCCGACGGTGAAGGGGACCCAGTTCCTGCGACCCCTCTTCGAGTTCAGCGGGGCCTGCGCCGGGTGCGGCGAGACCCCCTACATCAAGTTGCTGTCCCAGATGTTCGGGGACCGGGCCGTGATCGCCAACGCGACCGGGTGCTCCTCGATCTACGGAGGCAACCTGCCGACGACGCCCTACGCGGTGGATGAACACGGGCGCGGGCCGGCGTGGTCCAACAGCCTCTTCGAGGACAATGCCGAGTTCGGCTTCGGGTTCCGGCTGGCCATCGACCAGAACCGGGCCCTGGCCGAGATGCTGCTGCGGCGGCTGTCCGGGGTGGTGGGCGACTCCCTGGTCCAGGGCCTGATCGAGGGGGACCAGACGACCGAGCAGGGAATCGCGGATCAGCGCCGGCGGGTGCAGGCCCTGCGGGAGATCCTGAAGGGCGTCTCGGACCCATCGGCCCGGATCCTGGAGCGGGTGGCCGACTACCTGGTGCGGAAGTCGGTCTGGATCGTCGGCGGCGACGGCTGGGCCTACGACATCGGCTACGGTGGCCTGGACCACGTCCTCGCCCAGGGCCGGGACGTGAACCTGCTGGTCCTGGACACCGAGGTCTACTCCAACACGGGTGGCCAGGCGTCCAAGTCCACTCCCCTGGGCGCGGCGGCCAAGTTCGCGATGGCGGGCAAGTCGCTGCCCAAGAAGGACCTGGCGATGATGGCGATGGCCTACGGCAACGTGTACGTGGCCAAGATCGCCCTGGGAGCGAAGGATGCCCAGACCGTGAAGGCCTTCGAGGAGGCCGATTCGTATCCGGGGCCGTCCATCATCATCGCCTACTCCCACTGCATCGCCCACGGCTACGACCTGGTCAACGGGCCCGACCAGCAGCGGCTCGCGGTGGAGTCGGGCCACTGGCCCCTGCTGCGCTTCGACCCCCGGCGGCTCGCCCAGGGCCTGAGCCCCCTGCAACTGGACTCGGGGGCCCCGAAGACGGAGATCGCCGCCTACGCCCGGAACGAGACCCGGTTCCGGATGGTGGAGCGGCAGAACCCCGAGTACTTCGCGAAACTGATGGCCCAGGCCCAGCGGGAGGCGGTCAGCCGGTTCGCGGTGTACGAGCAGATCGCGAACATGGCGATGCCCTCGGCGGAGAAGGCAAGGACGCAGGGCGAGCCCTGAACGGGCGAGGAGGAGACCGATGGACCTGAAGACGAAGTACCTGGGGATCGAACTGAAAAACCCCATCGTGGCCGGGGCCAGTCCGCTGGTGGACGACCTGGACGCGGTCCGGCGCCTGGAAGAGGCCGGCGTCGGCGCCATCGTGATGCACAGCCTCTTCGAGGAACAGCTGCTGCAGGAGCAGTGGTCCGAGCACCTGGCCCGGGAACTGGTGTCCGAATCCTTTGCCGAGGCCCGGTCCTACCTCCCCGAGCCGTCGGAGTACCGGCTGGGGCCCGAGAACTACCTGGAGCAGGTCCGGAAGGTCAAGCAGGCCGTGACCTGCCCGGTGATCGGCAGCCTGAACGGGATCACCGGGAAGGGCTGGACGGACCATGCCCGGCTGATCCAGCAGGCCGGGGCCGACGCCCTGGAACTGAACCTCTACCACGTCGCCGGGGACCCCGACGAGACCGCGGATCAGGTCGAGTCCCGGGCCCTGGAGGTGGTCCGGTCCGTGAAGGCGGCGGTGACGATCCCCGTGGCGGTGAAGATCTCCCCCTTCTACACCGCCCTGGGGAACTTCGCCAGCCGGCTGGCCGCGGCGGGGGCCGACGGGATCGTCCTCTTCAACCGCTTCTACCAGCCGGACATCGACGTCGAGCGCCTGGAGGTGGAGTCGAGCCTTCACCTCTCCACTTCGGCGGAACTGCTGCTCCGGCTGCGCTGGCTGGCGCTGCTCTTCGGCCGGGTCCCGGCGGACCTGTCGGTCACCGGCGGCGTCCACGACACGGTGGACGTGGTGAAGAGCCTGATGGCCGGCGCCCGGTCGGTCCAGGTGGTCTCGGCCCTGCTCCGGGACGGGCCCGGCGCCGCGGCGGCGCTGGTCGCGGGCCTGTCGAAGTGGATGGCGGACCACGACTACGAGTCCGTCGGGCAGATGCAGGGCTCGATGAGCCTGTCCCGGGTCGCGGATCCCTCGGCCTACGAGCGGGGGAACTACCTGAAGATCCTGAACTCCTGGCGCGGGATCGCCTAGGGAGGGCCCCGAGGGGATTCTTGACTTCGCGCCCTTCCCGTCCCTAGAATCAATGGCCAATTGAGGTTCCTGGCCCCCGGAGAGAGGACGTTTTCGATGCCGGAAGACCCCAGGGATCCCGCGAAGGATGATGCCTCTTCCAGGACGACCGACCGCCTGCCTTCCCGCCTGGGATCCGGAGGGGACTACACCCCCGCGCGGATCGGCGGGGCCGGGGGCACCCTCGGGGAACTGCTGCTCCGGGAGAAACTGATCAACCTGAGCCAGTTGCAGGACGCCCAGCGGGTGCAGCAGGAAGGCGAGAACCTGGGCTACACGCTGGCGAAACTGGGCTACCTGGAGGAGAGCCACCTCATCAGTTTCCTGTCCCGCCAGTACG
This sequence comes from Myxococcota bacterium, assembly GCA_017994695.1. GTDB lineage: Bacteria > Myxococcota_A > UBA9042 > DTJE01 > DTJE01 > JAGOKF01. The sequence goes on along the minus strand of JAGOKF010000004.1, from coordinate 35,267 downwards.
GGGTCCCGTCGATCAACCTGGACGAGGCGGACGTCAGCGAGGAGGCCGTGAAACTGGTGCCCCGGGAGGTGGCGGAGCGGCACGTCCTGATGCCGATCATGCGCCAGGGGTCCACGCTGATCGTCGCGATGAGCGACCCGGGCAACATCTACGCGATGGACGACCTGAAGTTCCTGACGGGGCTCAACGTCGAGGTCCTCGTCGCCTCCGAGACGTCCATCCGGAAGGCCATCGAGCGGTACTACGGGACGACCCAGCACGACGAGCGCCTGAAGTCCCTCTTCGAGGAGATCGAGGGGGAGGAGGAGCCCGGGCGCATCGACGTGGTGAAGGACGAGCAGGTGGACCTCACGGAACTGGCGAAGGCCACCGAGGAGGCCCCGGTCGTCCGGCTGGTGAACATGATCCTGGTCGATGCGGTGAAGCGCGGGGCCTCGGACATCCACATCGAGGCCTACGAGAAGGACTTCCGGGTCCGCTACCGGATGGACGGCGTGCTCTACGAGGTGATGCGCCCGCCGATGCGCCTGCGGAACGCCATCGTCTCGCGCATCAAGATCATGGCGGAACTGGACATCGCCGAGCGCCGCCTGCCCCAGGACGGCCGGATCCGGCTGGTGATGGGCAAGGAGAAGGAGGTCGATTTCCGGATCAGCATCCTCCCCTGCCTCTTCGGGGAGAAGGTCGTCGCCCGGGTCCTGGACAAGAGCGCCCTGAAACTGGACCTGGCGGCCATCGGGTTCGAGGAGGTCCCCCTGCGGCAGTTCCGGGAGGCGATCCACCAGCCCTGGGGCATGGTGCTGGTCACCGGGCCGACGGGGTCCGGAAAGTCCACCACGCTCTACTCGGCCCTGACGGAACTGAACACCACGACCGAGAACATCTCCACGGCCGAGGACCCCGTCGAGATGAACATCCCCGGGATCAACCAGGTCCACGTCCGCGAGGAGATCGGCCTGACCTTCGCCGCGGCGCTCCGCTCCTTCCTCCGGCAGGACCCCGACATCATCATGGTCGGCGAGATCCGGGACTTCGAGACGGCGGAGACGGCCGTCAAGGCGGCACTGACGGGGCACCTGGTGCTCTCGACCCTGCACACCAACGACGCCCCCTCGACGATCAACCGGCTCCTGAACATGGGCATCGAGCCGTTCCTGGTCACGGCGTCGCTGATCCTCGTGCTGGCCCAGCGGCTGGTGCGGAAGATCTGCAAGGAGTGCAAGGAACCCGCTCCCGTCTCCCCGGAGGTGCTGATGCAGATCGGCTTCCCGGAGAAGGAGGCGAAGAGCGTCGTGCCGATGAAGGGCCGGGGATGCCGCGTCTGCAACGAGACGGGCTACAAGGGCCGGAGCGGCATCTACGAGGTGATGCCCGTCGGGGACGAGATCAAGGAGGCCATCCTCCAGGGGTTCTCGGCGGTCGAACTGAAGCGGGAAGCGATGCGGCTGGGCATGATGTCGCTGCGGCAGGCGGGCCTGGCGAAGGTGAAGGCCGGCATCACCACCATCGAGGAGGTGCTCCGGGTGACCCGTGCGGACTGACCAGGGAGGACCATGAATTCCCCAGGGCCCTCCACCCCCAGGACCCCGACTCCCACACCGCCGGCGGGCGGCAACCCGGCGCTGGAAATCCATGCCCTCCTCCAGGTGATGGTCGAGAAGGGCGCCTCGGACCTGCACATCACGGTCGGGACGCCGCCCCACCTTCGGGTGGACGGCAACCTCTACCCCGTCAAGGTCCCGCCGTTGTCCCCGGCCGACACCCAGCGCCTCGCCTACTCGATCCTGACCGAGAGCCAGAAGAAGCGTTTCGAGGAGCGGAACGAGATCGACCTGTCCTTTCAGTGGAAGGGGGTGAGCCGCTTCCGGGCGAACTTCTTCCGCCAGCGGGGCAGCATCGCCGGGGCGCTGCGGCAGATCCCGACCCGCATCCTGACCTTCGAGGAACTGGGGCTGCCGCAGGCGATCTACCAGTTGATCGACCGCCCGCGGGGACTGATCCTCGTCACGGGGCCCACCGGGTCCGGGAAGTCCACCACGCTGGCCTCGATGATCGACCTGATCAACCAGCGGCGCCGGGGGCACATCATCACCATCGAGGACCCCATCGAGTTCCTGCACACCCACAAGAACTGCATCGTGAACCAGCGGGAGGTGGGGTCCGATACCCAGACCTTCTCCGACGCGCTGCGCTACGTGATGCGCCAGGACCCGGACGTCGTGCTGGTGGGGGAGATCCGGGACACCGAGACGATGGAGACGGCGCTGCGCCTGTCCGAGACGGGACACCTGGTGCTGTCCACATTGCACACCAACTCCGCCTCCCAGACGATCAACCGGGTGATGGACCTCTTTCCGGTGGAGCAGCAGGAGCGGGTGCGGGGACAGTTCGCCTTCGTGGTCGAGGGGATCCTGTGCCAGCAGTTGCTGCCCCGGATGGACGGACGGGGACGGGTGATGGCCCTGGAACTGCTGATGCCCACGCCGGCCGTCCGGAACCTGATCCGGGAGGGGAAGATCCACCAGATCTACTCCCAGATGCAGATGGGCCAGGGCCGATCGGGAATGCAGACCCTGAACCAGAGCCTGCTCCGGCTGGTCAAGGAGCGGTTGATCACGAAGGAGGAGGCCCTGTTGCGGGCCGGGGACCTGGAGGAACTGCAGAACATGATGGCCCAGGCCGGTCTGTGAGGGCGGGAACGGGCGGCCCGGTCGGGCAGGAGGGGTCCGGATGGCGAAGTTCCAGTACGAGGGGACGACCCGGGAGGGGCAGTTCCGGAAGGGGATCGTCGAGGCCTCCAACCTGGCCGAGGCCGAGGCCCGGGTCCGGGCCTCGGGGGTCCAGCCGACCAAGGTCTCCCGGGCCTGGGGACAGATCGAAATCACCCTTCCGAGCCTGGGAGGGGTCAAGACCAAGACGCTGGTGGTCTTCACCCGGCAGTTGGCCACCATGATCGACGCCGGCCTGCCGCTGGTCCAGTGCCTGGACATCCTGGGGAGCCAGGAGCCCGACCCCCAGTTCAAGAAGGTGATCCTCTCGGTGAAGGGCCAGGTCGAGCAGGGATCCACGCTGGCCGATGCCCTGAAGAAGCATCCCAAGGTCTTCGACACCCTCTTCGTCTCTCTGGTCCAGGCGGGCGAGGTGGGCGGCATCCTGGACACGATCCTGAACCGGCTGGCGTCCTACACCGAAAAGTCGATGAAACTCCGCCAGAAGGTCCAGGGGGCACTGAAATACCCGTCCTTCGTCCTGATCGCCGCAGGCGGCATCATGGTGCTGCTGCTGGGCAAGGTGATCCCCTCGATGGCGGGCATCTTCAAGGGCGTCGGCAACCGGGAACTGCCGGCCCTGACGCAGTTCGTCGTGAACCTGTCCAACAAGTTCCTCCACAATGTCCCGTGGTTCGCCCTGGTGGCGACGGCGCTGATCGTCGGGTTCGTGCTGTTCAAGCGAAGCAGGACCGGGGCCTACCTGCTGGACCTGCTGCTCCTGAAGATCCCCGTCATCGGCACCCTGGTGCAGAAGTCCTCCATCGCCCGGTTCACCCGGACCCTGGGGACCCTGGTGTCCTCGGGCGTCCCGATCCTGGACGGCCTGGACGTCGTCGCGAAGTCCGCGGGCAACCGGGTGATCGAGAAGGGCATCCAGTACACCCGGTCCAAGGTCGCCGAAGGAAAGAACATCGCCGGCCCCCTGGACGAGGCCCGCATCTTCCCGAAGATGGTGGTCCAGATGATCGCCGTCGGCGAGTCCACCGGCGCGATGGACGTCATGCTGACGAAGATCGCCGACTTCTACGACGACGAGGTGGATGCCTCGGTCGAGGCCCTGACGTCGATGATCGAGCCGATGCTGATGATCGTCATCGGCGGCATGGTGGGCTTCGTGCTGATCGCGATGTACCTGCCGATCTTCTCGATGGCCGACAACCTCTCCGGGACCGGGAAATAGGCCGTGGCTTCCCCATCCCCACGGCCCGGGACGTCCTCTGCCGCAGGCCACGACTACACGCCGGCAATCCTGTCGGGTAACCATGGCCCGAGCCACCTGGAAGACCCCCGGGCCCCCTGGGTGGTCGCGGGTCTCCGGAGGAAACTCCTGTGGATGTCCTGGCTGCGGATCGCCAGCCTCCTGGTGCTGGTGGCCGCGACGGCCTTCTTTGCCGGGGGCGCGGGGGGGTCCCTCCTGGAGGTCGTCCGGGGAACCCTGATGCGGGTGGCGCTGGTCTGGCTGGTGCCGGCGGCCATCTGGTTCCCGATCCTGATGGTCATCCGGTCCCACCGGGGGCTGGTGGTCGTGGCGCTGGCCCAGTCGGTCCAGGACGCGCTGCTGTCGGCCGTGCTGGTCGCCACGACCGGGGGAACCGGATCGGCGTTCACCTTCTTCTTCTCCCTGAACATCATCGTGGCGGGCATCCTCGCGAGACGGATGGGGACCTGGTTCGCCATCGGGCTGTCGGCGATCCTGATGGGCCTGATCGCGTCCCTGGAGTTGGGACTGGTGGGGATCCCCGCGTTCCTGGGCGAGGTGCTGGCCCTCGGGTCGGCATCCTCGGTGCTCTTTTCCCTGGCGCTGAACCTGGTGGCCTTCGTCAGCATCGGGGTCCTGTCGGGCTTCCTGCTGACCCAGATGCAGCGGGCCGACCTGCAGCGGGAGCGCTACCGGACCAGCCTGGAGGACCTCCGGCAGCTCCACGAGTCCATCCTGGCCTCCCTGAACAACGGGGTCATCACCTGCCGGCTGGATTACCGGGTGCTGCACATCAACCGGTCGGCGGAGCAGTTGCTGGGGCTGGACATGAGGAATTCCCGGGGCCGCGTCCTGTTCGACCTGGTCCCGGACATGCAACCCCTGGTGGAGCGGGGGCCGGGCCCATTCGACTTCCGGTGCGTCTCGGCCGACGGGACGGAGCGGTGGCTCCAGATCGGCGTTTCCCCGCTGATGGACCGCATGGGGGAGCCTATCGGGCGGATCCTGGATTTCGCCGACGTGACCCATGTCCGGCGCCTGGAGGAGCAGCGGAAGGCCGAGGAGCGCCTGGCGGTGATCGGGAAACTGGCCGCGGTGGTCGCCCATGAAATCCGCAATCCCCTCGCGGCGATCTCGGCGTCGGCCCAGATGATCCAGGCGTCCCTGGGCCACGGGGGCGAGGAGCAGCGCCCGCTCGAGATCATGATCCGCGAGATCGATCGGCTGAACGAGTGGATCACGGAACTGCTGGACTACGCCAGGCCCCGGACCGGGGAGTGGACCGAGGTGGACCTGGGGGACCTTCTGTCGGAGGTGCTGGAGGTGGTGCGGGGGATGCCCCGGGCCGACCTGCACCGCATCCGCGCGGACCTGGAACCCGGGCTGGTCCTGGCGGGGGACCGCCATCGCCTCTACCGCATCTTCCTGAACCTGTGCAAGAACGCCGTGGAAGCCCTGGATCGGCCCGGCGAGATCGAGGTGTGGATGCGCGCCGACCGGGAGGGGGACCCGCCGGCCGCCGTGGTCCGGGTGATCGACAACGGTCCGGGAATCCCGCCGGACGACCTGCCGAGGGTCTTCGACGCCTTCTTCACCACGAAGGCCCGGGGAACCGGCCTGGGGCTCGCGATCGTGAAGCAGGCATGCCAGGAGCACCGCGGGGACGTGACGGTGCGGAGCGTGCCCGGGTTGCGGACCGAGTTCGAGGTGCGGCTGCCCCTGGCCTGACCCGGGCTCGAGGGAGGGACGGATGCATCCCGGGGACTTCGAACTGGAGTGGTCCCGGTCGGGTCCCGGGATCCGGCTCCGGGGGAGCCCGCTCTGGTTCGACGCGTGGCCCGATCCGGGGGCGGGGTTCCTGTCGTCGCTGGATGCCCTGGCCGGAAGGAGGGTCCGGGGACAGGTCCTCTGTCATCCGGAACTGGCGAGGCTGCTGGAGGCACTGCGCCCCGGTGTCCGGGCCCTGCCGCTGGCGGGAACCATCGGGCTGGGCCGGTTGCGTCTGGCCGTCCGGGCCACGGGCACCAGTCCCGGATCCTCCTGCCTGCTGGTCGAACGGGGGGCGGATCGCCTGCTGTACCTGCGGGAAGGGGACGAGGCCTTCGTGGAACGGGCATGGAACACGGACCCGGGGGCCCGGGTGGACACCCTGCTGTGGTCCTCCCGGGCCCGCAGGGGGGACCTGGAGGGGGCGGGGAAGGGCGAGGCGGTCCCGGATGCCGGGTTCCTCGAGGAGGTCGCCCGGGATCAGGACCGGGCGATCTGCCTGGTCCTGGACGGACTCGGCAGTGCCCTGGAGACGCTGGGCCGTCTCCGGGGGACCCCGCGACCGATCCGGGTCCCCCCGGGGATCCGGGCCCTTTGCCGGGCCGGGACCCGCCAGGGCCTGGAACTGCCGCCGGTCCGGGACTGGGATGGCGGGTCGCCCATTCCGCCCGGGGCGGTGGCACTGTGGGTGGCCTCCGGGAAGCGGACGCTCCCCGGGGCCTGTTCCCGGGGAGAGGTGTGGTGGAGGAGGGTCGTCCTTTCCGGGTCCGGCCCCGGGCTTGTGGCCCGGGCATTCCGGGCCGCCGGCGCGGTCCGCCTGGTGCTGTCGGGTCCAGGGGCCTCCGGCATGCAGCGGAGCCTGGCCGACCTGGGCGTCGCGGCCGAGGTGATCGGCCCCCCTCCGGATCCCTCGTTGTTCTGACCGGGAGGATCAGGCCCGCCTGCGGCGCCTGGCCGCCGCCAGCACCGCCAGCGGGACCACCAGCAGGACCGGCGGCGGGGTTCCGGAGGATCGCCCGGACATCGCGCACCCCGACTTCCCTCCACCGGTCTCGACGGGAACGCAGGCCCCGTAGCGCAGCACGGTTCCCGAGGGACAGGTGACCGGAGGGGTCACGCTCCCCCGGTCCTCCTGGTCCGCCGTTCCACCCCGGTCCGCCGGGTTGGCGGGAACGTCCTCCCCGGGGCCCGGGTCCGGGGGCGTGCCGGCCCGGCAACGAGAACTGTCGTCACAATAAAGCCCCTCGCCGCAGGAACCGCAGGAACCTCCGCAGCCGTCGTCGCCGCACTGTTTCCCTTCGCACCGCGGCTCGCAGGGAACGAGGCACTGGAAGGTCTCGGTGCAGATTTCTGGATTCCGGCAGACGCCGCACACCCCTCCGCAGCCGTCGTCGCCGCACTGCCGGTCCTGGCAGACCGGGAGGCATGCGGGAATCGTGCAGGAACCGGGCCCTGTGTCGCAGACCTTGTCGGAGGGACATTCGCCGCAGGAACCCCCGCAGCCGTCGGGTCCGCATTCCCTTCCCTGGCAGTCCGGCTGGCAGGAACCCGGCAGGCAGATTCCGGCGGCATTGCAGGAAAACCCGTTCGGGCAGTCGCCGCAGGAACCCCCGCAGCCGTCGTCGCCGCACTGGCGGTTCGTGCAGGCCGGGGTGCACTCGGCCCCGACACACTGGCCGTTGTACTCGTTGCAGACCTCTCCCTGGGGGCATGTCCCGCAAAGCCCCCCGCACTTGTCCGATCCGCACTCCCGCTCGAAGCAGGCCGGGGTGCAGGGCTTGTCGATGCACTGGTTCCGGGAGCAGATCTTGCCCGGCGGACAGCCGCCGCAGGACCCGCTGCAGCCGTCGGACCCGCACTCCCGGCCGGTGCAGTCCGGCGTGCAGACGCAGATTCCCTGCCGGCACTCCCACTGGTAGGTGGCCGTGCAGGTCCCGCAGGAACCCCCGCAGCCGTCGTCCCCGCAGTCCTTCCCGGTGCAGTCGCAGGGGCATTTCCGGGGGAAGGTGCCCGTCGGGTCCGAGGTCTGGCTGATCGTGCAGGTGTAGGTACTGGAGGACCATCCGCACCAGTCCGACGAGCAGTACCGTTCGCAGAGGACCCCGTTGTAGCAGTAGCGGACGTGATCCGCGTCGTTGCAGCACCCCGTGGCGGTGATCGTCACGCAGGTGTTGGAAATCCACTTGTCCCCGCCGGGACACTGGGCCGTCGCCTGCCCCGGCAGGACCAGGACGACCGGGATCGCCAGCACCGCTACGACCTGGATTCTGGGCATCGCATTCCTCCCGTGAACGCTGGAATCGTACGGGAACGGGGCGCTCGCGCGCAAGACCGGCCGGACCCGAAACACCGGGGCGGACCCGGGTCAGGCGAGGCGCGAAAGGACCGCCTTCAGGTAGCCGTAGAACCTCCCGGTGGAGGAGACGGAGAGGTGCTCGTCGGGGGAGTGGGCGCCCCGGATGTCGGGGCCGAAGGAGACCATGTCCATTCCCGGCACCCGTTCCCCGAGGACTCCGCACTCGAGCCCGGCGTGGATCGCCGTCACCAGGGCCTCCCTGCCGGACACCTCCCGCCAGGTCTCCCGGCAGACCTGGAGCACGGGGCTGTCCACGTTCGGCCGCCAGCCCGGGTACTGCCCCACCAGGTCGGCGGTGCCGCCGGCCAGTTCGGCGGCGGCCCGGATTCCCTGCCGCACGGCCTCCATCGCCGTTCCGATGAAGGAGCGGCTGTTGCAGACGACCTGGCACTCGTTCCCCTCCAGGGTCACGATGGCCAGGTTCGTCGAGGTCTGGACCAGTCCGGGAAACTCGCTGCTCGTCGCCAGGGGCCCGTGGGGAAGCGCGAGCAGGAGGCGCAGCAGCGTCCCGGACCCGGCGACCGGGAGAAGATCGCTCCCGGCCGCCTCGGAGACCCGGATTTCGAGGCCCGGATCGGCAGCCCCCAACTCCGTCCGCATCACCTCGGCGAACTCGCCCACCCGGGCCTCGAAGGAAGGGGCCTGGGACCCGGGGACGAAGACCACGGCCCGGGCCTCCCGGGGAATGGCGTTCCGCTTGCTGCCGCCGTTCAGCGCGGCGATGCCCAGGTCGTCCCCCGGTGCGGCGAAGACCAGGGCCCGGGCCAGGATCCTCAGGGCGTTGCCCCGGTTCTTGTCGATGTCCAGCCCCGAGTGCCCGCCCTTCAGGCCGGACACGGCCACCTCGAAACAGCGGGCTTCCGGGGGTGCCGGGGACCGGGTGACCGGCAGGTGCAGGATCGAGTCGCCACCCCCGGCGCATCCCACGAAGAGGGTCCCCTCGTCCTCGGAGTCCAGGTTCAGCATCACGCGTCCCCGCAGCATGTCCCCCCGGAGCCCGAAGGCCCCGGTCATGCCCGTTTCCTCGTCGATGGTGAACAGCAGTTCCAGGGGGCCGTGGACCGTCTCGGGGTCCTCGGCGACGGCCATCGCCGCGGCGACGCCGATGCCGTTGTCCGCTCCCAGGGTCGTCCCCCGGGTCCGGATCAGGTCCCCGTCCACCCATGCGGGGATGGGATCCCTGCGGAAGTCGTGGCCCACGTGGGAGTGCTTCTCGCAGACGATGTCCAGGTGGCCCTGGAGGACCACCGTCGGGGCGGCTTCGTGACCCGGAGTGGCCGGGACCGCGACGACGACGTTTCCCACGGCGTCGGTCCGGGTGTCCCATCCCTTTTCCCGGGCCCAGGACAGCACGTACTCCCGGGCTTCGGCCTCATTGCCGGACCCCCGGGGAATGGCCAGCAGGCGATCGAAGTGCCGGAAGAGGATCGTCGGGGAAAGAGCGGCGATTTCGGACATGGGGCCTCCTGTCGGGTAGGCTGGCGGTGCCAGCGGCGGACTGCAGTCTATCACCATTCCTCCTGGTTTCCCGCAAGGCCGTTGTCGGCCGCTTGTCACCAAGTTGTTGCCTTCCGAACAGGGAAATGTTGCAAGGGCTCTCCATCATCGCCGGCGAACCGGGCGTTGCACGCGGGGTCCGGATTCTTTCCCCCGGAGGCAAGGATGGTTCGCAGCGGCGCGGCATCCCTGATCCTGTCCCTGTGGTTCGCGGCAATCCTGCCGGGGACGCAGGCCCTGGCCCAGGAGCCCCCGGCATCGGGGGCGAAGGCGCCGGCGGCGGAGACCCCCGGGGATCCGGGGAGGCCTTCCGCCGCCCAGGGAACGACGGCGAGGACGCGGCTGGCTCCCCAGGGACTGCACGCCGCACTGGTCGGCGAGGGCCTGCGATGGGAGGGCCCCTCCCTGCCGCGGCACCAGGTCCCGAAGCCCCTGGCGGAACGCTGGCGGACCCAGCCCTTCGAGGCCGGTTACGTGAGCCCCTACTTCGAGCCGATCCTGTTCGTGCGGCCGCTCTACGTGACCACGCGGGAGGATTCCTTCATCGACGGAACCGGGCGGGCGCGGTCGAGCAGGGAACTGCGGCGGACCTTCCTGGGCCACCGGGAGGGTTTCGTGCTGGAGAACGTGGAGACCGGATTCCGGGGGAGGGTCAACGACCTCGGCCTGCACTACGGGATCGTCATCGAGTGGGTCCCCAGGGAGAAGGACGGCACCAAGAGCGAAAGCGACTTCCTGAAGGAGGTCTGGATCGGGTGGAACCGGTACTCGGTGCTGGACATCCAGGTCGGCAGGCTCAAGCTGCCCGCCAGCCAGGCCAACCTCAAGCCCACCGCGGCGTTGCCCCTGGTCTACCGGCCCCTGCTGGACACGCTGCTCCCGAAGCGGATGATCGGCGCCTCGGTGTCCCTGTCGGATCCCTGGAAGGTCGCGGTGCTGACCGGCGGGGTGTTCAACACCTCGAAGGAGGCCCACGAGCAGCTCGCTGACACCCGGTTCCTGATGGGTTCCGGCCGGCTGGTGTTCCACGTCGATCGAATCCTCGACGCGGCGGGGATCGCCACCGGGGACTTCTTCGACCTGTCGCTGGGCGGCAGTTACGCCTGGGCGAAGGAGAACTACGACCCCAGGACCGAGATGCGCTACCTGGGCGTGGACGCGCGGCTCAAACTGTCCATCGTCACGCTGGAAGGCGAACTGCTCTTCAAGGACTACTACGGGGAGGGGACCCAGGCCGGCAAGGCCTGCCGCGGCACGGGATGGCACGCGGATCTGGTGATCCAGGCCTGGCCTTCGATCCTCGACCTCGTGTTCCGCGTGGAAGAGGCGGACAACAACGACCAGATCCGGGTGGATTTCGCCGACACCGCGGGCCTGGCGATGGACCAGAAGAAGATGTGGCTGACCTTCGGGGTCATGCTGCACCTGGCGCGGCAGGTGGACCTGGCGATCAACTACGTGAACCGGAGGGAGCGGGAGGGACGGTCGTTCCAGAACGACATGTTCCTGACGATGCTCCAGGTGCACCTGTAGTACCGGAAGGATTCCTGGCATGGCTGCGGAGGAGGTTCCATGTTGCGCACGCAGGGTTCCCGGCTGCTGATCACCGTTCTGTGGCTGTCCGTCGCGGGAGCAGGTGGCTGCGCGTTCCAGGATCGGGGCGGGGGCGGGCCCGATCAGACGGGGTCCCCCCGGGACGTGGCGGGGGAGACCGGAACGCCCGACGTCGCGGAGGTCCCGGGGAACGACGCGCCGGTTGCCCGGCCCGTCGGGAGCCCCGAGGGAGGAAACTGGAATCCCGACGCGGACCTGGCGCCGCAGCACGTCCACATCACGTTCCGGCACGACCCGTCGAACACGGTGACCCTCCAGTGGGAGACTCCGCGGAAGGATCCCGCGACCTACGTCCCCAGGGTCTGGGTCGTGAAGGCCTCGGAGGTACCCGGGGCGGACCCCGCGCGGTTCGACGACGATCCGGCGATCCCGGTCGATCCGGCGTGGGTCCACGAGGGGGTGGGGGCCCCCTACTGCCAGACCTGGGCGTGCGACGAGGACACGATGGAGGGGCTGATCTGGACGGTCGACCTGACGGGACTCGACCCGGACACGACCTACTACTACCGGGTCGGGACGTGGACCTCCCTGGACCCCGCCACGGGGGTCTTCCGGAGGCCCAACGTGTCGCCGGCCTACCATTTCCGGACGGGCCTTCCGAAGGGGTCCCGGCAGCCGTTCCGGTTCCTGTGGGGATCGGACAGCCAGAACTGGATGGACGACGTGGGCGAGCAACTGTCCTTCCTCCGTTCCAACACCGCCCGGGGGATGGGGTTCTGGCTGTTCGGCGGCGACCATACCGAAGTGGGCATCCAGGAGGAGCTCTGGGGCTGGTTCGAGGCCATGGCTCCGCTCCTGCGCCACTTCCCGTTCATTTCCGTCCGGGGGAACCACGACATCCTGCCGCTGGTCCTGTTCGGATCGTTCGCCTTCCCCGAGATGTCTTCCCTGGACGACGACCTGAAGCGGGGCGCGTGGTCCTTCAACTACGGCAACCTCCACGTGGCGGGGATCGACAGCAACGGCGAGTATCTGGTCGAGCGGCAGGCCGCCTGGCTGGAGCAGGATCTCGCGGCGGCCTCCCAGGATCCGGACATCGACTGGAAGATCGTGGCGTTCCATCACCCCGCGTACTCCTCCTGCAACGTCCACGGATCGACCGACTACATCCAGCGGCTGATCGTCCCGATCCTGGACCGCTACGGAGTGGACCTGGCCTTTTCGGGCCACGACCACAACTACGAAAGGACCAAACCTCTGAAGGGCGGAGAGATCCGCGACGCCGGGGACGGCACGGTCTACATCGTCGCCGGAGTGTTCTACTCGAAGAAGGCCTATGGCAACGGGAAGTCGGACTTCACGGTCGTCTCCTACGACGGGGAGATTCGGAACTACGTGGTGATCGACGTCGACGGCCGAACCCTCTCCGGGACTGCCTACAACGGGGCCCACGAGGTCATCGACACCTTCCGGTTGACCCGGTAGCGAACGCCCGGGGGCCGTTTCGTGACGGAGTCCGGGGTCTTCGCGACCGTTCCAGGGGATTTCCATTCTTCACGCGGGCATCGGCGTCCGCCTGGGCGCCCGGCCGGCACTCCCGCCCGGCGGCGGACTGTGCAGCCCCGGCAGCCTGCCTTGCAGAGGAAGGGCTTGGAGGCTATTCTCGAACCGCCGTTGTCTGCGCTGGATCGGCCGGGAACCCCCGGCCGGAAGGAACGTGTGGGAGGTCAGCATGAGGGTGGGGATCGTCCGCTGGGTCCGGCTGCTGCTGGTGGGAGGGATCTGCCTGTCGGGAGCGGCCTGCGCTCCGGGCCTGTGGGACCGTTGGCAGGGCAGCGGGGAGCGTTTCGAAGGGAGGCTGTTCCAGGTGGCCCTGGAGTTCCAGAAGAAAGGGTCCTTCGCAGTGTGGCTGGACGATCGCGGGGCGACCACTCGCCTGGCGATCTGCAACGTCGTCCAGCAGAAGGATGGCGGGATCGAGTTCCAGATCGATCCCGAGACCCCCGCCCTGGACTGCTCCGAGATGCGCCAGCCCTGGACGGTCCGTGGTCGGATGGGGGGACACGTTCTGGCGGGGGACCTGCTGGATGCCGCAGGCAGGCCCGAGGGGAGGATCCGGGCCCTCCGAATCCGGGAGTAGGGATCGGGTCCAGGATCCGCCGGGGGCGTGAGGGAGGTGGTCAGTGGCCAGATTGATCTACACCGGGGAGGACGGCACCGAGCAGACCCTGTTCCTGGGGGCCGGCCGTCCGGTCGTCGTGGTGGGACGCCAGCAGGATTGCGACCTCCGGACCCGCAACAACACCGTTTCCCGGGTTCATGCTCGGTTCCTGTGGGAGGCCGGGGTCGTCCGGGTGGTGGACAACCGCAGTGCCAACGGGGTCTGGGTGGGAAAGGAGCGCGTCGCCGAGGCCGAACTGGAGGACGGGGAGAAGGTCTTCCTGGGGGCCATGCAGATCACCGTGCGACTGGACCCCGAGGACCTGGAGGACCGGGAGGAGGCCACCGAAGAGGGCCCTCCCCCGGTTCCGGAGGTTCCCGTCGCCGCGACTCCCGGACCCCGGGGGACCGAATCCTGGTCCCGGGCGCCGGTGGAGGGCGGACCGTCGAGCCCGATGGAGACCATCGGGTACGCTGACGCCGACGTGGTGCTGGAACCGGACGAGGTGGTGTTCCGGGAAGAGGGGGCCCCGCCCGTGCCCGCGGCTCCGGTGGCCATCGGGGAGGCGGTGCGGGAGCCGGAACGGCGGCCCGAGGAGGGGCCGGAGGAGTCCCTGAGAAAACGCCTGGCCGAACAGGAGGCGGCCCTGGAGGAGGGACGCCAGCGTCTGCGGCAACTGGAATCGCAGGTCGAGGACCTGACCCGCGTGGTGGAACACCAGGCCGCCGAGTTGCAGGAGGCCGCGGTGCTGCGGGAGCGGCTGGCGGGCCTGGAGCGGTCGTCGAGCCTGCTGGAAGTGGACGCAAGACGCCTGCGGGAGGAGATGGACGAGGCGGTCCGGCGGGCCGAGGAGGCCGAAACGGACCGGGAGCGGTTGCGGGCCGAGCGGGATGTCCTGGAGCAGGATCGGGCCGAGGCGATCCGGAGGGCCGAGGAGGCCGAACTCCGGCGGGAGTCCCTGGAGGCGGAACTGGCCGACCTGAGGCTCCGTGTCCAGGAGATGGATCGGACGAGGGAGGAGGGACGGGAACTGGAACAGGCCCGGGATCGGATTCCCGGGCTGGAAAGGGAGATCGAGGCGCTCCGGCAGCGGGCCGAGACCGCCGAGAGGCTCCGGGAGGAGGCCGCCCAGCGCCAGGGGGAGGACCGCCAGGCCCTGGCGGCGGTCACCGAGGAGCGGGACCGCCTGCTCGAGGAAGTGGAGCGCTGGGAGGTCCTGAAACGGCAGTTCGACGAGGACCGGGCGACCCTTCAGGCAAGGCTGGAGGCCCGGGAGCGCGAGGTGGCGGACCTGTCCCAGGCCCTGAAACAGGCCAACGGGACCCTGGAGGACGCCAGGCGGCAGGGGGCTTCGGCCCAGGCGATGGCCTCCGAGATCGACGAGCTGAAGGCCGCCAACCGGGCCGCCCTGAAGAAGGTGGCCCGGTTGATGGAGGAATTGGAGAAGGTCCAGTCGGCGCCCCGGGTGGCGGACTCGGGGGAGACGGAGGCCCTGCGGAGTCAGGTGGCCGATCTCCAGCGGCGCCTCCAGGAGGTCTTGGCGGAACGGGACCGCCTCCGGGAGTTCGGGGAACAACTCCAGCAGCGCCTCGCCGCGCTGGAGGCCGCGCCCCCGGCAGCCCCGGCACCGGCCGAGGCCGCGGCTCCCGTTCCCGTGCCCGGGGAACTGCAGGCGGTGATCGACCGGATCAACGGCGCCATCTCCGAGTTCCGCACGGGACTGGACGTCCTGACCGGGCTGCTGCCCGAGGTGATGGAACGGATCCCCGGCGGCGCGGGGGAGGACGGGGAGCAACTGGCCGCGGCGCTGGAGGACCTGGGACGCCTGTCCGGGGAACTGAAGGCCGAGGTGGTCCAGGCCAGAAGGCTCGTCCGGGAGTGAGGGGACAGGACGATGGAAGAAACCAATCGGGCACCGAAGCCCTGGGAGGCCGGGACCGAACTGCTGCTGGTCCGGCTGGGGCGACCGGAGATCGAGGTGCTGCAGGCCGTGCTCCGGTTCGATCGGGGCCGAGGGTTCATCGTCGAGGCCCCGGACCGGGTCGATCCGCCGTGGGCCAAGGGGGAACGGGTGCTGGTGAGCCACCTGGCGCCGGAGGGGATCTGGGCGCTCCGGGCGAACGTGGACGAGGTGCTGACGCCGGTCCGGATCTACCTGCTGCCGAAGGGGCGGCCGAGGATGGTCGAGAAGCGGGAGTACATCCGCGCCCAGGTGGAGGTGGAGGCGGCCTTCTCGGTGGGCCCTTCGCCTTCGCCGACGGTGCCCCTGTCTCCGGCGGTGGTGGAACTGTCGGCGTCGGGATTCCGCTGGCACCAGGCCCGGAGGGTCCGTCCGGGGGACACGGCGTGGTTCTGCCTCCGGATGCCGAGGGACGGCCGCCGCGCCTGCGTCCCCGCCACCGTCGTCCGGTGCGAGGACTCCGGGACCGGATACGAGGTGGCGGGGCACTTCGACCGGGTGGACGACGAGATGCGGGAGGCCATCCTGAACCTGGTCTTCCAGACCCGGCTCAAGGAACTGGGCATCGTGGCAGGGCGGTCCTGGAACGAGGATCCGTGAGGACGCGCGCCCGACGGCCCGCGAATCTCCAGAGGAGGCTGCCGATGAGGGGAACCTGGTGGAACCGGGTCGCGGGATGGGGGCTGCCGGTGCTCCTGCCGATGGTCCTCGCGCTGCCCGGTCGGGCGGAGACCGGGAAGGCACCGGACATCGACGACGTGATGCGCCTGCCGGTCGTGTCGGACTTCGAGGTGGCGCCGGGGGGCCGGGAGGTGGTCTTCCGGCTCCAGCGCTACGACGGGGGGCCGCGGTTCCTCCGGGACCTGTGGGTCTTCCGGGAGGGACAGGGGGCGAGGCCCCTGACCCGAGGAGGCCGGACCGGCGGTTCCTTCACCCTGTCGCCCGACGGGAAGCAGGTGGCCTTTGCCGGGGAACGGGAAGGGAAGCAGGGCATCTTCCTGCTGCCGCTGGACGGGGGGGAGGCCGGCCGGGTGCTGGAATCGCCCATCCCGCTGGACAACCTGCGCTTCGTCGGGGATTTCCTCTATTTCAGCGCCTCGGTCGAGCCGGACTGCGGCGGGGACTTCGGCTGCACGGTGGAACGCCAGAAGGCCCGGCGCGACCAGACGTCGGCGATGGTCTATGACCGCCTCTACGTGCGGCCCTGGAACCAGTGGGCCGACGGGACCCGGATCGGCCTGTTCCGGGTCCGGGCCTCGGGAGGGCCGGTCGAGGTGGTGGTGCTGGATGCCGGATGGGACGCCCTGCCGCTTCCATTCGGGGGCCGGGAGGACTACGACGTGTCCCGGGACGGGGCGATCCTGCATACCGCCAAGAAGGTGCCCGACCCCTGGAAGTCCACCAACACCGACCTCTTCCTGGTGGAGAACGGGCAGGCCCGACGGATCACGGACAACCCGGCCGCGGACCGGGCCCCGCGCTTCTCCCCCGACGGAAAGCGGATCGCCTGGCTGGCCCAGGCCGTGCCCGGTTTCGAGTCCGACCGGTGGCGCCTCCGGGTGATGGATCGCCAGTCGGGGAAATCCTTCACCGTGGCCGACGAGATCGACGACTGGGTGGAGGAGTTCGCCTGGACCCCCGACGGCCGGGAGATCGTCTTCTCGGTGATGGAAAAGGGACGCCTTCCCCTTTACCGGGTGGAGGCGAAGCCCGGCGCCAGGGCCCGGCCCGTGACCGGCCCGGCGACCTGCCACCACCCCACCGTCGAAGGCAACCGCCTCTTCTTCACCCGGGATTCGATGCTGCGGCCGGCGGAACTGCATCTCCGGGACCTCCGTTCCGGCGGGACGTCGGCGGGACAGGCCCTGACGGACTTCGGGGCCGAGGAATTGAAGCGCCTGTCCCTTCCGTCGGTCGAGGAGGTCTGGTGGGACGGGGCCGTCGATCCGGCCACCGGCCGTCCCGCCCGGGTCCACGGCTTCCTGGTCGTTCCGCAGAAGCCGGCGGCCCCGGGACCCCGTCCGGTCGTGATGTTCATCCACGGCGGGCCCCAGGGGGCCTTCCTGGATTCCTTCCACCCCCGGTGGAATCCCCTGGCGCTGGCCTCCCTGGGCTACGCCATCGTGCTGCCGAATCCCACGGGCAGCGTCGGCTACGGCCAGGCCTTCGTCAACGCCGTGAGCCGGGACTGGGGCGGGCGGCCCTACGAGGACCTGATGCGGCTGCTGGACCACCTCCAGGCCACCCGGCCGGACCTGGACCTCGGGAGGGTCTGCGCGATGGGCGGGTCCTACGGGGGGTACATGGCGAACTGGATGGAGGCCCGGTCCGGCAAGCGGTTCCGGTGCCTGGTGAGCCACGCCGGGCCGTCCTTCCTGGAGGTGAAGTACGGCACGACCGACGAGCTCTGGTTTCCCGAGTGGGACATCGGCGGGACGCCCTGGGATCACCCCGAGGAGTACCGGAAGGTGTCGCCGTCGTCCTACGTCCGGGAGTTCCAGACCCCGATGCTGATCCTCCACGGGGCCAACGACTTCCGGGTGCCGCTGGAGCAGGCCCTGTTCCTCTTCACCGCGCTGCAGTCCCGGGGCGTCGAGTCCCGCCTGGTGGTCTTTCCCGACGAGGACCACTTCATCCAGAAACCGGCCAACCGCCGCTTCTGGTACCGGACCGTCGGGGACTGGCTATCCCGGCATCTCCAGTGAGAGGGCCTGGCCGGTTTCAGAGGCGCGGGTCGAGGAAGCCGAACCCGACGCCGAGCCAGTAGGGCGCGACGAAGTCCGTGCCCGCGTGCTCCTGGCCGATTCCGCCCCAGCAGTCCAGCAGATAGGGGTTCCGCTGCCACACGAAATTGCCCCCGGCGCAACGCTCCTCGGCCGGAAGTGCCTGGAAGGCCCAGCCGGCACACTCCGCATCATGGGGAAACCGGGGATCCGTCCCGTTGCGGATCTCCTTTCCCAGCCGGGGCGGAGGGGGGAAGCGCACCATCTGCTCCACGGCCTCGAACAGCGCCTCCGGGTCCTCCTCCGCCGTGGCGCCGAGGTACAGGAACGAGAACCACGGATTGGCCTCCGACCGGCTTCGACGCTCCAGGGGGGTGTCTCCCTGGTCGATCCACATCCCCTGGCGCCAGAGGGCCAGGAGGCGGTCCCGGACAGGCCCGTCCGGGAGCCAGAGCGCTGCCTGGAAGAAGGCCAGGTGAGTGATGTGGACATTGTACCAGCGCCTGGCCTCGCAGCCTCCCAGGTAGGGGTACAGGAAGGTCTCGATGGCTTCGAAGGCCCCGAAGGCTCCCGGGTCCGACAGAGGGTCCCAGCCGTCGGGTGGCGGGGAGACCAGTTCCTCGATGCCCCGGGAGAGGGTCTCCTCCTCCGGAAGACCCCTGGCCGCCTCTCGGGCCGCCGTGGTCCACGCCAGGACCATCACCGCGTTCATGCCGTTCGGTCCCGGGATCTCTCCATCGAACCGCCAGGGGCTCATCTGTCCGTACTCGGTCATCCGGCCGTCGACGTCGCGGATGGTCAGGCCCCGGTTCCAGAGAGCCGTGGCCATTTCCACCAGCCGGCCTGCCGCGATCCGCCGGAGGTCCGGATCCCGGGCCAGGCGGTGCACCAGTCCGAGTCCGAGGAAGACTCCGCTCCACTGGTCCCGGCTGACGTCTCCCAGGAATCGCCAATCCTCGTAGCCAGGCACCTCCGATGGATGGACATCCTTCGTGCCGATCCGCAGATTCGGCTCGGGCGTTCGGCCCATCCACTCGTCATGTTCGATGCCGCGGCACAGCACGCCCGGGACGCCGGTGATCTCGAGGCAGCGTTGCAGTCCCTGGAACAGTTTTCGCATCATGCGATCCTGTCCGGCAAGGACCGACTGGACGACGGTTCCTGCCAGGAAGACTCCGGTCCAGAGGGCGCTGTCGCCGTGGTCCCGGTAGGCCCCATCGGGCCAGGAGGACAGAACCATGCCCTGGGGCGTCGTGCGGGCGTCGGCGTTCTCCTCGAAGATTCGTGCGTAGGCCGCCAGCACCGGATCCGGCCCGACGCGAAGGGCGGTCACCAGGTCGGCAGCGGCTCCGGTGGCATCGACGACACGGAACCACAAGGGGAAGACTCCCTCCTCCTCGGGGATGCCGGCCACGATTCCCCGGGAGCCGTCCAGCGACAACCCCTCCGGGAGCCGGCCCCGGTGCAGCGTCCATTTCGAGGGAGGCATCTCGTCCACCGTCTCGAGGCTTGTCTGCCAGGGGAGACCTCTGATGGCCACCGGATTCCCGAGGGGGAGCGCGGCCAGCCCTCCGGTCCGGACCTGGAATCGCACCGTCGCGTGGCGGATCTCCCCGGATGCCGTTTGCCATTCCAGCGTCGCCTCGCGGTCCTCGGCTCGCGTCGGCCTTCCCCATGCCTCTCCCTCTCCGGCCAGGAATACCCCGGCGGGGAGATCCCCCGACAGAAGACGGAGGCCGCGGGCCCCGGTCTCCAGGCCGAGGTCCGTCGATACGCTTCGCCCCCGGGACAGCCGAACCGTCCGTTCCGAGGGCTCCCACCCGTCGCTTGCCGTCGGAAGATCCGCGTCCGGATGCGCCGAAGGGCTGTTGGAACTGCACGAGGAGAACACAAGGACCATCCAGGTCAGCCAGGTTCCTGGAACGACCTTCATCTGCAGCCCCTTTCCTGAATCCCAGGGTTCGATGCGACCTGTGAAATCGGGAACCTCGAAATGTCTTCGAGCGATCCGCGCCGGTCCGAGGCCAGCGACTGTCGCGGAATCCCCGTCAGGCAGTCGGCGCGGCCGATCCGCTCGACCCCGAAGCGCCAACCGGACCTCGCGTTGTAGAACATCACCAGCCGGTCCTCCAGGGGGCGCACGTCCAGGGCATAGACCAGGGCCCGCTTCCAGCCGGGCTCCGGGCGGACCAGGGGCCGGTCATGGGCCTCCTCCCATCGGATCCCGTCGTCGCTCCGGTGCAGGCGGATGTCCGAACGGGAACGTCCCTCGGGGTCCACGTAGATCCCGTTCTGGAACCCGATCCATCCGCTGCCCCAGGGGATCACCTTCACGGCGCCGGAACCGAGGTTCCGCCAGGGCACCGCCGGGTCCGGGGACCACAGCGGTTCCGGGTGCTTGCGGAAGGGACCCTCGGGCCCCGGCCCGAAGGCCACCCCGATGTGCCGCGGCTCGGGAAACCCGCAGTCCCGGAGCCAGGAGAGGCCGGCGCTGTAGTAGATCCAGAACCCGTCGGGACGCACCACGCCGCAGGGGTTTCCGACGGTCCGGACCCGGTCCCCCTCCCAGGGCAGCGAGGGCCGCAGGGCCACCCGGGGCTTCGAGAAGGTGACCAGGTCCCGGGACCGGCACCAGGCGATGCCGGTGGCGGCGGGTCCCAGGGGGCGTTCGAAGAGGAGCAGGTAGTCGTCCTGCCAGCGGACCAGGTGCGGCCGCATGCCCCAGCAGACCCTTCCCAGGCGGCGCCACGCGACGCCGTCCTCGCTGGCGAAGTGGTGGATGCCCAGCAGGATGCCGTGGGCGAAGAGGTGCCAGCGCCCGTCGGGGGACTGGTCCGGCGGCAGGAAGGTGGGGTCGGCGATCAGGAATTCGGGAAACGGCGGGCGGATCAGCGGGTTGTCCGGGTGGTCCGCCCAGGTGACGGGCAGCGGGCGATCGGTCATGGCGCCTCCTTCGGCGAGTTGGGCAGCGGCCTCGCCAGGCCGGCTTCCGGTGCAGTATATCCGGCCGGGACCGGGCTGGAGCCGCAACCATCCCGGTCCGGCCCCTTGCTCCCGATGCCGCCAGAGGTGGTGCCGGGATGGCGGAACCGGCTTCCATGCCAGGACGGGGCTTGCCTTTTGGCCCAGTCTCCATCATAGACTCGTTCCCGGCGGCGGCATCCGGTCCTTCGGGGGGGACATGAAGCGATCACTGATCCTGTGGATGGTTCTGGCGGGGATCCCGGTCCCGGGATTGGCCGGGGGATTCTCCAACCCGGACTTCGGCATTCGCCGGATGGGGATGTTCGCGGTCACCGCGCGCCCGGACGACACCACCGCGGTCTTCCACAACCCGGCGGGCCTGACCCTGCTGGACGGCACCCATTTCTATCACACCCAGTCCTGGTTCGTGATGCAGATGGGGATGCGCCTCTACGACAGTCAGGGAGTGCTTCGCCCCGACAAGGAGATCCGGCCGACCTGGAGCGTCGGCGCCATCCCCTTCCTGGGCTTCCAGAGCGATTGCGGCACCCGGGACTTCCGGCTGGGCTTCGGCATCTACGCCCCCAACGCCTACGGGGCCGCGCTGCCCGAGGACGCCCCGACCCGCTACTACGACATCCAGGCCCTGTTCCTGGCCAGCCGGGCCACGCTGGCGGCCGCCTACCGGGTTTCCGACATCTTCAGTTTCGGTGTCGCGGTGAACCTGGTCCACGTGTTCCTAACCAAGAAGTACTACCTGAACAAGAAGATGCTGCCGCTCCCCAACATCGCCAGCGACTCGCCCGCCTTCGACCTCCGCTTCGAGCCCGCCGAGAAGACCGGCGCCACGGACATGCTGATGGAGATCGACGGCCAGGACTGGACCTGGGCCCTCGATGCCGGGGTTCTGATCCGGCCCCACCCGACCTTCCGCATCGGCGCCGCGTTTTCCGGCGGATCCCCGATCACGCTGGACGGCCGGGTGAAACTCACCGGCAGCACCTGCCCCCCGGGGTCCACCGACTGCACCCTGAAGGGCCACCTGGGCGAGGTGCTGGCGGACACGCGGCACAAGACCCGGATGCTGATCCCCTTCGAGTTGAAGGCGGGATTCAACTGGGAGCCCCTCCCGTGGTTCGAGTTCGGGATGGACATCTACTACTGGCACTACCAGTCGCTCCAGGAGCAGACGACCCGCTTCCGGGAGCCCCTCCTGGGCCTCATCCAGGACCTGCCGGACCAGAAGGACTACCACAACTCCTGGGCCTGGAACGTGGGCGTGATGTTCCGACCGGTCCGGTCGGTGGACCTGATGATGGGCTACCAGATGGACTTCTCGCCCATCCCCGAACAGACCTACAGCCTGGACAATCCCTCGACGGACCAGAAGGGCATCAGCCTGGGTCTCCGGTGGCGGGTGGACGACCGGTGGCGCGTGGGCCTGGGCTACGTCCACAACTGGGCCAACCTGATCAACGTCCAGAGGAGCGTCGGCAAGCCCCCGGCGAACGGCAAGGGCCACGCGGCCAACAACGAGTTCGCCTTCGACTTTTCCTATCGTTTCTGACATGGACCCCGCCCCCCGGGACCTGGCGAAGCGACTGGTGGCCCTGCCTCACCCCGACGTGCGCCGGGAGTCCCTGCGGGCGGCCATGCGGTCCTGGGACGGGGGGGAACTGGCACACTGGCTGGGGTTCCTGGCCATCCGTCGCGGCCACCGGGATTTCCGGCCGCTGTGGCTGGACACCATCGTCCACCTGCTGTCGGACCCGGACGTCCTGGGGCCCGGTCGGGCCGAGGAGGCGGCCCGGCGCCTGGAGACCCACCGCCTTCGGCACCTGATGGAATTCCTGGGGGTCCCGGAGGCCGATCGGGCCGCCGCGGAGGGAGTGCCGCCCCGGTACGCCCTCGAGGAGGTGCCCCTCGGGACCCGGAAGTGGAGGGCCCGGGGCCAGAACCGCGACACCCTTCGACTGCTGTGCGCCGACCCCGATCCCTCGGTGCTGCGCATCCTGCTGGCCAATCCCCGGATCACCGAGGAGGAGGCGCTTCGCATCGCGTCCCGGCGGCCCCAGGTGCCCCGGGCCTTCCTGGAGGTCCTGAAGTCGGCCCGGTTCGGGGTCCGGGAGACGGTGCAGGGGGCCCTGGTGCTGAACCCCTGGTGTCCAGTCCGGCTGGGGCTGGCCGTGATCCCCCTGCTGTCCCGTGCGTGCCTGGCGGACATCGTCCTTGCCAGCGGGCTGGACCCCCGCATCCGGAGGGTGGCCGGGAAGATCCACGATGATCCGCCCGAGGGGAATGCTTCCTGATCCGTTTCCCACCGGGGTGGGACCGCCCGGGGCGGCTTGCGGAACCAAGCCCCGGCGGACGGGTCAGAAGCCCTGGTCCTCCTTCTCCCGCTCGGACACGGCAATGGCCTCGGCGAGGGTGATGCCGTCCACCTTCGCGGCCCACCGGGGGCGCGTTCCCGGCGGCGGCCCCAGCGGGAACGCCTGTTCCAGGGACCGGAAGCCCTGGACGGGGATCAGGGAGATCAGCAGTTCGATGAGCCGCTGCTGCTGGAAACGCACCCGGAAGGTCCGGGCCACCTCCTGCCGGACCTGGGGATCGTTCAGGTCCTTCTGTTCCGGGGGTTCGCTGGCCGCCACGAAGAGGACGTGCCAGCCGTAGCGGCTGCGGACCGGCTTCGCGGCGAACCGCCCGGGAGGCGTTGCCACCACCGCCTCGACCACGGCGTCGTCGAACAGGACCGACCCCTTCTGGATCCGCCGATCCTCGTCCCAGGCGAAATCGTAGGCCTGGTAGGTCAGCCGGGGCGCGATGGACCGCCACCGCTCGGTCATCAGAGGAATGTCCTCGGGATCCATGGGCTCGACCCGGACCCGGTCCAGCAGGCGGGGCATCGCGTCGGCCCCCTCCTGGAAACAGGCCTGGGCGTCCGGGCTGGAACAGCCCGCCGGATCCCCGGCACAGCAGATCCACTGGTAGTCCCGCACCCGGAAGATCCGGTGGTGGTGGAAACGCGCCCACACCGCCGGGAGACGGAACCACTGCTCCAACTGGGCCAGGGGAATCGCGTCCAGGGGGAGGGACTCGTCCAGCCGATCCCGGAGGAGGCGCATCACCAGGGCCTGGCGGTAGGTTTCCTGCGCCGGCTCCAGGATCCCCTCGGGGTCGGCCTGGGCGGCCCTCTGTGCCAATGCCTCCCGGTCGATCAGGGCCTGGAGGACCAATGCCGGATCGGTCTTGGGGCCAGCCTCGATCAGGGCCCGGCGATACCGGGAAGCCGGGATGGGGTGTCCCCCCACCTCGGCGACCGCGGCCTCCCCCGATGCCATGCCGGTCCACTCGGTCCCGCCGGACGGCGACAGTCGGGGGGGATTCCCCTCCCCGGTCCAGGTCGCGCCGGGTCCGCCGGATGCGCAACCCGCCAGTGCCGCCGCCAGCATCACCCCCCGGATGATCCGGATCCGTCCCGGCCGCCGGGTCGGGGCGCCTTCGGGTCGCCTTCCCGGGGTCATGGAGCCGCCTGCCGGGCCGGGCAGTCCGGGTCGGCGCCCCGCCGGTCAATGCGAAGGTACGGGTGGAAGCAGTAGGTGGAGGAGAAGCCCTCCTTGCCGGCGGTCATCGGGATCCGGTGCCGCTCGGCGAAGTACCACGCCGGGTCGAAGAAGAGGGACCCCTGGGGCATCTGCTTGTAGTAGAAGTCCGGGTCGGCCACGGTGGGCTTCCAGGACCATGCCCAGGGAGGCCGCCCGCCGGGCATCTGGGGATCCGTGGTGTTCTGGAACGAGGTCGGGGCGACGATGCCGCTCCCGGGGCGACCGGCGGGGGCCTCGTAGGTGAACTGGCTCCCGTAGAGGTCCGCCAGGCGATCCCGGCGGCTCCACCACTCCCGGAGCACGGACCGGAGGCCGTAGCCGATCGGGTTTCCCGGATCATTGGTGACGGGCCAGCCCTGGGGGCCCTTCTGGATCTCCGTGGCGACCCCGTCCACGAACGCGAAGTGCAGGATCGAAAGCCCAGACAGGAGCCCTTCGTTCAACTGGCAGCGGAAGTCCAGCGTGCTCTCCTTGTTGGTCTGGACGAAGGCGCAGGACTCGTGGGTCCCCCGGGTCAGGTAGGCCTGGTAGTGGCCGCCGGGGAACAGGGTGGCCCGCGGGAAGACCCAGTTGACGCCGAAGTACTTCCGGTCCTTGTCGTTCAGGTTGCCGTCGGGCTCGCCGCTCTCCCCGGCGGCCCCGTCCTTCACGATGCCCGATTCCACCGTGACGAAGGACCGGACGTCCTCCTTTGAGGCCGCGCCGAAGTAGGTCTCGACCGCGATGGGCTCCTCGGAGGGGTGCTTCGCCACGACGACGATGGCACCGGCCACCTCGTTGCCGAAGGACGACTCTCCCTCGACGTGCCGGGGATAGAAGTAGGCATAGCGCAGGAAGAGGTGGGATCGGGTCTCGACGGCGTCCCAGTACACCTCGGCCGGCAGGCGGGTCGCCCGGACCAGGTTCTGGTCGTTGTTCCGGGCCAGCCAGTCCCCGTCGAAGTCGAAGGCGGTCGGGTAGTCGAACTGGGGGGCCTGGGGGTTCACCGACTGGTAGATCAGGGGGGCGTACCGGGCCGCCAGCGCCTCGTAGTCCTGGATCATCCCGGCGGCGGTGCTGAAGCGGATCTCGGTCTGATTGAGGCGGTTCCCGGCCAGGTCCTGGATGATGCTCGACAGCACCACCTGGTAGGGCGAGGCGGGGTAGTAGACCGTCGTGGGGGCGGGGGTGAAGGTCACGGTGAAGGTCGCCGCGTCGTAGGTCCGCGTGCCCTGGATCGGGTTGCCCTGGAAGTCCCGGACCTGGAAGGTGTCGTCATCCACCGTCTGCTCGTAGCGGATCGGCTCGCTGAAGGTGACCTTCACCAGGAAGGGGATCGGGACGTCGGTGGCGTCATTGGCCGGATCGCTGCGGACCACCGTCGGTGGCGTGGTGTCCCGGACGACCTCGCCCGGTTCCGGGCGGTCCTCGGGAGTGTCATCAGCCGCCCCGGGGTCCTCGGTCGTTCCGGGATCGGGAAGAAGGTCCTCCATCGGGGAGGATTCGGTCCCAGGATCCAGGGGGACCACCGAATCGGCCGGGGTGTCGGGGAGGGGGGTCCCGTCGTCCGTCGCCCCCGATCCCGAGCCGCAGGAAACCCAGGTCATCAGGACCAGGATCGATGCCAATCGCCTCATGGATTCCCCCGCCTGAAGGCCTGGCAAAGCGTCGCAAAAGGCCGCGGCCTTGTCAACGAGACCCGGGGTGCCGAAACGGGACGGATCCTCCCGTTGGACGGCATTGACGGCGCTCCGGGAGTGATTAGGTTCTGGCGGGTTGAGCGGCCACCGGAAGGCGGCTGAGGGACCGGGATTCAGAGGAGGGAGGAAACGGTCATGGAACGGATCATCGGGATCGACCTGGGCACCACGAATTCCGTGGTCGCCGTGATGGAAGGGAACGAGGTCAAGGTGCTGCAGAACGAGGAGGGCGGGCGGACCACCCCCTCGGTGGTCGCATACGACGACAAGGGCAACGTGCTGGTGGGGCAGATCGCCAAGCGGCAGGCCATCACGAACCCCGAGAACACGATCTTCTCCATCAAGCGATTCATGGGACGGCGCCTCCACGAGGTCGAGAACGAGATGCGCCTGGTCCCCTACAAGGTCGTGCGCCACGGGGAGGACAACGTCGGGGTCCAGGTCCGGGGCAAGGTGGTGACCCCGCCGGAGGTCTCGGCCCGCATCCTGATGAAACTGAAGAAGGCCGCCGAGGACTACCTGGGCGGGCCGGTCAGCAAGGCCGTGATCACGGTCCCGGCGTACTTCAACGACGCCCAGCGCCAGGCCACCAAGGAGGCGGGGCGGATCGCCGGGCTCGAGGTGATGCGGATCATCAACGAGCCGACCGCGGCCGCCCTGGCCTACGGCATGGACAAGAAGAAGGACCAGACCATCGCGGTCTATGACTTCGGCGGCGGCACCTTCGACATCTCGATCCTCGAGGTCGGGGACAACGTGGTCGAGGTGAAGTCCACCAACGGCGACACCCACCTCGGCGGCGACAACATCGACCAGCGGATCATCGAGTGGCTGATCGCGGAGTTCCGGAAGGAGACCGGCATCGACGTGTCGAACGACAAGATGGTGCTCCAGCGGCTGAAGGACGCGGCCGAGAAGGCCAAGATCGAACTGTCCGCGATGCCCGAGACGGAGGTGAACCTGCCCTTCCTCACCGCCGACGCCACGGGGCCGAAGCACCTGAACATCAAGCTGACCCGGGCCCGGCTGGAGCAGATGATGGCGGACCTGGTGGAGCGGAGCATCGGGCCCTGCCGGCAGGCCCTGAAGGACGCGAAACTGGAGCCGTCGGACATCGACGAGGTGATCCTGGTGGGCGGTTCCACCCGGATTCCCCTGGTGCAGGAGACGGTGCGCAAGTTCTTTGGGAAGGAGCCGAACAAGTCGGTGAACCCCGACGAGGTGGTGGCGGTCGGGGCCGCGATCCAGGGAGCGGTGCTCAGCGGGACGATGAAGGACGTGCTGCTGCTGGACGTGACGCCCCTGTCCCTGGGGATCGAGACCCTCGGCGGCGTGAACACCCGGCTGATCGAGCGGAACACGACGATTCCCTGCAAGAAGACCGAGGTCTTCAGCACCGCGTCGGACGGCCAGACCCAGGTGGAGATCCACGTGCTCCAGGGCGAGCGGGAGATGGCGGCGGACAACCGGACGCTCGGGCGGTTCGTGCTGGACGGCATCCCGCCGGCGCCCCGGGGCGTCCCCCAGATCGAGGTGACGTTCGACATCGACGCGAACGGCATCCTGAGCGTCCACGCGAAGGACAAGGCCACCGGCAAGGAGCAGAAGATCACGGTGACCGCCTCCTCGGGATTGAGCGAGGCAGAGATCCAGCGGATGGTCGAAGAGGCCCGGAACCACGAGGCGGAGGACAAGCGGCGCCGGGAGGAGATCGAGCAGCGCAACCACCTGGACACCCAGGTGTACCAGGCCGAGAAACTGCTGAAGGAGCACCGGGACCGGATCCCCGTGGCGGACCTCAACGCCGCCGAGGCCGAGGTCGCGAAGGCCAAGGAGGCCCTGCAGAAGAACGACCCGGCGGCGATCCGGTCGGCCAACGAGAGCCTGTCCCAGACGATGTTCCGGATCGGCGAGGCGGTCTATCGCCAGGCGGGGACCCCGGGCAACGGTTCGGGCGGAGCCCAGTCGTCGGGCGGCGCCCCCGGCAGCGGTGGCGGGGATTCCTCGGCCTCCAGGGACGGGGACGTCATCGACGCGGAGTACGAGTGACCGGGTCCCCCGGGGGAGGGACCTCCTCCCCCGGCCCCGGATCGCCCCCGGAATCCCGGATCGCCGCCTCCACGAAGTCCGCGTCCAGCACGACGGTTTTTCCGGACAGTTCCGGTGCCCGGAAGAGGGTCTCCTGGAGGACGTCCTCCAGGATCGTCCGCATTCCCCGGGCGCCGGTATCGTGATGGAGCGCCCGCTGGACGATCGCCCGGAGCCCGGAATCCTCGCACTGGAGCGTCACGCCGTCCTGCCGGAGCAGTTCGGTGTACTCCCGGATCGCGCTGTCCGGCGGCTTCACCAGCACGTCCAGCAGTTCGGATTCGGTGAGGGCCCCCATCTGGACCCGGACCGGCAGGCGCCCCAGGAACTCCGCCAGCATGCCGTACCGGAGCAGGTCCCGCTCGGTGATCACCGGGGCCGTTTCCGGTGCGGAGGCCCGGTCGGTCGCCGAGAAGCCCGGCGCGTTCCGTTTCCGCTGGTAGAGGTGCAGGTCGCTGAAGGTACCGGCGCACAGGAACAGGATGTCGGTGGTGTCCACCGGGACGAAGTCGTGCTTGGACCAGTGCTGGGTGACGTTGGTCGGCACGAAGACCTGCCGTCCCTCCAGCAGTTTCAGCATCGCCTGCTGGACTCCCTCGCCCCCGATGTCCCGGTTCCCCGCCCCGGTCACGGCCCACTGGCTTCGCCGGGCGATCTTGTCCACCTCGTCCACGAAGACGATGCCCTGTTCCGCCCGGGACACGTCCATGTCGGACTGCAGCAGCAACTCCCCGATCATCACCTCGACGTCCTTGCCGTAGTAGCCCGCCTCGGTGTACTCGGTGGCGTCGGCGATCACGAAGGGCAGGTCCAGGAAGCGGGCGAGGGTTCGGGCCAGGTGGGTCTTGCCGCACCCCGTGGGGCCGATCATCAGCACGTTGGACTTGCGGACCCCGGTCATCGGGGCCCCCAGCATCCGGGCCCGGATCCTCTTCATGTGGTTGTATGCGGCGACGGCCAGGGCCTTCTTGGCCCGGTGCTGCCCGATGACGTACCGGTCCAGTTCGGCCTTGATCTCCGCAGGGACCATCCTCCGGGGCAGTTCCCTCTTCAGGGTGGTCATGACAGGCTCCTTTGCACCGGCAAGGAGGATCCTACGCCCTGGATGGAGGGGGCGTCAAAATCAACGAGAGGGTGCCTCGGCTCCCGATCCATCCCCGGCGGGCGACGGGGCTGCTCCCGCGGGGGAACCGGGTGCAGCCGAGGGAGCCTTCTCGGGCGGCTTCAGGCCGAAGGAACCGGACACGGCCTGGCGCATCAGGGAGGCGAAGTCCAGTTTCCACACCCCGTCCTCCCGGACCATCCGGGCCTCCACGGTCTTGTCCCGGGTCTTCACCTGGAGGGTTGCCTTCTCCCCGTCCACCTGCTCGCCCAGGACCTCGATGGATCCCTTCTGGTATCCCCGGCAGAGTTCCGTCAGGATGTGGAAGGTCCCCTGGCGATCCTTCGGGACCATGCCCCGGAGGGCGCCGCTCAGGGACTCCACCTGCTGGAGGCTTTCCCGGGAGAGGGCCTGCTTCATCCCGTCCAGGTTGCACTGCTCCACCTGCTCCAGCCAGGACCGGAAGGCCCCGGAAGGGGAGGGGCGTCCCGCGCAGGCCGCCAGCGCGACCGGAATCAGGACCAGCAGCGATTTCCGGTTCATCGGAACCTCCGTCAGTGGCGCTCGATCACGCCGTCGATGAGGCCGTATTCCCGGGCCTCCTCGGCGCTCAGGTAGAAGTCCCGGTCCGAGTCCCGGGCGATCCGCTCGACGGATTGGCCCGTATGCCGGGACATCAGTTCGTTGAACTGCCTCTTCAGGTAGAGGATCTCCCGGGCCCGGATGTCCACGTCGGCCGCCTGGCCGCTGAAGGAACCCAGGGGCTGGTGCAGCAGGAAGCGGGCGTGGGGCAGCGCGAACCGCTTGCCGGGGGTGCCGGCGGCGCAGAGCAGGGCCGCGAAACTGGACGCCTGGCCCAGGCAGAGGGTCGAGACGGGGCAGCGGACGTACTGCATCGTGTCGTAGATGGCGAATCCCGAGTGGGCATACCCGCCGGGGGAGTTGACGTAGAGGAACACGTCCTTGTCCACCGCCTCGCTTTCCAGGAACAGCAGCTGGGCCACGACGGTGCTGGCCACCGTGTCGTCGATGGGGGTCCCCAGGAAGATGATCCGTTCCTTCAGCAGGCGGGAGAAGACGGTCCATTCCCGCTCGCCGTGGGGGGTCTGCTCGATCACGGTCGGGATCAGGAGGCTCATGGCGCGGTCTCCGTCGAGGCATTCCCCTCTGGCGCCGTTTCGGGGGCTTCCGGCGACCCGGCGGCTTCCGTCACTGGATCCGGCGGGACCTCCGGTGCCGCCGGATTCCCGTCCGGCTCCGGGGTCGCAGGCCGGGGCGCCTGGACCACCGCGTAGCGGGTCAGGAGGTCCAGGACCTTCCGGATCCGCACCTGCGTGAACAGTTCCTGCTGGCGCGTGCGGTTCTGGGTGTAGAAGCGGTAGATCTCCTCCGCGGGCTGCCGGGTCTCCTCGGACATCCGGCCGATCTCCTCCGCCACGTCCTGGGTGGTCACCTCGATGTGCTCCTGGCGGGCGATGTTCTCGATGATCCAGGCGCGATGGAGGGACTTGCGGGCCGCGGGCTCGGTCTTTTCCCGGGGCAGTTCGATCCCCGACAACTGGTCCGCCAGGTGCAGGTTGGAGGGGCCGAGGGCCTTCAACAGGATGCGCCGGTTCTCGTCGGCGATGGCCTTCTCGACCGTCTGTTCGCCCAGGTCGATGGGGTGGTTCTGTTCCAGTTTCAGCAGCACGCTTTCCAGGATCCGGTTCTTCCGTTCGGCCTGCCGCTCCTCCTCCAGGCGTTTCCGGAGGTCCGCCTTCAGGGAGGCCAGGTCCGGATGGCCGAGGCGTCGGGCCAGGTCGTCGTCGGCGGCGGGCACGCGGCGCTCCAGCAGCTGGCGGACCTCGATGCGGGCCTTCACGGTGCGCGGCTTCGGCGCCTCGGCCTCCTCCTTCGGAGCGTCGCCTTCCGGGGCCGTCTCGGCAGGGGTCTCCTTCGCGGGAATCTCTGGGAGGCGGCGGGCGGTGATCCGGCCGATGGTCCCCTCCACCTCGACGGCGTCTCCGACCTTCTGGCCCAGGAGTGACCGGGCCGCATCGGCCACGGGCTCGTCGTCCAGGCCGACCTGGATGCGGGTCTCGAAGGGGTCGATCAGGGGGGATCCGGTGGCCGGGTCCAGCAGCGCGACCTGGCAGACGGCGATGTCGCCCTCGTGCCCCGTGGCCTCCTCCACCTTGGCCTCGAAGCGGGCGAGGCGGTCCCGGAGGCTGTCCAGGCTTCCCTCGACGAGGGTGTCATCCACCGGGGGAAGGGCCGGCTCCTCGACCTCGACGCCCAGGTAGTCCTTCACCTCGATGTGGGGGAAGGTCTCGAACTCCACCGTGAACGAGTAGGAACCGTCCTCGGCGGGCCCGCGGACGTCCGGATCCAGGGCGGTCGAGGGATGGAGGGAGTGGTCCTTCATCGCGGTGTCCAGGGCCTCCTGGACCAGGTGATCCCGGACCTCCTGGTCGAACTCGTCCCCCAGGCGGCGGATCACGAGGTCCACGGGGGCCTTGCCGGGACGGAAGCCCGGGATCGAAACCCGGCCCGCGTACTCCCGACCCAGGCGCATCCGCTCCTTCCGCACCTCGTCGGCCTCGATCCGTCCCTCGACCCGGACCCGCTGCTGCCCCTGCTGCTGCACCTCGATCTTCATGCCTGGCCATCCTTTCTGGGAAAGACTCCCTGCACCCCTGGCAAAGAGCGGCCTAACCTAGCAGAGAGGTGGACGTTGTGCAAGGCGCCCGGCCGGGCCGCCTTCCCGGGGACCGGGGCGCCCAGGCGCGGCCCGGAAGGGGGCCGACGGCCCGGCAGCGTAGGCGGAAACGACCGGCTGAACGCGGCCGGAGGGGGCCGGATCCAGTCTTCAGGCGATCGTCGCCAGCCTTCGGCGGTCTTTGGAGTAGCATTGGCAGGGGCCCAACGGGAGGACGAGATGGAGGATCGCCTGGAGGCGGGATTCGGAGAGGCGGAGTTCACCCCCTCGGGGTCGGTGCCCCTGGCAGGGTACACCCACTGGAAGGACCGGATGTCCCGCGGGGTCCGGGACCCGCTGTTCGCCCGGGCCGTGGCCTTCCGGGGAAACGGGGTCACCGGCGTGCTGGTGGTCCTCGACCTGCTGATGGTGGTGGAGGACCTGTACCAGGGCCTCCGGTCCCGGCTGGCCGACACCGGCGCCCGGGTGATGGTCCACGCGACCCACACCCATTCCTCGGTGGGGGCCTTTTGGGATTCCTTCCTGGCCAGGCGATTCCTGGGCACCTACGACCCGGGGATCCCCCGGATGCTGCTGGACGCCGGGGAGCGGGCCGCCCGGGAGGCCCTTCGGAACCTTCAACCCGCCGAGGCCCGGGCGGCTTCGGCCATCCTCCCGGGGCTCAACGGCAACCGGCGCGATCCGGCCGGGCCGAAGGACGAGGAGATCACGGTGCTGCGGCTGCACCGGGAGGGAAGCGACGGGATCCTGGTGTCGTACCCCGCCCATCCGGTGATCGTGGCCGAGAGGGACCATCACCGGATCTCGGCGGACTTTCCGGGGGAGGTGGTCCGGAGGTTGCGCCAGGACTGGGACTTCGCGGTCTTCGTCCAGGGGAGCCTCGGCGGGGTGGACGTGCTGTTCCCGACGGAACCGGGGGTTTCGGCCGACGACAACCTGGACCGGATGGCCTCGCCGCTGGCCACCTCCGCGTCTTCCCTGGCCCGGAGCGCGGAGCCGGCGGGGGGGGAATTCCGCTGGGAATCCCAGGAGTGGACCCCCGGACCGGTGGACCCGCGGCCCTTCTTCGAGGACCAGTGGCAGGCCCGGGTGGACCATCCCCTGCGATTCCTGCTGAAGCGCCTGGTGGCGCCGGTGCCCCGGCGGGGCCGGGTCCAGGGGATCCGGATCGGGAGCTTCGGGATCCTGGGGTTCCAGGCGGACCTGGGGGTCTCCATCGGACTGGAGGCGAAGAGGCTGTGCCGGGAACGGGGAATCCTGCACCCCGTGGCCGCCTCCCAGACCGACGGATACCTGGGCTACCTGCACCGGGAGGAAGACTACCGGCACGCGCCGCCCGAGAGCCACCGGGGCATGGCGGTGTACGAGAACGCGATGAACTTCTTCGGTCGGAGGACCGGGGAGGAGGCCCTGGAGGCGGCCCGGGCGGTGATCGGACGCCTGGCCTGAAGGGGGCGGCGGTGGATCCGCGGGGGAAGGGGGACGTCTCCGGCGGCGGGACCGGGAACAGAACCGCCCAGGAGGACGCGCGACAGGTGGCCGCCCGGGTGATCCGCGACCTGCGGCTGCTGGCCCGGCGGGCCGCGGTCCAGGAGGGGCTGGGTCCCGGGGAGCCGCCCCCGGAGGAGGCGGTCCGACTGGCGGTGTCGGTGCAACTGGGCGATGCGGACTCCTCGGTCGAGGCCGATGCGCGATCCCTGGTCCGGGAGGTGGAGCGGACGGTCCGGGACCTGGTCCGGTCCGCCCTGGCCTTCCGCCCCGGACGGGTCCACTGCCTCCAGTGCGGCACCTCCGATTGTCCCCACGGAAGCCCGCCGTCGGACACGATGGTCTTCGCGGGCTACGGGCCGTCGGGGAAGCCCCGGTTCCTGGAGTTCGCCCACCTGCTGCTGGATCGAGGGGATTCCCGGGCGGCATGGCTGTTCGGCGATCGGCCCCGGGTGGTGATCCTGCGCATGGATGCCCGGGATCTGCACCGGGACCTCCTGGCGGCGCCTCCTCCCGACAGTCCGGTCCGGCTCCTGGGCCAGGTCTGCGCAGGGCCCCTGGACCGGAGCGGAGGCCCGGGGGAGGAGGCTCCGGAGCGGTTCGTGCTGACCCTCCAAGTGGTGGAGACCCGGTCGGCCGCCGGTCGGTCCCGCCTGCGCCTGAACGTCCTGGGTGCCGACGTGGAGGTGCTCTCCTCCTGGGCGGACGATACCGGCCGGGACGCCGACGAGCGGGTCCGCCGCCTGGTCCGCAGGCTCCAGGGGCGCCTGGACGAACTGGGTCGCCGGGTCGCCAGGGAGAGGCGCCGGGGAGGCGGGACGGACCTCGAGGCGGCCCTGTCGGCGCTGCTGGATCGGACCCGGGCGGAGATGGAGCAGGCCTGGTCCGGGGACTTCGGCCGCACCCGCCACGCGATGAAGAGGCACCTGGACGGGGACCGGCCGACGGCCCTGGCCTTGGCCGACGCCCGGGAGGCCTCCGAGGATCGCCTTCGCTGGGACGGGGAGCGGGAGACCGTGGTGGTGCTGGGCCCGAAGGGCCGGACCCACGTGTTCACCCCCGACGGCCGCCATGTCACCAGCATCGTTCTGGGGCCGGGAGAGGATCGCCGGAAGGCGAACCGGGAGCGATGGCGCCTGTTGACTGGACCGGAGGCTGCCCGGTTCCGGCAGGCGGTTTCGCCGGAACGAGGGGGGGCCGGGTGATCGGCCCGCGAGAAGGCGGTTCCGGCAGCAGAAGATTCAGAAATTCGTCGCCGCGGCGACGCCGGGGGCCCCCGCCGATCCGGGGTTGCCGATCGACGGACCACCTGCTCCCCCGGTCCCGGGGGAGCCCACCAGCACGGTGTTCAGGGCCGCGTAGGCGGCCAGGCTCACGCTTCCCTGACCCGATGCGAAGATGCCGTAGGAAGGACCTCCGCAGCCGCCGCCACCACCCTCCCCGTGACCTCCGTCGCCCCCGTTGCCACCGGCGCCTCCCGGGGCCGCGCACTTGGCCGTCACGTAGTCCCAGGCCCCGCCGTCGCCTCCCCGACCCCCGGTTCCCCCGGAACCGCCATTGCCCCCGTTCCCCCCGTTTCCGCCCAGACCGCCCCGGATGGTGTTCCCGGCCAGGACGGGCACCGACGCAGGGGGGCTGTCCCAGGCGAGGAAGACGCCG
>JAGOKF010000061.1 GCA_017994695.1 Myxococcota bacterium | reverse complement strand
GGGTCGGTGGCCTCGTGGATCCGGTCCCGGCCGGTGTCCGCCCCGAGGGGGGCCAGCACCACCTGGCCCCGGCGCCCGGGCTGCCCCCCGGGTCGGAAGACGTACACCTCGTCGGGGGGGCCGTTCCGGTTGCCGTCGCCCGCCACCGAGTCGTCGATCCGGTAGACCAGCAGGCCCGAGGCCGGCAGGGATCCCTCGAAGGGGCCTTCGGCGCGGCGGTATTCCAGCCAGAAGACCTGGCGGGGGTCCGGGCCGGCCAGGACCCGCACCGCCTGGGTTCCCCGATCCCAGGAGGGCCACAGTCGCACCTCCGCCCCGTGCCCGACCTCCGGCGGCTCGGGGATCCACCCGAGATAGCGCCACTTCAGGTAGGCAAGGGGGTGCTGGGGCGGCGACAGGGTCTGCTCCATCAGGTCCCAGGGCCCGACGGGACGCAGGTCGTCCTGGTTGTAGTGGTAGAGGTCCGGGGCCCCGAGGGTGTGGCACATCTCGTGGGCGAAGGTCCCGGGGGAGAACCGCAGCAGCCCGGTGAAGTCCATGTTGTAGGTGTTCACCAGAAGCCCCCGGAAGGGCACCGGGTCGGGAAAGGACCACATGTGGGGCCACAGGAGCCCGGACCAGGGGTCGCCCGGCGGGCCGTCCACCAGGAAGATCACGCTGTCCACCACCCCGTCGTCGTTGGCATCCAGGTCCAGGTCCGCCGGGACCATCGCCTCGACGGCCTCGAGGGCCGACCGGAGGAGGGCATGTTCCCGTCGGCCCGCCTCCCAGTCGTCCTGGTAGCCCGAGGGATTCGCTGTCGGGTGGTAGACGCCGTAGTAGCCCCGGGTGTGGGGGTCGGTGTACGCCACGGCCCAGCCCTGGTCGTCGGCCGGCGGCAGGAAGACCGTGAGGAGGTCCACCGCGTCCATCGAGGCCTCCCGGAAGAAGGCCCGCATCGAGGTCGATCCGAGGTCCGTGGCGTTGAACTGGTCCTCGAAATCCTCGATCCGCTCGGTCATCTCGTCGTCCCCCTCGAAGCGGACGAAGACGGCCAGATTCGCGACGGTTCCCAGGAGCCCCGAGGGTTCCCAGGCCCGGGCCCGCCGGGAGGCCGCCGAGAGGACCGGCGAGGGGGCAGGAACCCCGGTGCCGGCCGACGGCACGATGCACCCCGTCAGGGGGTCCCGTTCCAGCGCCTGGCCCGCGGCGTCCCGGACGGTCCGGAGGGACTCGTCCCCGGTCACCCACACGTCCAGCGGGCTCCCGTCGCACTGGCGGACCTGCATCGGGAGGTCCCGGAGGAAGGCCCCCTCGGCCTTCCCGGCGTGAAGGCACCACAGTGCCAGCGGCAGGACCAGGGGCGTCGCCGGAGGTCTGCGGGTCATCGGGGTCTCCCGGAAGGTCCGGCAGAGCATAGCGCGCTTTGGCCCCGGCCGGCATCGTCGCAGCGGATCGCCGGCGCCCCCGCTTGCGGAAAAGGCGCTAGGATTCCCCCATGAAGGTCTTCGAGATCTTCCGATCGCTACAGGGAGAGGGGACCCAGGCCGGCCGTCCCTGCGTCTTCGTGCGGCTGGCGGGGTGCAACCTCCGGTGCCCCTGGTGCGACACCCCGGGGGCCCGGGACCCGGCCTCGGGGGCCGACCGGGACTGGCGGGACGTGCTCGGGGAGGTGCTGGCGTTCCGGCCCCCCCTCGCCTGCCTGACCGGCGGGGAGCCGCTGCTGCAGGACGAGGCCGCGGACCTGGTCCGGGCCCTGCTGGACCGGGGGGTTCCCGTGCAGGTCTTCACGAACGGCAGCCGGGATCTGTCGGTGCTGCCTCCCGGCACCTGCCGGGTCGTGGACGTGAAGACGCCCTGGGTCCACCGGCCGGACCTTCCCTGGGAACCCGGCGATCCCCCGCCGCCGCCGCCCCACCTTCGCCCGAGCAACGTCGCGTGCCTGGGGCCCGACGACGAGGTGAAGTTCGTGGTCCGGGACCGGCGGGAGTTCCGGTGGGCCCTGGCCTGGGGCGACGCGTCCCGGATCTGGGACCGGGTCGCCGCGGTCTTCGCCACCCCGGCCTTCGGGGCGCTGGAACCGGCGGAAATCGCCGACTGGGTGCTCGAATCGGGACGGCCGATCCGCCTGGGACTGCAGTGGCACAAGGTGATCTGGGGCCCCGGCACCACCCGGTGACGCCCCGGCGCCCCTCCGGCGGGTCAGGGCGAGGGGACACGGTTGGCGCGGTCCTCTCCCCCCGGCAGGGCCCTCAGGCGCCGGAGGTACTCCTCCGCCTCGTCCTTCCTTCCCAGGTCCAAGGCGATCCGTGCCGCCAGGTCCAGCGTTTCCAGCAGGTCCTCCCCGGCCAGGCCCGCCTGGAGGCACGTCCGTGCCTCGGCCAGCGCCTCCCGGGGACGGCCCTGCTGCCGGAGTTCCCGTACCCGGGCCGGACACCGGGAGGCATCGATCCCCGCCGAGGCCTCCTCTTCCCGGGACGCGGCCGCCGCCGGCACCGCCTGTGCGGCCGATTCGGGGGCCTGGGAGGCCTTCCTCGCGGCGAAACCCCGCCCCAGGCCTCCGGATCCGCCGACCCGTTCCCCGGGGCCCTCAGGGGAAGCCCCCAGCAGCGCGCCTCCCCCGCCGGAGAGCCGGTCCGAGGTCACGAACCGGTCAGCGTCCTCCAGGCGACCCGCTGCCGCGGGGACCGCGGCGGCCGCCGGGTGGTCCGCCTGGCGCGCCTTCCGGTCCCGGGTGGCGACGGCCCTGTCGGGAATTCCGGATCGACCTCCCGCGGGGCTCCGTTCCGTCGCGTCGCCGGGGGTTCCGGGGATCCCCGGAGCCTGGGTTTTCGCGCCCGCGGTTTCCGGAAGTGGGGCGCCGGACGACAGGGCCCGGGTTCCCTCGGCGCCCTGGGCGAACTCGTCTTCGGATGCGGGCTTCGCGGGGGAAGGCGCCGTTTCGGCAGGACGGACGGCGATCCCCGGAAGGCCCTCGGGACCCCGGATCGACAGGTCCTCCTGCTGGCGCTGCCACAGGTGGGCGCCCACGACCGCGACGGCGACGGTGGCCGCGGCGGCCATCGCCACCGGGGACCAGCCGACCCATCGCTGCCAGAACGGGGAGGCATCCGCCCCGCGGACCTTCCGGCGGGCCTCCCGGAGGATCCGCCTGCGGACCTCCCGGGGAAGGGGAGGCGCCGGGAGTTCCCGGCCGGCCCGGGCCATCTCCCGCAGGGCCTCGACCTCCCGGGCCAGGTCCGGGTCTTCCTGGGCGGCCTGCTCCAGGGCCCGGGCATCCTCGGGCGACGGATCGCCGAAGACCAGTTCCCACAGGCGCTCTCGTGCCTCGTCCCGGGTCATCGCCGCGATCCTCCCTGTTCCCCGTCTTCCTCCGGATCCCCGGAGAAGCCTCCCATCTGCCGCCGCAGGCGCATCACGGCCGTGTGCATCTGCCCCCGGACGGTGTTCTCGTTCACTCCCAGGATCGCGGCGATTTCCGGGAAGCGCAAGCCCTCGACGGCCCGCAGCAGGAAGACCTCCCGCAGGGCCGGGCTCAACTGCGCCAGCGCCGCCTCCAGGGCTTTGCGGAGTTCCCCGGAAAAGGTCCCCGCCGAGGGATCGGGGCCCGGTCCCGCCAGGCGATCCCCCAGGGACGGCCCGTCGGGGTCGCCCCCCGTCGTCGCGTCCAGGGAATCCACCGGAGGGCGTGCGGCCCGGCTCCGGACGTGGTCGATACAGAGGTTGCGGACGATGCGGAACAGGAAGGTCCGGAAGGAGGAATCCCCCCGGAACTCCCCGGCGGCCGACACCAGCCGCAGGAAGACCTCCTGGGACAGGTCCGCGGCCAGTTCCCGGTCGCCGAAGTACCGGAACAGGTAGCCGTGGACCTGGTCTCCGTGGCGGTTCAGCAGCACCTCGAACGCCTCCTCCTCGCCTTCCGCGAAGCGCCGGTAGAGGTCCTCGTCGGACAGACCACGGAGGAGATCGACGGACGAGCGGCGGAATCGTTGGACCAGGAACAGCAGCAGCGGGAGGGCCGCCAAGCGAATCACCGGGACCCCCGGGGACCGCCGGTCCCATCGGAGCCGATGCCCAGCAGGTCCGCCAGGCCCGATCCCGACCTCCTTCCCCCTGCCGGGGACCCGGCCAGGGCGGCCTGGACGTACCGGGCCAGGGGATCGGCCTCGAGGTTCACGTCGTCCCCGACCCGGAGGCGGCCCAGCGTGGTGGACGAGAGCGTGTGCGGAATCCCCACCAGCGTGAAGCGGTCGCCCCGGACCTCGTTGACCGTCAGGCTGATCCCGTCCACCGCGACGGATCCCTTCGGGGCCACCAGGGGCCGGAGGTCCGGGGGCATCCAGAACGTCAACTGCCGGGCATCCCCCATCGGAACGGCCTGCTGGAGCCTTCCCACGCCGTCCACATGCCCGGTGACGAGGTGCCCTCCCAGGCGGTCCCCCAGTCGCAGGGCGCGCTCGAGGTTCACCGGGACACCCCCCCGGGCCGAGCCCAGGGTGGTGCGCCGGAGGGTCTCCTCGGAGGCGAAGACCGCGAAGCCGCCCGGGAGGACTTCCTGGACGGTCAGGCAGGGGCCGGAAACGGCGATGCTCTCCCCCAGGACCAGGGGCTCCCCGGGCAGCGCGCCCTGGAGGACCAGCAGGGCCCCGCCCCGGGCGGGACGGACCTCCCGGAGGGTTCCGACGACCTGGATGATGCCGGTGAACACGGGTTCCCTGCCTCCCGGGGCCGAGTCTAGCACGGCCCCGCCGGTGAGGGAGCAGCAGGTGTCAGGGTGCGGCCGATGGGGGTCGCAGTTCGATGCAGACGTCGGGGCCCGTCCGTCGGGCCCGCAGCACTTCGAAGGGCAGCGACGACCCGAGGTCCCGGAGACCCAGGTCGGCCACCCAGGCCGGCGCCAGGGGGTCCCCCAGGAGCCTCGGGGCGACGAACAGCAGCACCCGGTCCACCAGGCCCGCGGCCAGGAGACCCCGGGCCAGGGTGGGGCCTCCCTCGACCAGCAGGGAGGTGATTTCCCGCTCGCCCAGGCTCCGGACCAGCATTTCCAGATCCAGTCCCTCGCCGGCAGCCGGGACCTCCAGCACCTCGGCGCCCCGGTCCCGGTAGGCCCGGGCCCGGGGCAGGCCCGGGGGCAGGGCGATCCAGACCGGGCCCCGGTCCAGGGAACCCAGCAGGCGGGAATCCAATGGGGTGCGGCCGTCCCCGTCGGCCACGACGCGGACCAGGCGGCTCCGGGGACGGGCCATCGTCGGCAGCAGCAGGGGGTCGTCCCGGACCGCGGTGCCGGCCCCGACCATCACCGCATCGCACCAGGACCGGAGGCGGTGCACCTCCCGGCGGGACTCCTCCGAGGAGACCCAGCGGGACCGTCCCTCCCGGTCGGCCACCCGCCCGTCCAGCGTGACGGCCATCTTCAGCATCACGAAGGGACGCCCCCGGGTGATCCAGGTCAGGAAGGGGGCGTTGATCTCCCGGGCCCGGGACTCCAGCAGGCCGACGTGCACCTCCACGCCGGCCCGGCGGAGGGCCTGGATGCCCTGGCCGGCAACCAGGGGATTCGGGTCCTGGTGGGCGATGAACACCCTCCGCAGCCCCGCCGCCAGCAGGGCCCGGGTGCAGGGCGGGGTCCGGCCGAAGTGGCAGCAGGGTTCCAGGTTCACGTAGAGGTCCGCGCCCCGGGCCGCGTCGCCGGCCTTCTTCAGGGCGTCCACCTCGGCGTGGTCCCCGCCGACCCGGTGGTGCCAGCCCTCGGCCACCACCCGTCCCTCCCGGGCGATCACGGCTCCGACCATGGGGTTCGGGCTGACGGTCCCCCGCCCCCGGAGGGCCAAGCGGAGGGCCCGGGCCATCAAGGCCTCGTGGGACCCGGTCATGCCGGCCCCCCGGTCTTCCGGCGGGATCGCCGGGCGTGGCCCGCCCGGGCGCTCAAAAGATCCCGGATCTCCTCCTCGAAGGCCGTCAGGTCCGTGAACCGGCGATAGACGCTCGCGAAGCGGACATAGGCCACCGGGTCCCGCTCCTTCAGGAAGTTCATCACCTGCTCCCCGATCCAGCGGCTTTCCACTTCCGTCAGCATCTGGTCCTGGATCTTCAGCAGCAGGGCATCCACGAAGCGGTCCAGTTCCTCCTGGGAGACGGCCCGCTTCTCGCACGCCCGCTGGAGGCCCTCGAGGACCTTCTGGCGGCGGAACTCCTCCCGGCGGCCGTCGCGCTTGATCACCCGCGGCGCGAACTCCTCGCGGCGCTCGTAGGTGGTGAACCGGCGGGCGCAGGCGGGGCAGAGACGACGGCGCCGGATGGCGGCCCCCTCGGAGGCCTCCCGGGAGTCCACGACCCGGCTGTCCGGATGTCCACAGAAGGGGCATCTCATCGCCGGGCCTCCCCCTCCAGTTCGGCGATCTTCCGGATCCGCCCGCCGTGGCGCTCCTCGGGTGCCGCTTCCAGGAACGCGTCCAGCATCGCGACGGCCTCGGGGGCCTCCAGCAGGCGGCCCCCCATGCAGAGGACGTTGGCCCAGTTGTGCACTCGGGCGAGTCTGGCGGTCCGCCGGTCGTGGACCAGGGCCGCCCGGATCCCGGGGATCTTGTTGGCCGCGATGGACATCCCGATGCCGGTGCCGCAGCACAACAGGCCGAGGTCGGCCTCCCCCCGGGCCACCGTCCGGGCGACCCGGGCCGCGAAGTCGGGGTAGTCCACGGGGGTGGTGTCGTTGTCAGTGCCGAAGTCCAGGACGGCGAAACCCCGGTCGCGGAGGTGGTCCGCCAGGGCGGTCTTCAGGGCGTACCCGGCATGGTCCGCGCCCACCGCCACGCGCATGGGGTCACCCCTCCGCGGCGCCGGGGACGATCCGGTCCTTGTAGAAGCCGCACTTGGGGCAGGCTCGGTGGGGCAGGCGGGGCTCGCCGCAGCGGCTGCAGGACACCAGGGACTTCAGGGTCACCTTGTCGTGGGTGGCCCGGCGGGAATCCCGACGCGCCTTGGAGGTCTTCTTCTTCGGGACGGCCATGGAAATCCTCCTAGTGGATCCGTTTCAACGGGGCCCAGCGGGGGTCCTCTTCCTCGGCGGGACAGCCGCAGGGTCCTTCGTTCAGGTTCTTGCCGCAACGCTGGCAGAGGCCGCGGCAGGCCTCGGAGCACAGGGGCGCCTGGGGCAGGGACAGGACCAGTTCCTCCGCCACCAGGGGCTCCAGGTCCACGACCCCGTCCCGGTAGGGGGAAGACTCCATCTCGTCCCCCTCCGGGACCTCCCCTGGGAAGCGCCGGGCATGCACCTCGTCCTCGACGAAGAGGTGGGTGAACGCCACCGCGACGTTCCAGGGCGAATCCCCCAGGCAACGGCTGCACTGGAAGGTCGCCCGGCCCGAGATCCGCCCCCGGACCATCACCAGCCGGTCCGCCCGGGTCAGGTCCGCCGCCAGGTCGAAGCCCTCGGTCACCGGGGAGAACTGGGGCCCCATCAGCGGGGAGATCCAGGCCTGGTCCAGGTGTTGCCGGACCTCCAGTCCGCTCTCGGGGATCTCCTCGACGACGTAGCGGAGCATCGATCTCCTCCAGGGCCCGGATGCAGGAAGGCCCCGATCCGGAGCGGCGAAATCTACGGCAACCGGGTCGTCAAGTCAAGCCGCAGGACCGCCGCGGATCTCCGGGCGGTGGGAGGCCGGGCGGGCGACCGGCCGGGTCAGATGGACGGGCCCGGGGGCGGGTCCGGGTCCTGGAACACGATCGACAGTTCCCCGAAGACCGCCCGGACCCGGAGGTCCAGGCCGGGGCCGCCGTCGGTCCAGTTCTCGGACTGGTGCATCGTTCCGAAGACGACGTTGTTCCCGTTGGGGAAGCGGATGTTGGCGAAGGCCGCCGAGGCCTCGATGCGCATCGGGATCCCCCTGGGCAGGACCAGGCGCCCCTCCCCGAAGACCGTGGACAGTTCGATCGTCCGGGAGGTTCCCGGAGCGGGAAGGCCGGTCAGATCCAGGGTCCCCTGGCCGAACACGATCGAGTAGCGATCCTGCCCCTCCACCGGCCTCAGGTCCTGTCGGCCGAAGAGGACCGTGTGATCGCCGCGGCCGCACCCCCGATCCCCGACCAGGACCCGGACGCCCAGGTAGATGAGCAGCAGCGCGAACAGGATCCGGAACAGCGGGATGTCGACGTGGAAGATCGCCTTCAGAACCACCGACAACCCCAGCAGGATCAGCACGACTCCCCAGAACAGGCCCGAGCTCAAAAATCCCATCTTCACCTGCTCCTCCCGGCGGGAAGGGTTCGAGTCGATTCAAGGATAGCCGGTTCCCGCCGGAAAGTCCT
This sequence comes from Myxococcota bacterium, assembly GCA_017994695.1. Taxonomy (GTDB): domain Bacteria; phylum Myxococcota_A; class UBA9042; order DTJE01; family DTJE01; genus JAGOKF01. The sequence goes on along the minus strand of JAGOKF010000061.1, from coordinate 15,756 downwards.
CCGGAGGCGGGATCCCGGGTTCGGAGACAGGATCATTCGTGATACCTTCCCGGCTCCCGGGTCGAACGGGGGACGGCAGATGGTGCGAAGAGTCCACTGGTGGCCGTTGGCTGCGGCGGCCCTGCTGGCCTGTGGGGGCGAGGAACCCCGGGGGCTCCGGGCCACCCCGCCCGGGAACGGGCCCGTGATCCGCTGGGACCCGGCGGCGCGTCCCCTGCCGGACATCCCGTTCCCCAATGACGTGGCGACGCGCCTGGACGACTCCTCCCCCACCGGCCGTCGCCTCAACGTCAGCCTGGTGGGCGACCATCACCCGGACCGCCAGGCCCGGGGCCTCTTCGCGCGCCTGGACGGCTTCGGGGCGTTCCAGCCCGTCACCGTGGGCTTCTCGGCCCCCCTGGACCTGGACGACCTGGCAGCGCGGCACCAGGCGAACCTGGACTTCGCCGACGACGCGGTCTTCCTGGTGGCCGTCGATCCCCGATCCCCGGACTTCGGCGAGCCGGTCCTGCTGGACATGGGCCGGGGCAACTACCCCGCGATCATCCGCCCCGACACGCCCTACCTGCCCTCGGACCCCCGCCAGGGCGAGCCGTCCCTCCTCTTCGAGACGGTGGACGAAGACGTCAACGGCAACGGAGCGCTGGACCCCGGGGAGGACGGCGACGGGGACGGTGTGCTGGACCGGCCCAACGTCTGGCCCGAGGGAACCCCGGTGAAGGACGGCCTGCTGACCTTCTACGAGCGCGAGACGGACACCCTGCTGATCCGGCCGGTGGTGCCGCTCCGGGAGCGGACCACCTACGCGGTGATCCTGACCTCCCGCCTGCGGGGGAGGGACGGACAGCCGGTCCGGAGCCCCTTCCCCTACGTGAACGCCCTGGACCAGACCCCGGCCCTCTCCCCCCTGGAGCAGGTCTTCGCCCAGTGGCGCGCCCGGGGCATCCCGGTCGCGATGGAGGACGTAGCCTTCGCCTGGACCTTCACCACCCAGACCATCACCGCCGACCTGGTGGCGATCCGGGAGGGCCTGTACGGACACGGGCCCCTGGGCTGGCTGAAGGACCGGGTGCCCGCCGGGGCGACACCCCTTCCGGCCCTGGATCCGGACCAGCCGCCGCCGATCTACGTGCTGGACATCGAGGTCCTGAAGGTCCTGGTCGTGGGGGTGCTGGTGCCCGCCTTCGGCATCAGCGACGCCCAGGCGGCCGCGCTGGTGGAGGACCTGGACGCCCTGGCCTACGTCGCCCAGGTGCGCCTGTCCTCCCCGGACTTCCTGACCGGCAAGGGCGACCGGTCCCTGTTCCTGGACCCCGAGGGGAACCGGCCCTGGGACTGGCACTGGGAGGTGGATCCTCGGGCAGGCACCGCCGAGGTGGAACCCCGGGACCTCGTCGTGACGCTGGCGATCCCGAAGACGACGGCGCGCTTCCAGCCGCCCTTCCCCGTGGCCGTCTATGCCCACGGATTCGGCCAGGCCCGCGTCGAGATGCTGGGCTTCGCCGGGGTGCTGGCGAAGTACGGCATCGCCTCGGCGGCCATCGACGGCTGGGGGCACGGCATCTACGTGAAGCCCGGGGACCGGGAGGCCATCCTGGACCTGGCCCGGGGATTCGGGTTCGGCCCCTTCGTGGAGACCTTCCTGGAGGGACGGGCCCGGGACGTCACCGGCGACGGGAAGATCGACGCCGGGGCCGACATGTTCAGTTCCTATGCCTTCCACACCCGGGACACGATCCGCCAGGCGGTGGTCGATCACCTCCAGGTGATCCGGATGCTCCGGGGCTTCGACGGGACGGCCACCTGGGCCCTGGACCAGGACGGCGACGGCCGGGACGACCTGGCGGGGGATTTCGACGGCGACGGGACGGTGGATGCCGGCGGGGCCGTGGACTACTTCTTCTGGGGATCCTCGATGGGCGGCATCACCTCGGGCGTGGTGGGGGCCCTGGAGCCGGCAGTGGTGGCCACGGCCCCGGTGGCCGGAGGCGCCGGGCTGACGAACCTCACCGCCCGCTCCCAGCAGGCCTCGGTGGTCCACGACACGGTGCTGCGGGTGCTGGGGCCGGTGGTATCCGGGGAGCCGGTCGAGGGAAGGCCCGGTGCCATGAGGGTTTCCGTCACCTGCGCCCTCGCCCGCCGCCCCGTCGTGATGGCGGTCGGGGACGTGGACGGAGCGGCGCCGGGATTCCGCATCGCGGTGACCAACCTGCGGTCCGGAGAGGTCCGGGAAGCGCCGGTCCGAGAGGGGCTCCTGGCCATGACGCCGGTGTCCGCCGACGTGGGGGATCGCCTGGAAATCGTGCTTCGCAGCCCGGCCGGGGTCGAGGTGGCCCGCCTGGCGGCCTGGACCTCCGACGTCACCTACGGGAACGGCCCCGAACCGACCTTCCGGGCCGGGGACCCCCTGGCGGTTCCCTGCGAGGGGTGGGGGTATCGCCGGCAGTCCCCGGAACTGCGCCGCCTGGTGGGTCTGTCCCAGATGGCCCTGGAACCGGCGGACCCCATCCACTGGGCCCGGCACTTCTTCCGGGAGCCCCTGGCCATCGCCGGGGAGACCGCGCGGCCGCGCAACCTGCTGATCCTGGCCACCATCGGCGACAACATGGACCCGCCGGACATCCACTATGCCCAGGCCCGGGCGGCCGGGATCCTGCCGTTCCTGGAGACGGACCCCCGCTACGGCAGGACGCCCAACGACTGGCTGATCGCGAACCACGTCTTCGAGGGAATCTGCGGCCTGGGACGCTTTCCCCCCGGTGCCTCGGGCCAGGAGGTCCTCTTCGATCCCGACCGCCTGGACGACCTGGGCCTGCCCCCGGGGCAGGACGGCAACGGCTTCGATGCCCCCTCTCCGGAACCGGGGCAGGAACTGCGGGTCACGGTGCGCACCCCCACGGGCGTCTCGGGGATGCGCCACGGCCACATGCAGCCCTGCGGCAAGCACTCGTTCTTCATCACGGACCCCTCGAACCGCTTCAACGTGGACGAGTATCTGAACAGCCTGGCGGGCCTCTTCTTCGCCACCCGCGGCGGGGTCATCCTGGACGACCGGTGCCACGAGGACTCGTCCTGTGCGGTCCCCTGACGGCGGTGATGGCGGCGGCATGATCGGCAGGGATTCCTCGGGGGCAGGCCGCGAAATGCCGGGATGGGACCAGGCTCGGCCTCCCGGGCATTGGGGAGGCCCGTTCCCGGGTCAGGGACCTGCCAGGCGGTCCCCGGCCATGCGGACGTAGGCCGGGTCCACGCGGGCCCAGCCGATGGTCCGGCGGGCGTGGGTCCAGGTCATCCACAGGGACCCGTCGGTGGGGTCCTCGGCCAGGGAGGGGTAGCCGCAGTCGCCGCCCTCGCAGTCGGGGACCAGGTCCGCCACCGCCGACCAGGTCCGGCCCTCGTCGTCGGACAGCGCGATGGCCTCGGGCCGGCGCCGATCGGGGCTGTTGTCGAAGGCCGCCGCCACCACGCCGTCACGGAGCCGGATCGCCACCAGCGATCCCCCGGGATTCGGCAGGGCACTGCACGTCGGGTCGGTCCAGGAACGGCCCTGGTCCGTGGAGACCATTTCCAGGGCCTGTCCCGGGCAGGGTCCGTTGCCGTTGCGCATCAGGGCCCACAGGGACCCGTCGTCCCGCTGGACGACCGAGGGCTGGATCGTCCCCACGTGGAGCAGCAGCGTCTCGACCGGGAGGTCCCAGGACCGGACATCCCCCCGGAAACCGTCCCGGCTGGACAGGAAGGTCGGCACGAAGAGGGTCTCGTTGTAGCACGGGACCAGCGTCTCCCCGTTCCACAGGCGCACCGGCGGGTTGCGGAACATCCAGTTCCGCTCGCCGCGCAGCGTGGCGGGTTCGCTCCAGGTCCGGCCGCCGTCGGTGCTGCGGATCATCCGCAGGATCCCGTCGTTCCAGGAGGTCCCCTGGACCGTGACGAAGAAGAGCCACCACTCCCCGGGGGCGTCGCCCATCGCGATGACCGGGTTCCCCTCGGGAATTCCCACCTCGTCGAACAGCACCTCCCAGGGGCCGAAGTCCCCCCCGGGGGGTTTGCGGGACCAGACGATGCGGCTGTCGGGTGAGTATTCCCCCCGGCCGGTGTACCAGGCCACCAGGACGGTTCCGTCGGGGGTCACGGCGACCGAGGACCCGTGGTGGTTGCACCGGGTGGTGGGCTGGCCCTGGGCGTCGGTGCAGGGAATCGCGTCCAGGGGCGCCACGAGGCCCCGCTCGAACCGGGGCGGCCGCCAGGCGTCGGGGCCCCCGCCGATCCCCGTGTCGATCCGCTGGACGCCCCGGGCCGAGGGGTCCACCACCAGGGGCATCGCCAGCAGCGACAGGTAGAGGGTGCCGGTCCCGAACTCCCCGGTCCCGAAGGCCGGATTCGCCATCACCCGGTCATTGGTCCGAAGGAATTCCCGCAGGGGTCCTCCGCCCGCCGGCCGGACCCAGAGCGAACTGGCCTCGAGGCCCAGGGCCCCATCGGGCATCCGGTCCCCGAGGACGTAGAGGTTGCCCTCCCGGTCGAAGGCGAGCCCGTCCAGGAAGTGGGCCGCCGCCGGGGCGACGGGGGTCCGGTCGCCCAGGGTCCCGTCCGGCTTCAGGTCCACCCGGAACAGTCCTCCCACCGGGGCCAGGGGGTCGGTCCCGTTCGCGCAGAGGATCGAGGAGTTCTCGGTCGTGACCCAGAGGGCGTCCAGCCGGGGGTCCACGGCGATCCCGTTCGGGCCGCCCTCCCCGGCCGCCGTGAAGGTCGCCTCGGACCGGAGGGTCCCGTCCCGGTCGAAGACCAGCAGCCTGCCCAGGCAGGTGTCCGCCAGGGCGATCGCCCCGTCGGGCAGGATGGCGAGGTCGTTCGGGTACTGGAGCGGCGCCTGACCCGGGCCTCCCGCGATCGTGGTCACCCGCCCGTCGGGGTCGATCCGCCGCAGGGCCTTGCCGTCCGCGTCGGCGGCCCAGAGGGTCCCGTCGGCGTCGAAGGCCAGGCCCAGGGGCCAGCCGATGGCGTCCCCGGACAGAGCGACGGTCGAGGCGTTGCCCCGGGCGTCCAGTTCCACGAGGCCCCGGGGAACGCCCAGGACCAACCGGGTCCCGTCGGGGGAAAAGGCCAGGTCCTCGGTGGACCCCTCGATCCCGGCCCCCTGCAGGAACGCGTCCACGTCGCCGAAGGGCAGGGGTTCGTCCGGGGGATTCCCGGGCACCGCGTCGATTTCCGCGACGGCCGTCCAGGTCCCGGCGGCCACGCCCAGGCGCTGGGGGACCGGCACCGGCCCGAGCGTCCAGCGGATCGTCGCGGACCCGTTCCCGTCGGTTTCCAGACGGTCCCGTTCCAGCCGGCCGCCTCCCCGGATCACCCGCAGTCTCACGTCGGCACCCGCCCAGGGCTGACCGGCGGCGTCCCGGACCTCCAGCCGAAGGTCCACCGGGGATCCCGCCGGCGCCTCCTTCGGGACGTTCCGGACCAGGATTCCGGGGATTTCCGGGACGTCCTCGCCCGCTCCGTCGGCACCCGGGTCCGGGGCGATGACTTCCGGTTCCCCGGGATCTTCCGGGGCCGTGTCGGTTGCGGGTTCCGGAGGCACCGGCGCGTCCTCGGTCCCGGCCTCCCGGTCCTCCCGGACGTCGATTCCCGGGTCCCCGGCGGGAGTCGCTTCGCCGGTCCCGCAGCCGGAGACTCCCCACGCCCAGATCCATGCCGCCGCCAGCGCCCAGGCTCCCCGCTGTCCCATCCGTGGTCCTCCCCGCCAGGAGCCGCCAAGCATATCCCAGGATCCGGGAACCGGCAGGATCGATACAATGATCACAACCCCTTCCGGGAGGCGCCCCATGCGTCGAGTCTTCGCGGTCCTTCTTCCGGGCCTCGTCCTGGCATCCTGCCTGGACCCGCTGGAGGGGAAACGATTCGCCTGCGATCCGGCGGTTCCCGGCACCTGCGCAGACGGGAAGGTCTGCGTCCCGGTGGAATCGCCCCAATACAAGGGCCTGTGCATGCCCCTCCCGGGACCGGACCTGGACGTTCCTTCCGGGGACCACGGAAAACCGGACGTCGCGTACACGGACCTGTCGTCCGACCTGGCAAAGGATGCATCGCCTGGGGATTCCGCCCCGGAGATCCTGGAGGACCCGGGCCTGCCCCCGGACGTCCCGGGGGATGCCTGCGTACCCGATTGCCGGGACCGGGAATGCGGCGACGACGGATGCGGGGGATCCTGCGGGACCTGCGCGCCGGAGGGCCCCTGCCGCTCCGCGGACTGCATCCAGGGAAGGTGCCGGTTCGGCGTCCTTCCGGACTGGTGCTTCGTGGACGGGTCCTGCAGGAAGGACGGCGACCGGAACCCGGCCAATGCCTGCCAGGCATGCCGGTCGGCCGAGGACCCGGGACGATGGTCGGCCCTGCCGAAGGACACGATCTGCCAGACCTACGGGACCTGCAACGGCGAGGGCGTCTGCGTGATGCCGTGCTGGGAATCCGTCATCGCCCCGGCCCAGCCCTCCTGTCCCGATGGTTTCCGGGCCTTCGACGGCTGCCACTGCCCGGTTCCGCCCACCGGGGTCTCCCGGTGCGCGCGCAACGCGGAACGGATCCCGTGCGACTCCATTCCTCCCGGGCCCTGGTACGGCCAGGACGGCCACTTCCCCGACGGCCGGGTGCGGATCGAGGAATCGGGGGGAACCGTCCCCGCATGGAAGGACGTGGCCACGGGCATCCTGTGGTCGCTGAAGGGCGCATCGGTGACCCGGTACGACGCGGCAGCCCTCCAATGTGGCGGTCTGGGGCTTCCGCTGGAGTGGGGGCTCCCTTCCCGGTGGGTGCTGCTGTCGGTGATGGATCTCTCCCAGCCGGGATGCGGAACCTCCACGGGAACCTCCGGGGGCCTGCCCCTGTGGCCCTCCCAGTTCGGGTCCGACTGCACGACCGCGAACCCGGTCTGGACCTCCACCCGGCCCGCCGGGGTCATCGAAACCCCGCCGCTGCTCGTCGAGATGTCCTCGGGGACCTGCCGGAAGTCGAACTGGCCCGAGGAGAAGGCCCTGGGGATCTGCGCCAGGACCCCGAAGGGGGTCTCGCCAGGGGACCGCCAGCGCTTCGTGAAACTGGCGAGCAGCCAGGCCACCGCCTTCGACCGGTTGACGGGACTCGAGTGGGAGGTCCCGCCGGGGGACGACGTCCAGGAGGACTGGGGGAAGGCACTGGCCCGGTGCACGGGCCGGCGGGACGGGAACTGGCGCCTGCCGAACCTGAAGGAACTGCTGTCGGTGATGGACGAGAGCCGCGTCGGGACGTGTCCCGCCTGGGAGGCCGCCCTGAGCGACTCCTGCCGTCAGGGACGGTTCTGGTGGTCCGGGACGCCGGTTCCGTGGGAGGCCGCCGAGGCCTTCGCGGTGGGGGACGACGGGGTGGAGATCCGGCCGCTGGCGATGAGCAGGACCGCGGGGGTGATCTGCGTCCGGTCCTGGTAGAACGGCGTCGGGACGTTTCCGGGGCGCCGATTGCCTTGTGTTCCTGGATGGTTTCTGCCATTCTCCCTCCGAACCCGGACGGAGTGGCGAAGGATGAACAGCGGCCATCGCATCGTGGCAACGGCTCTGGGCCTGGCGTTCCTGGGGCTCTGGGCCGCCTGTGGAGGCGGGACGACCGGCGAGGGCGACGGGGGCGGTGGAGACGGCACGACCGGGACCTGCCTTCCCTCCCGGGGGGCGGACCAGAGTCTGGAAATCGTCCCCGACGCGTCCGCCACGGTTGTCGTGACTGTCGAGGGACAGGCCCAGAACTTCCTGTCGATGCAGGACAACCCCTTCCCGGATCGGCCGGTGCACGCGGTGGCCGCCGGTGCCTGCGGCAAGGCGGGGCTGCTGTGGCGCACCGCCGAGGGGGGGCTGGCCTATCGGGAACTGGCCCCTGGAGCCGGAGCCGAGGAGACCGTCCTGGAGAGCCTGCCGGGGCGCTGGATGCAGGCCAGCCTGTTCTATGACGGCCAGTGCGGTGCCGTGGCGATGGTCCCGGAAACGGACGGATGGGCGGAACATCGGCGGGGCGCCGGCGGGACCTGGACGAGGACGCCGCCGCCCACGCCGGCGGAGGGTGCGGTCACCGGCTTCTTCCCGATGGGGGCCTGGACCGACCCGGACGGGGGCATGCACGTGCTGGGAACCGCCCGCTTCGGAGGCGGGGCCGTGATGGGCTGGCACGGACGCCGGTCCCCGGAACCGGATGGGGCCTGGGCCTTCGAGACCTTCGACCTTCCGAGGCCCGACGGGATCGCGGCCATGCGGGTCGGCCCCGACGGGACCGTCCACGCGCTGTACACCCGGACCGAGTCTCCCTGCGACCCCTGCAACCTGAACCTGTACTACGGGCGCAAGGCCCCCGGCGGTTCCTGGACCGAGGAGGTCGTGCAGGAATCCCGGTGGGGGGACCCGGACGACGCCTTCGCCACCGAGCCGGCACTGGCCCTGGGACTCGACGGCGAGCCGCTGGTGGCGGCCTCCTGGCAGCAGCGGGCCGTCACGGGGTCGCTGAAGTCGTCGGAACTGCGCCTCTACGGGCGGAAGGACGGCGACTGGTGTTACGAGACGGTGGCCACGGAGGTGGACGGCTACCGGGGCGGGGACGGATCGCGGATGACGGGGGCGTCCCCGGCCCTGGACATCGACGCCCAGGGGCGCGTGCACGTGGCCTTCCAGGATCGCGCCCAGTGGCATGACGGCAACGGATGGTCCAACGGCATTCCGGGCCAGATCCGCTACGCGATCCGATCCGGGAAGACCTGGACCCTGGCCACGCTGTTCCGGCAGAAGGGGCAGTCCGAGCAGGCACGGCCCCTGGAGGGGATGCTCCCGTCGCAGGTGGCGGTGGTGCCGGACGGGAGCCGGGTGTTCGTGGCGGGGGTGGCCTTCTCCTGGGATACGAACAGCATCTACAACCAGGGCGAGCCGGGCATCGTGCTGCGCGGCACCGTCGTCGGGGCGCGGATCGGCGACTGAACCGGGTCGCGCGCCGGGTTCCTCCCGTCGTACGCAGGCTTGCAGGACGACTACCAGTGCAGGTGGGCGAAGACCTGGGCGGTTCCGGGGCCGAACCCGGGGACGATCACCGGGATTCGGGCCGAGGAGGGGGCGGAAGGGCGGGTCAGCAGCAGGATCGTGCCGGTCAGGATGGCGGCGCCGCCGGCGCCCAGCAGCACGCCTCCCGCGATGTCCCAGGAACGAGCCCGGTCCGCCAGGCGGCGGGCCTCTCGCTCGTCCATGCCCGTCACCGTGCCATCGGGGGCGGTGGCGGCCGAGGCGATGCGGGACCGGTCCCAGGCGCCCAGACCCAGGCCACCCGCACCCAGCACCGCAATCCCGATTCCCGAACCGATGGCGGCCCAGGCCCCCTGCCGGCGGGGGGGAGTCCTGGAGTCCTGGGCCTGCACCGTCGGCGATGTCGTCCCGATTCCCGGAGAGGGTTCCTCCCGTTGCGGAGGCAGGGTCGGCACGGGAACCCGCAGGACGACCCGCGCTTCTCCCTGTTCCGGGATCTCCAGGGCCTCCATCTGGGCCTCGGGGATCCCGTCGGCCTCCAGCCGGACCGTGCGCCAGCCGCTCGGCGCCTCGATCCGGGCCGGGAGCCGACCCGAAAATGCCTCCCGGCCATCGACCCGGACCCGGACCTCTCCGGCGAAGTCCTCCCGGGAGGCGGCCACCTCCAGCAGGCCGGTGACCGGTTGCAGGTCCAGGTGTTCCGCGCTCCTGCTCCGGGGCTCGATCCGGAAGGACCGCTCCTGCCCGTGGAAGCCTGGTGCCTGGCCCTTCAGGGAGTGTAGGCCTGGAGAGAGGCGTCGGACGGCACGCCCGTCTTCCAGCGCCAGGGGTTCCCCGTCCAGCCACGCCTTCGCCCCCGGAGGAGACACCGCAATCTCGACCTCCCCGGCCAGGCGTTCCCGGACCTGGTGCAGCCGTCCCTCGACGGCCTCGCGGTACTCCGGCGTGGCGGCCAGGGATCGGAACTCCTCGAAGTACCGGAGGGCGGCCAGGTCGTCGCCGGTCTCCTCGTAGCAGCGGGCGATGTTCCAGAGGACCTCCGGGATCACGAAGTCGGGGGGATCGAAGAGGTCGTAGGCGTCCAGGAACTGCCGCAGGGCGTCCTCGTACTTCCCTGCGTCGAACAGCAGTTCCCCCGCCTGGGCCAGTTTCTCGGCCTTCTGCTGCCGGGATTCGGTCCGGGCGGTCGCCGCCGTCGCCCACAGGGCCGCGGCCGCCAGGAATGCGGGGACGACGATGCGCCTGGCCGACATCCGGGTCCTCCCTCCTGCGGGGTCCGGGGACATTCTACCGTTTCCGGATCGAGGGGGGACAGCGGGCGTCCTGCGTCCCGGGGCAGGGGATCCCCGCTACTTCAGGTGGAACTTCCGGACCGGGGGTTCGGGGGAGGGGTCGGGCGGCAGCGGAGGAGGCTTCCGGCGCACCTCCGGCGGCAGCGTCCGGGGCACCGCGGGCGCCTTCCGAGGTGGCCGGGAAGCCGTGGAGGATCGTCCCGGGTCATCCTCCCTCGGGCTACCGGATCGGGAATCGGCGGCGGTCGCCCCGGGGTCCTGGAGGCCTTTCTGGGCATCCCCGGCCATCGAATCCCCGGAAAGGTCCCCGTAGGACGGGATCCGGTCCTCCCCCGGGTCCGGGGCGACGTCGAGGCCCCTTCCGTCGGGGATCGCGCCGGCGGCCGGGAGGTCCCGGGAGGGAACGGGATCCGCAGCCGTCCGTTCGGCGGTTCCGGGTCGCCAGAGGAGGACCGCGGCCAGTGCGATCCCCAGCGTTCCGGCCAGCAGGATCCCGATCCACGCGGACCGGCGGGACCTCGTGCCCTCGGCGGCATCCGGGCCGGGCTCCCGGGGTTCCTCGAGGGCACGGGACGGCGAGGGGGTGGCGGCGGCCACCGGCGGGACTCCCGGCACCCCCGTCAGCGTGCGGCCGTCGTGGAGCCCCTCCAGGGCTTCGTCCCGGGGAGGGCTCGAGGGGGTCTTCGGCCGGTCCTCCGACGGCGAGGTCCCGGGACCGTATCCCTTCCAGGCCGTCCGAGGCTGGTCCCGGAACGCCTCCCGGAGCGCGAGGAGCATCTCCTCGGCCCGGGGGAAGCGGTCGTCGGGGCGGGGTCGCAGGGCCCGGGCCAGGAGGGCCTGGAGGCCCTCCGGGAGGTTCCGGGCCTCGGGCTGGGCCAGGGGGTTCCAGGCGGGATCGACCTTCCGGGTCAGAATGGCCAGGGACGAATCCCCCGGGAAGGGGGACCTCCCGGTGAAGACCTCGTAGATCATCACGCCCACGGCGTAGAGGTCCACCCGGCCGTCCACGGGGCCGAGGCTCTCGCCGTAGGCCTGTTCGGGGGCCATGTAGATCGGGGTGCCCATCGGCTGCCCGGTCCGGGAGATCTCCAGGCGGGAAGGCTGCTCCAGGACCTTGGCCAGGCCGAAGTCCAGCACCTTCACGAACCAGGGATTGCCGTGCACCGGCGCGACCATCACGTTTTCGGGCTTCACGTCGCGGTGGACGATGCCCTGGTCGTGGGCGGCGCCGAGGGCGTGGAGGACCTGCTCGAAGACGGCCCGGATCTCCTCGGCGCCGATGGCCGGTTCGCCTGCCTGCGGGCCTCCCCCGGGAAACACCTGACGCAGCGTGCGCCCGTGCCGCACGTATTCGAGGGCCATGTAGGGCACCCGGAATCCCAGGTCCCCGATCCCGTAGTCGTAGAGTTTCACGATGTTCGGGTGGTCCAGGGCCGAGATGGTCCGGGCCTCCCGTTCGAAGCGGGCCTCGCTGGCGGGGTTCAGTTCCAGCCCCGACACCAGTTTCAGGGCCACCTCCCGCATCAGGGGCTCCTGGAGGGCCAGGTACACCGCCCCCATGCCCCCTTCCCCCAGTGTTCCCGCGAGGAGGTAGCGATCCAGGCGGCGTCCCAGCAGGGGGTCCAGGGGACGTCCCTTTTTCAGGCACCACTGTTTCGCCGCCTCGAACCAGTTCCGGGGGATGCCCCGGTAGCCCCGGGCGCTGCAGACCGCCTGGGGGCAGATCCCGCCGACCTCCGGGACCTCGTTCTCGCAGTTCGGGCAGACGGCCCGGGTCTCCATGGCTTCCCCCCCGGGACAGTGTAGCGCATCGGTTCGGACCCCGGGAGCCGGCCCGATCACCGGCGAGGTTCCTCGTTCCAGGGGGGCCGGTCCTCCGGGCGCGGGCCGGGGCGATCCCGGGGGATGGTCCGCGATGGCGCAAGGCAAGAAGGCAGGGAAAACAACGGGATAGGGTTGGTAAACAGGGGACTGTCCCCCGATCAGCGGGCCATCTGGATGCCGGTGCAGCCGAGGGGGCAGTCCATCGTCATCACGGAGTCGGCCAGGGACAGGCGGGCCGTGCAGTTGTAGACCAGGCTCAGGGTGATGTCGTAGGCGTCCTCGCCGGTGCGCCGGAAGGTGCCGTTGGTGGTCCCCGTCGCGACCAGTTTCACCTTGCCGTTGCACCCGTCCTCGGGGACGAACTCGTAGACGGTCCCCATGGGGACCAGCACGCAGGGCGAGTACCACACCGTCCAGCGGCCCTCGACCTCGGTGCAGGTGCCGGCGTACACCGGCCTGCACTGGCCGTTGTTGCAGGTCCAGCCGTCGGGGCACTGGAAGTCGAACCAGCAGTTCCGGGGCGTCTCGGGAACGCACTCGTTCCAGGTCCCGTTGCTCTGGCAGACCAGGCCCTCGCCGCAGTCGGCGTCCACGAAGCACTGGTTGCGGCTCCGGCAGGTGCCCAGGGGACCCAGGGCCCGGTCGCACCACTCGTCGGGGTCGCAGTTGGCGTCGGAGGTGCACACGCCGTTCCAGGCCAGCTTGCAGCGGGTCCAGTTCCCGTCGAACACGCAGGCCTCGGTGGCGGCGCAGTCGGCGTCCTTCGTGCACTCGTTCGCGTACTGGCACTGGTTGTAGGGGATGGCCGGCTCGCACCGGTACCCGAGGGGGCAGTCGGCGTGCTGCTGGCAGTTCGTCGCGTCCAGGCAGACGTTGTAGACGCCGTTGGACAGGCACCGGAAATCCCGGGGGCAGTCCCAGTCCTGGTCGCACTCGTTGCGGGACTTGCAGGTCCCGAATCCCAGCAGGCCCAGATCGCAGTACTCGGACAGCGCGCAGTCCCGGTCGGTCGTGCAGAAGGAGGGGTTGAAGTCGAACCGGCACTCCTTCCAGTGCCCCACCACCTCGCAGGTGCTGTTGGCCCCGCAGTCGGCGTCGGACCGGCAGGTGCTGGCGTAGCGGCAGGTCGCCGGCGTCGTTCCGGTGTCGCAGTGGTAGCCGAACTCGCAGTCGGCATCGACAGAGCAGGGGACCTCCAGGGCCCGGCAGACGTTCCACTGGGTCCCGGCCACGCACCGGGCGTTGGGCCCGCAGTCCGAGTCCCGGGAGCACTCGCTGGCCGGCACGCAGCGGTTGTGGGGCTGGGCGTAGAGGCACTTGAAGCCGTAGTCGCAGTCCTGGTGCCGGGTGCACTGCTCGGCGTCCATGCAGACGAAGAAGATCCCGTTCGACTCGCAGACCTGCCAGGAGGCGCAGTCCGCGTCGGTCCGGCACTGGTCCCGGCTCTTGCAGGACCCCACCCCCAGCACGATGCCGTCGCAGTACATGTCCGGCGGGCAGTCGGCGTCGGAGGCGCAGACGTCCAGGCCCACCTTGCAGACCTTCCAGTTGTCCTGCTGGCGGCAGATCCGCCCGAAGCCGCAGTCCGGGTCGTCCCGGCACTCGGAGGCATAGACGCAGGCGTGGGGCGTCACCGCGGTGTTGCACCGGTAGTGGAAGTTGCAGTCGGCGTTCCCCTGGCACTGGTCCTGGGGCACCTCGCAGACGAACCACTGGAGGCCCGGCAGGCACCACAGGCCCTCGGGGCAGTCCTCGTTCCGGATGCACTCGTTGCGGTTCGCGCAGACCCGGCGGCCGCTGGGGTTCACCTGGCATCCCTGGCCGAAGGGGCAGTCCCCGTCGATCCGGCACTGGTCCTGGCGCAGCGCGCAGGTCTTCCGGGTCGCGCCCGCCTTGCAGAAGTAGTCGGCCGGGCAGTCGCCGTCGTCCTGGCACTCGTCCGGCAGGGCCCGGCACCGGAGGTTCAGCCCGTCGTACCAGCACTCGTGGTCGGCGGGGCAGTCGGCGCTGGTCTGGCACTCGTCCCGGGTGCGGCAGGTCCCGATCCCGAAGACCTGTCCGCCGCAGGACATGTCCGGCGGGCAGTCGGCGTCGGACCGGCAGGTCTGGAGCCCGAACCGGCACTCCTTCCAGTTCTCGACCTGCTTGCAGGTGAAGCCGAAGGAGCAGTCCGAGTCCAGGCGGCAGGTGCTGGCGAAGACGCAGGCCCGGTAGATGCCGACGCTGCGGCAGGCGTGGTGGAAGGGGCAGTCGGCGTGGGTCGTGCACTCGTCGGCGGGGACCACGCACCGCAGGAGGTTCCCCTCCGGCCGGCAGAGGCGGTCGGGGGGACAGTCCCCGTCGGTGGTGCACTCGTTGGCGGCCCGGCAGACCTTCCGGGTCGTGGGGTTCTGGACGCAGACCGAACCGAAGGGACAGTCGGCGTCGAAGGCGCATTCCGAGGGGGCCAGGATGCAGATGCGCTGGATGCCGTTGGTGCCGCAGACCCAGTCGGGGCCGCAGTCGGCATCGGTGCGGCACTCGTCGGGAAGGGGCTGGCAGACCCGGTGGTCCGTCACGAAGAGGCACTGGAAGTAGCGGGGACAGTCCCGGTCGGACAGGCACTGGTCCGCCGGGCGGCAGACCTTCCACCCCGAGGGGCGGGGGAGGCACCGGAGCCCGCCGGAGCAGTCGGCATCGTCTCGGCACTCGTCGGGAGGGATGGCGCAGCCGAGCCAGTTCCCCACCGGGACGCAGCGAAAGTCCTCGGGGCAGTCCCCGTCGGCCGAGCAGAAGCCCCTGGGCACGCAGACCTTTCGCCCCGAGAGGCGCTCCTCGCAGGCGTTGCCGAAGGGGCAGTCATCGTGGATGGCGCACTGGTCGGGAAGGCGCTCGCAGACCTGCCAGTGTTCCCCGGGGACGCAGTGGAAGTCCTCGGGGCAGCCGTCCGGGTCGGCGTCGGCGGCGCACTCGTCGGCCGCGACGCAGCCGAAGTCGTCCGACGCCGGGTCCTCGGGGTCGCATCGCTGCCCGTAGGGGCATTCGGCCCCGGGGGACCGGCAGTCCGCGGCGGCCTCGGGGGCCGGGTCGGGCGTGCCCGGATCCTCGTCGAGGCCCGGGTCCCCAGGCGCGTCATCCTCCCCTGCGACATCCTCGCCCGACACCTCCTGGTCCCCTGGGTCTTCCGGGGCATCGACCGTCTGGGAGGCCGAATCGCCGGTCCCGTCCTGCCCCGGGTCCTGGCCCTCATCCGGGTCGCTCGCCTCCCGGCCAGCGTCCCGGTTTCCATGAAGATCCATGGCCATCTCGTCCAGTTCCTCGGTGTCCCGGACCTCCTGGACGTCGAGGAACGGGGGAAGGTCCTGGAGAAGCGTGTCCATCTGGCCATCCGCTGCGCCGCCGCAAGCGGTCATCAAGATCAGCATCGAGCCACGAAACCGGTTGACGCGCGATCGAGCCATGGCGGGTCCTCCGGGATTGCCAGACGGATCCTCCGATAACGCATCGCGTCGAGAAAGGTCAAGCCGTCGCCGACCGGAAAGGGTGCATTCGAATGGCCGGACCAGACTGGACGGCGGGAGGTTTTCTGATAAGAGCGTCTAACAAAACCGTGTCGTGAGCTTGGCGTTCGTGGGTGAGGG
>JAGOKF010000060.1 GCA_017994695.1 Myxococcota bacterium | reverse complement strand
CGAAGTGTGCCCGGGCCTCCGGGTCCCCGGTGACCCGCCACCGGGCGCACTCCCCCATCAGCCAGTAGGCGGTCCAGGACCCGTCGTTGTCGCTGTCCCAGGGAATGCTGGTGGACAGGTCCCCCTTGCGCCCCAGGCGACTGTCGGCGACGGCGCCGTCCCGGTCGTGCCGCAGGACCACCCGGTCCACGAACGGCGCCAGTTTCTCCTCCAGGGTGACCCGCCGGGGAACGACGGTGGCCAGACCGGCGGCGGTGGCGAGGTACAGCGGTGCCAGGTCCGCGTCGGGGTCCGTCGCGATCCCCCGGACGTCCTCCGACGGGATCCAGCGCTCGGCGCCATAGACCCGCCACTCGGGCCCCGCGTCCCGGTCCACGATCCGGAAGGCCCCGCCGCCGGTGGCCACCGCGAATCCTCCGTCCCAGGTCCTCGCCGCGGCCCGGAATCCGTCCAGCGGCACCCGGTCCGGGGCGAACCACGGCACCTCCACCGCCTCGGCGACCCGGCCCCCGCCCTGGAGCAGCCGCAGGCCCCGGATTCCCCCGTCGCTGATCACCACGAGGTCCAGGGGCACGGGGATCGTCACCGACGTCACCAGGCCCCGGACCGCGCCCCCCGCCAGGCCGCTGGCCGGACTGAGCCTCGCCACCTCGGGGCCCGGGAGGCCCTCGGAGGGCAGATCGTGGAACGTCAGGGTCCCGTCGGGGTGCCCGGCCAGGATCAGCCCCTGGGGCGAGATCGCCAGGGCCGTCACCGGGGACCCATCCAACGGCCAGGGGACCGGGCCCATCGGGGGAATCGGCGCCGCCCCCGCCGAGGTCCGCATCCACGCCCCGCCGTCGAGGGTCTCCAGACCCAGGATCTCCAGGCCCTCCGGGGCCACGTCCCGGACCAGGGTCCCGTCGGGTCCCACCCGGTAGAGGACCGCGGGGCTCGCCAGGGCCACCACCCCGTTCCCCCCGGCCGCGGCCACCAGGTCCGCCTCGCCCTCCGCCGGCCCCCGCAGCACCCATTCATCGTCCTGGCGCTCCCAGGCCAGTCCCCGGGGGGTCACCGGGAGGACCCCGGACCCCGGGAATCCCCCGGGACGCAGCACCACGGCCACCAGGGGCGCCAGGGCCGGGTCCACCTCGTTGGAGGTGTGGTTGAACTCCTGGACGTACCTCTCGTCCGCGACCGGATGTTCGGGCCTGGGAGGGGACCAGGGGACCTCGATCGGCGGCAGGTCCCGGCCCCCCTCCTCCCCGTCCGACGGGTCTTCCGCCGGGTCCCCGGGGTCATCGGTCATCCCGTCGGGCCGAACGTCGGAAAGGGAATCGTGCGCCGGGAGATCGATCCCGGGACCCTCCTCCGGGCCTCCGTCCGCCCGATCCCCCGGGTCGATCCCTCCGTCCGGCCCCGGGGTGCATCCCCAGGCGATCCAGGCCACAGCCACCGCCAGACGCGTCCACGGGATCGAGGATCCTCTCATCGTGGGCCTCTCGACGTTCCCGGGGGCACTCTAGCAGAACCTCGGGCCTCCGTGTTTTGACAGGCCCCGAGGCAGGCCCCTATGATGCCGGGGCCGGCAGCGGGCCGGACGGACGGAGGCGGCCATGATCCGCGGTGGCGGACTCCCGGTCCCCCGGGGGTCCATCTCCTTCTCGGGGCGGCAGGTGCTGGGGGCCCTGCGGGCGGCCCGGCCGGGATCCCGGGGGTTCGTCGAACGGTTCGAGGAGGCCTTCGCCGCCTGGCTCGGGGTCCGGCACGCGGTGGCCTTCGCCTCGGGAAAGGCCGCCCTGGCGGCCTGGATCCGGGTCCTGGGCCTGGGACCGGGGGACCGGCTGCTGCTGCCGGCCCTGGATGCCCCGGAGGTCCCGGCACTGGTCCGGGGACTGGGCCTGGGGGTGCGGGTGGCGGACGTCTCGCCGGTCACCTACGGGCTGGACCCGGACCGGGCCGCCGAGGTCCGGGACCCCCGCGTCCGGGGAGTGCTGGTCCCCCATCTCTACGGAAACCCGGCGGACCTGGACCGCCTGGCCCGCCTGGCCTCGGAACGGGGATGGATCCTCGTCGAGGACTGCGCCCAGGCCCTGGGCGCCCGGTGGAACGGCCGCATGGTCGGCGCCCAGGGTCACCCGGCCTTCTTCTCCTTCGGGCTGATGAAGAGCCTGAATTCCCTCCAGGGCGGAATGGCCGTCACCGACGACGACCGCCAGGCGGCGGCCCTCCGGGGGTTCGCCCAGGCCCTTCCGGAGCCGTCCCCGGCCCGGATCCTCCAGGACCTGGCCCTGTCCCTGGCCCTCTGGACCGGCACCCGGCGGGCTCCCTTCTCCGTCGCCTGGCCCGGCCTCCGGGCTGTCGAGGCCATGGACCCTTCCCTGATCCACCGGGCGGCCCGGCTGCGCCCCGCCCGGTGGGAGCAGGCGGTCCTGGACCCGGTGCCGGTGATGCGCCGCATGTCCCCGATCCAGGCCGGGGCGGGCCTGGAGGGCCTGCCCCGGGTGCTGAGGGATGCCGCCCTGAGGAAGACCCATGCCGAAGCCCTGATCCGGGCCCTCTCCTACCGGCCGGGCCTCGATCTGCCCGGGGCGCTGCCACCGGCCGATCCGGTCTGGACCCACCTGGTGATCCGGGTCGCGGATCGGGATCGCTGGAGGCGACGGCTGCTGCAACGGGGCATCGACACCACCACCGGCTACCTGAAGACCCTTCACCGCGAGGACCCCGAGGCCGGGCCCTGCCCGGTGGCCGAGGACCTCGAGGCCCGGTCCCTCTACCTGCCCATCTGGCCCGAACTGGAAGCCCGGGACCTCGACCGGATCGTCGAGGCGCTGGGAAACGGAGCATTGCGATGAGATCGTTCCCACGCTGCCTGCTCTGCATCTGCGACAGCCAGGACTCCGGGGCCGCCCTGTTCCGGGAGGGGCGGCTGGTGGCCGCGGTGAACGAGGAACGACTGAACCGGATCAAGCTCTGGGGGGGCTTTCCAGCCCTCTCGGTCCGGGAGGTGCTGCGGATCGGCGGGGTGGGACCGGAAGAGGTGGACGAGGTGGCCTGCGGTACCCGGGTCACCCCGAACGTGCTGGCCCGGATCTTCCGGGATCGGCACCAGCAGTTGCGCCGGGCCTCGGGACAGTTCGGGACCCTCCTGGACGCCTTCATCGCCTGGCAGGTGGCCGGGAGGACCCTTGGCTGGCCGCTGTGGATGGAGGAGCAGGTGGCCCGGGGGGTGCTGGCGCGGGAACTGCGGGCCCTGGGCATCCGGGCCCCTCTGGGCATGGTGGATCACCACCTGGCCCACGCCGCGGGAGCCTGGGCCACGTCGCCCTTCGAGCGGGCCCTGGTGGTCACGGTGGACGGCCTCGGGGACGGTCTCTCGGTCACCGTCAGCGTCGGGGAGCGAGGGCGCTTCCTGCGCCGGGTGCACCAGGAAAGCGGCTTTTCGGACCTGACGCTCTACTATTCCCGGCTGACGGAATTCCTGGGCTTCCGCCCCATCCGGGACGAAGGCAAGGTGAACGCGCTGGCCGCCTGCGCCTCCCCCGAGGCCACCCTCCCCATCGCCCGGACCCTGCTCCGGATGCGGGACGGCCGGTTCGGCGTCCGCAACCCCCTGCTGGCCCGGGGACCCGATTCGCCGCCCTGGTCCCGGCTCCGGACCTTCTCCCGGGAGGAGGTGGCGGCGGGCTTCCAGGACCACCTGGAGACCACGATGCGGGACTACCTTCGCCACTGGCTGGCCCAGACGGGATGTCGTCACGTGGCCCTGGCCGGGGGCCTCTTCGCCAACGTGAAACTGAACCAGCGGATCGCCACGATGCCCGAGGTGGAGGAGGTCTGGGTCTATCCCCACATGGGGGACGGCGGGCTGGCGGCCGGGGGGGGATTCGCCCGCCTCCGGTCGGACCCCGCCCCCGTCCCGGACCTCTTCTGGGGTCCCGGCTGCGACGCCGAAACCGTGGAGCGGGCGATCCGGGACTCGGGGCTCCCGGCAAGGCGCCTGGAGGACCCGGGACTGGAAATGGCGCGCTTGCTGGCGAAGGGGCGGGTGATCGCCCGGTGCGCCGGGAGGATGGAGTTCGGCCCCCGGGCGCTGGGCAACCGGTCGATCCTGGTCCAGGCCACGGACCCCGACACCATCCGGTGGCTGAACACCCGACTGCGCCGGAGCCCCTTCATGCCCTTCGCCCCCGTGGTGCACGAGGAACAGGCCCCCGCCTGTTTCGCCGATCTTCCGAAGGCCCTCCACGCGGCCCGGTTCATGACCGTGAGCCTGGATGCGACCCCGGAGTTCCGGCGGCTGTGCCCCGGAGCGGTGCACGTGGACGGCACGGCGCGGCCCCAGGTGGTCGGGGAATCCCGCCATCCCGTCTATGCCCGCGCCCTTCGGGAATACCACCGCCTGACGGGCCTGCCGGCGGTGATCAACACCTCCTTCAACATGCACGAGGAGCCCATCGTCGCCACGCCGGAGGACGCCCTGGAGGCCTTCCGCCAGGCGCGCCTGGACGCCCTGTTCCTGGAGGACTGGCTGGTGGAACCCCCGGAAGGCGGGTGGCCCGGCGACTGACGACGATCCCCTCCCGGATGCGGTCCGGAACCGGGTCGCCCCCAGCCTACCGCTCCCGCCCCCCCAGCTCGGCGATGACCTCCTCCAGCGTCACCTCGTGGCGCACCAGGTAGGCCAGCAGGAAGAACAGCACGTCGGCGGCCTCCCAGGTCAGGTCCTCCCGGCCCCGGGCGGTCAGCAGTTCGAACATCTCCTCGGTCAGTTTCCTGGGAATGCGGTCCTCCTTCTCGAACAGGAACGAGGAGTAGGACCCGGGCCGGGGATCGGCCCGGCGGGCGGCGATGATCTCGTAGAGCCGCTGGAGGCCGAACTCCCTCGCCCCGGAACCAAAGCAGGAGTACCGTCCCTTCCGGCAGCCGGGCACCGCGCCTTCCACGACCAGCACGGCGGCGCTGCGGCGGCAGTCGGGCAGCACCCGGACCAGCGTCACCCCCCCCGCGCACGCATCGGGACACTCCCGGCACGGGGGGTGATCGGGGACGAAGAAGTCCATCCGGCCGCTCTCCATCGCCGCCTTCAGGGTCTCCCGCCCGAGGGTCACCAGGCGGATCACCTGCCCCGAACGGTCCACCAGCACCACCGGCATGCCGTTCGCCGGGAAATCCAGGCAGGCCGCCACGGCCTCGGCCGGCGAGAACCGCCCCTCCGCCAGGGCGTCGTCCGCCACCACGTCGCAGCCCAGGCGGTCCAGTGCCCGGACCTCCTCCACCGATCGGATCCGGGCCGCGACCGTGAATTCCATGTTCAGGGCCCTCGTGAGCCCTCCCAGGGCCTCGGGATCCGGGGGCAGCGGCCGGCCCTCGGGGTCCTCGAAGGAGATCCGGAAGCCGGAGCAGTAGGGGGCCAGCACCTGCATCCACTCCAGGGCCGGGCGCATCCGGTCGCCGGTCTCGTCGGCGTAGCACTGGCGCCCGTCGAGGGTCCTCAGGGCCACCAGCGTCCGGCCCCGGGGCAGCCGGGAGAGCATGTCCCTTGGAAACCGGGATGGAAGCACCAGTTTCCGGGCCCCGGACCGCAGCAATCTGCGGGCCTTGTCCTCGTCCGGCACGGCGGTCACCACCCGGCAGGGAACCGTGCGCGCCAGGCGCCGGACCAGCGGGTCGTGGTCCTCCCCCGCCGCGCAGGGATTCCGGACCTCGATCTCCCCCGCCCGGGAGAGTTCCATCGCCCGGCGAAGCACCCCCGCCCGGGCGTCCGCGTCCGGAGGAAGAGGCGGCGCCCCCTCGATCCATCCATCCCGGATCGTGAGTCCCGGAACCAGCATCCGTCCATCCCCCTGGAACCGCTGGGCCCGGACCGGCACATCGGCTCCCCGGCGGTCCCTCCATGGCAAACCGGCCGTCCGGGATGATATCATCCTCCCGGAACGCCCAGGAGACGGAGATGGGACGCAACACCTTTCTGGCGGTCCTGATCCTCCTTGCCGGGTCCTGCGGCGGGGAGGCCCCGGGCGACTCGACGGACCTCCCCGGCGACCCGGGCCGCCCCCCCTGCGTCTCGGCCACCGACTGCGACGACGGCGATGCCTGCACGGTGAACCGCTGCATCGCCGGCCGGTGCGACTTCGCCCCGATCGCCTGCGACGACCAGGACCCCTGCACCACCGACTCCTGCCAGGGCGGGCGGTGCGTCTTCCAGGCGGTGCTCGGGTGCTGCTCCCGGGACGACCAGTGCGATGACCGGGACTTCTGCACCCCGGACCGCTGCGTGGACCACCGGTGCCGCTCCGATGCCCCCGTCGCCGGCTGCTGCAACCGGGACGAGGAATGCGACGACGGCAACGACTGCACCTCCGACTACTGCGTCCGCCATGCCTGCACCCACTACCCCAATGCCGGGGCCGGCTGCTGCTCCGTGGACAAGGACTGTGCCGACGGCAACCCCTGCACTGAGGACCGCTGCGTGGAGGGACGGTGCTCCCACGTCAACGCCGGATGCTGCATCCGGGACGACGACTGCGCCAGCGAGGACCCCTGCGAGCAGGGGACCTGCCAGGCCAACGGGAAGTGCCAGTTCACCCGGACGTCGGGATGCTGCGTGAAGGACCAGGACTGCCCCGCCGTGACCTGCACCACCGTGTCCTGCCGGCAGAACCAATGCGACTACACCCGGATCACCGGCTGCTGCGCCCGGGACGACGACTGCCAGGACCCCTGTCTCCGGTGCGACATCCCCTTCCAGGCGGACCGGGGCGAGTGCGTGGTGAAGGCCACCCCCGAATGCTGCCGCACCGTGCTGCTGGACGTCTCCTTCGAGGACCTGGCGGGATTCACCATCGAGGGCATGCCCGGGAGCGGGTACGCGGCCAGCCCCCGGTGGGTCATCGACGGCCAGCGGGCCCACAGCGCCCCCTCCAGCCTGTACTTCGGGGACCCGGCGACCCACACCTACGAGTCGGCCGGGGGCAGCAAGGTGGGAGGAAGGGCCGTGTCCCCCACGCTGGAACTGGACCGGACCGTGCAGCCGGTGCTGACCTTCTGGCTCTGGAAGGCCACCGACTTCACTCCAGGCACGGACATCCTCTCGGTGCTGGTCCGGGACGGCAGCGGCACCGAGCGGGTCGCCTGGACCACCCTGAACGAGATCCGGCCCATCACGGACAACGCCTGGAAGCAGATCACCGTGCCCCTGGCGGCCTTCCGGGGAGGACCGGCCCGCCTGGTCTTCCAGTTCGACTCGGTGGACGCCTTCCCCTCGTCCTACGAGGGCACCTACATCGACGACCTCCACCTGGAGGGCCAGTGCCCGTGACCCCTCCCCCCGAGGACCGGCCCGGAGCCCCCCCCGATCCGGGAGCCGGCGAATCGGTGCTGATCCGCCTGCAGCAGGACGCCGGGAAGGTGCGCAGGACGTTCCGGCTGGTCGTCGGCGGGGTCGCCGCCGGGGTGCTCGGCGTGCACCTGCTCGGGACCGGGGTCCTGACGCTGCTGGTCTTCACCCACCCGGTGCCCTACCCGGTGATGTACCCCTTGATGGGGCTGGTGCTGTGGCTCTCCCTGGCGACCCGGTTCTCGGCGCTCTTCAGCGGGCGCAGGCGGTCGGCGACCCTCTCGCTGTTCCTGAACGCCCTGCTCCACGGCTTCTGGATCGCGGTGCTGATCGACCAGGTGCCCCCGCGGCCGGTCTTCCTGCGGGAGGTGGTGGAACGCCCCTCCTTCGGCTGGCTGGTGGTCCCGATGGCCCTCTACCTGGTGGCCTTCCTGGGGACCGTCGTCCACGGGGTCCTGTGGAACCGCCACCACCGCGGGGACCTTCCCGGATAGGAACGGATCCGGACCGGCCATCCTCCCCTGCGGCACGGGAAGCGCCCCAAGAAGACTTCAGGGCTTCCCGATCTCCGGCAGCAGGGAGATCCCGTCCCCCTCCGCGGGGATCCCCAGGGCCTCGGCCACCGTCGCCCCGAGGTCCGCGAAGGTCTTCCGGGTCCCCAGGTCGCGTCCCTGGCCCTGCCTGATGTCCCGGTGCCAGAGGATGCCCGGGACCATCTCCCGGGTGTGGTCCGTGGACCAGTCGGCCGTGGGGTCGCAGCCGTGGTCCGCGGTGACGATCAGCAGGCCCCCTGGGCCGAGGGCCTCCATCAGTCCGGGCATCGCCGCATCCACCTCCTCCAGGGCCCGCCCGTAGCCGACGGGGTCCCGGCGGTGCCCATAGACCATGTCGAAGTCCACCAGGTTGGTGAAGACCAGGCCCTCGCCCCCCTCCTGCAGCACCTCCAGGCTCCGCCGGAGTCCGTCGGTGTTCCCCTCGGTGTGGACGCTCCGGGTGATTCCCTGTCCGGCGAAGATGTCCGGGATCTTGCCGATGCCCACGACGGGGATCCCCTGGCGGCAGAGCCGGTCCAGCACCGTGGGCCGGGGCGGCTTCATGCTGAAATCCCGGCGGTTGTAGGTCCGCCGCCAGGCCCCCGGGGTCCCGACGAAGGGACGGGCGATCACCCGGGCCACCCGGTAGGGGTCCAGGATGCGCCGGGCCGCCTCGCAGGCCCGGTAGAGGTCCTGGAGGGGCACCACCTCCTCGTGGGCCGCGACCTGGAACACCGAGTCCGCCGAGGTGTACACGATCAGCCTGCCCGTCCGGCAGTGCTCCTCCCCCAGGCGATCCAGGATCTCGGTGCCGCTGGCGGCGAGGTTCCCCATCCAGTCGAATCCCGACTCCCGGCGGAAGGCCTCCATCACCTCCGGGGGGAACCCCGTTTCCGTGAAGGTCGCGAAGGGGGAGTCCAGGATCACCCCGGCCATCTCCCAGTGCCCCGTCGTGGTGTCCTTGCCCGGAGAGGCCTCCATCAGCCGCACCACGTGCCCGTCGAACCGGGGTTCCGGCGGAACCCCGGCCACGCGGCCCAGGTGCCCGATCCCCAGGCGCCCCAGGTGGGGCATCCGCAGTCCGCCCAAGGCCCGGGCGACGTGGCCCAGGGTGTCGGCCCCGGCGTCGCCGTAGCGGTCCGCGTCGGGCATCGCGCCGATGCCGACGCTGTCCAGGACCAGCCAGAAGACCCGTCGAAACGGCTTGTTCGGTCCATTCATGGGGAATACCATAGGTCCGGCTCGGGAACGGGTCAACGAGGCCCGCGATCCGGGTCTTCCGGCCAGGCATGGGAGGAGCGCATGGAGCAAGGCAGGTGGATCCTGTGGGCAGGGGTCGCGGCCATCCTCTGGGCCGGGTGCGGGCGCCGAGAACCGGTTCGCCCCCCGGAGCCCGTCCCCCAGGCCGCGGCGCAGCAGGAACCCGCCCCGGCCCCGGAGCCGACGAAGCCCAGGGAGGAACCGCTCTGGCCTGACCCCCTGCCGGCGGGATGGAAGGTCCTGAACGACTACGAGGCCCCCCTGGAGGGGCACAAGACGCTCTGGGGAGGCTTCTACGACACCTGGTCCTTCCGGGGAGGCAAGTGCCGGCTCTCCCAGGTGGACGAGGGAGGCAGCCGGCGGCTCCGGGTGGAGTTCGCCCTGCCGCTGGCCAACAGCCAGTGCGGGACCTTCGAGTACCTCGCCGGCGAGAAGGGGAAGCCCCAGGCGGTGGACATCCGCGCCTACCAGTCGGTGACGTTCCTGCTGAAGTCCGGGGACGACGAGGACCACGCGGTCCGGCTGGAGGTGACGGAACTGGACCCCTACGATGCCGCCCTCCAGGGGTACGTGGGCGAAAGCCGCCCCCTGGTCGCCGGAAAGGAATGGAAGCGCTACGAGATCCCCCTGGACGACATCCTGCACCCGATGTTCAACCGGAAGATGGGGCGGCAGGTGGGCATCCGGTTGGACCGGAAGGACCAGGACGGGGCCGGTGGGTCCGTGCTGCTGGACAACGTGACCTTCGTGGAGCGGACCGCCCCCTGACCGACCGGGGGCAGGCGGCCGGGGCCGACGGGCGCCGGCGTGGAAGGAGGGGATCCGGATGCGACGGGCGATCGTCAGCGTCAGCGACAAGACCGGGGTGGTGGAATTCTGCCGGGGGCTGGTGGAGGCCGGGTTCGAGGTGGTCTCGACGGGCGGAACGGCCCGGGTGCTCCGGGAGGCCGGGGTGCCGGTGCGGGAGGTGTCGGAGATCACGGGGTTTCCCGAGTGCCTGGACGGCCGGGTGAAGACCCTGCACCCCGCCGTGATGGGAGGCATCCTGGCCCGGGGAACGGCCGAGGACCAGGCGACCCTGAAGGAACTCGGCATCGGACCGGTGGACCTGGTGGCGGTGAACCTGTATCCCTTCCAGGCGACCATCGCCCGTCCCGGCGTGACCCTCGAGGAGGCCATCGAGCAGATCGACATCGGGGGGCCCTCGATGATCCGCGCCGCAGCGAAGAACCACGACCGGGTCACCGTGGTGGTGGATCCGGGGGACTACGACGCGGTGCTCCGGGAGATCCGGGATCGGGGCGACACGGCGATCGAGACCCGGAAGCGCCTGATGGTGAAGGTCTTCACCCACACGGCCCTCTACGACGCCGCCGTGGCGGGGTTCTTCGGCGGCGGCCGGGAGGGACTGCCGGAGGTCTTCCTGGCGGGCGGGCGGAAGGCGCTGGACCTCCGGTACGGCGAGAACCCGCACCAGAAGGCCGCGGTCTATCTTCCCGACCGTCCCACGGGCATCCTCGGGGCGATGCAGCGCCAGGGCAAGGTCCTGTCCTACAACAACCTCGTGGACATGGAGGCCGCCTGGCAGCTGGTCCGGGAGTTCGACGGGCCGGCGGTGGCGATCATCAAGCACACCAATCCCAGCGGCGCCGGGGTGGACGGGGAGTCCCTGGCCCGGGCCTACGAAAAGGCCCTGGCGACGGACCCGGTCTCGGCCTTCGGGGGCATCGTGGCCCTGAACCGGGAGGTGGACGAGGCCCTGGCCCGGCGCCTGGCGGAGCACTTCTACGAGGTGGTGCTGGCCCCGCGGATGTCCGCCGCGGCCCTGGAGGTCCTGGCGGCGAAGAAGAACCTCCGGGTGATGGAGATGGGGGACGGCTTCTTCGACCCCCTGCCCCGGCTGGTGGCGAAGGACCTGTCGGGGGGGCTGCTGGTCCAGGAGTCCGATCCCCGGGCCGACGAGGTCCGGGCCGGACGGGTGGTCACCCGGAGGGCCCCGGAGGAAGGGGAATGGGCCGCCCTGGAGATGGCCTGGAAGGTCTGCAAGCACGTGAAGAGCAACGCCATCGTGTTCGCCCGGGCCGACCGGACGGCGGCCATCGGCGCGGGGCAGATGAGCCGGGTGGACTCGGCCCGGCTGGCGGGGGTCAAGGCCGCCGATCGGGGGATCCCGCTCCAGGGGACGGCCGTGGGCAGCGACGCCTTCTTCCCGTTCCCCGACGGGCTGGAGGAGGTGGCCCGCCTCGGGGCCACCGCGGTGGCCCAGCCCGGAGGATCGGTGAAGGACGCGGAGGTCATCGCGGCCGCCGATCGCCTGGGCATCGCGATGGTCTTCACGGGACGGCGGCATTTCCGGCACTGAGAAACCGGTCGATGGAAGACGGTCCAGGAGGTGGACGATGAAGGTGCTGGTGGTCGGACAGGGAGGCCGGGAACATGCGCTGGCCTGGCGCCTGTCCCAGAGCCCCGGGGCGGAGGTCCTGATCACGAAAGGCAACGGCGGCACCGACGACGTGGCGAAGGCGCTGCCGGTCGGCCCAGGGGAGATCGACGCCCTGGTGGAGACGGCGGTGGCCCGGCAGGTGGGGCTGGTGGTGGTGGGGCCCGAGACGCCCCTGGCAATGGGCCTGGCGGACCGTCTCCAGGCCCGGGGCATCCCGGTCTTCGGTCCCGTCCAGGCCGCGGCGCGGATCGAGTCCAGCAAGTCCTTCGCGAAGGCGCTGATGCTGGAGGCGGGCGTCCCGACGGCCCGCCACGAGGTCTTCGAGGACCCCCACGCGGCCCTCAAGCACCTGCTGCAATGCCCTCTCCCCGTGGTGGTGAAGGCCGACGGACTGGCGGCGGGAAAGGGCGTCGTGGTGGCCCAGACCCGGGAGGAGGCCGTCGAGGCGGTGAAGTCCTTCATGGTGGACGGATCCCTGGGCCACGCCGGGCGGAAGGTCGTGATCGAGGAGTTCCTGCAAGGGGAGGAGGCCTCCCTGATGGTCCTGACCGACGGCGAGCGGATCCTGCCGCTCCCGGGAGCCCGGGACCACAAGCGGGTCTTCGACGGCGACGAGGGACCGAACACCGGGGGCATGGGGGCCTACTCCCCCACCGCGCTGCTGGAGGGGGATGCCCTGGAGGACATCCTGCGGCGGGTCATCCGGCCCGTGCTGGAGCAGTTGGGCCGCCGGGGCATCGTCTACCAGGGGGCCCTCTATGCGGGCCTGATCGTCACCCCCGAGGGGCCGAAGGTGCTGGAGTTCAACTGCCGTTTCGGGGATCCGGAAACCCAGCCGCTGATGATGCGCCTGAAGGGGAACCTGCTGGAGGCGCTCCATGCCTGCACCGAGGGGCGCCTGGGTGAGGTCCGCCTGGACTTCGTGGCCCAGCCCGCCATCACGGTGGTGCTGGCCACGGCCGGCTACCCCGAGCGGCCCCGGTCCGGCGACGTGATCGAGGGGATCGACGAGGCGGCGGCGGTCCCGGGAGTGCGGCTGTTCCACGCGGGCACCCGGCGCCTTCCCGACGGGACCCTGGTCACCTCCGGAGGCCGGGTGCTGGGTGTCACGGCCCTGGGGGACTCCTTCCGGGAGGCCCGGGCCCGGGCCTACGAGGCGGCCCAGCAGGTCCGCTATGCGGGCCGGCACTTCCGCACCGACATCGGCGCCCGACACCGGGGCCCCTTCTGAACCCCGTGCTAGAATTCCCCGGCCTCGCGGGAGTCATCGCATGTCCCCGGTGATCCGCCAGTGCCCGGTCTGCCGGGTTCCCATGCAGACGGTGACCCAGCATCGCCAGCAGATCGACCAGTGTCCCCGGTGCGGCGGGCGCTTCTTCGACGCCGGGGAACTGGAGGCGGTGATCCAGATGGTGCGCTGTTTCGAGGAGGTCGTCCTGGAGGAGCCCGAGGTCAAGTCGATTCCGGAGGAGGAGGTCCGCCGAATCGAGATCTGCCCGGTGGACGGATCCTCGATGGATCCGCAGGAGATCGCGGGCATCGTGGTCGATCGCTGCCCCTCCTGCCACGGCATCTGGCTGGACCGGGGGGAACTGGTGGCGCTGAAGATCGCCGAGGACTCGATCCGCCAGCACCTGAACCTCTACCTCCGGCTGGGGAAGTGACGATGCGCCACCTGACCAAGCGCATGATCCTGGCCATCAACCGGATGTCCGCGATCTACACCGGAGGCCTGTGCAGGGACCGGGGCAACCTGAGGCCGGGAGCCTCCCTGGCCTTCGTGGAGCGCATCGTCCACAACGAGGTCTTCGGGCAGCCGATCTACCCGGACCTGTACCACCAGGCGGCGGCCTACCTGTTCCACGTGGTGAAGGACCACCCGTTCCTGGACGGCAACAAGCGGACGGGGCTGGCCTGCGCGCTAACCTTCCTCCAGTGGAACGGGATCGGCGTGGCCCCCCTGGACGAGGATGCCGTCTTCGACTTCGTCGTCTCGGTGGCCTCGGGACCGAACCACCCCGAGACCGAGGTTCCCCGCATCGCGGCCTGGCTCCGGGAGATGAGCATCTCCTGAACCCGGCCACCGCCCGGGGGAATCCGAGCATCGATCGACTGCGTGAAACCCGAGGACCACCGGCCGGTGGCGGCCTGGCTGCGCTCCTCGCGCGGCGAGCGCCGGAGGATGGAGGACGTGTCTTTCCAGGTCCTGGTAGACGCGAGGTCCTTCGACGACATCGAACGAACGGCAGCCCTTTTGACAAGAGGGATGGCCTGCAATATACTGAAATCATTCGTTCCAGATCATCTGAATCGACGATCAGGAGGGGTGCCATCATGCCCGAGCAGCGATGGATCCGGGTCATCATCGGGTTCGTGGGAGCGGCGGCGATCTGCGCGCTCGGGTCGTGCCGCCAGAGGGACATCGGGTCCGAAGACGTCGGTACGATGCCCGAGACGGGGCCGGATGCCGTCGTCGATCGGGAGCCGCCCTTCGTCGAGGACGCCGACGGAGACGCCCTTCCCGAGGACGAGGAGGAATCCCCTCTCTCCCCGGAGGTCCCCAGCGACCTTCCCGCCGACATCGGCCCCGGGGACGGCGACGACCCCATCGGCAACCCGATCTGCGGCGCGGAGGTCGAGGTCCTCGATCTGAACCGGATCGGCACACCCACCGCCCCGAACGGGCTGACCTACAGCGGCGTGAACCCTGGCGGCGAGGGAAGGTTCGTGTCCCTCGCCGGAACCGGCCAGGGACGGGAGGTGGTGTTCTCCTACACCCCGGACCTGGACGGCGATCTCGTCGTGGACACCTTCGGAAGCCACATCGACACCGTGCTCTACGTCCGGACCGATTGCCAGGATCCGGCCTCGGAGATCGCCTATAACGACGATTCGGGAAGTCTTTCGGGGCCCATCCTTTCCCAGGTCGAGGTCCGAAACGGCGCGATGGCGGAAAGGACAATCTTCCTCTTCGTCGATACCGTCTCTGCCGAGAACACCGGCGAGTTCACGGTCACGGCCCGGGTGCGCCGGGTGGTCCACCGAGGCGAGGAATGCGACCCCGATGGGCTGGCCACCCGATGTGCCGAGGGGTCGGCTTGCGGTCCCGCAGGGGTCTGCGTCGACGTCCATCCCCCCGAGGTGAGCCAGGTCTGGGCCCTGGTCCTGGACGACCCAGGAGACGAGATCCGCTTCATCGCGCGAGGGTCCGATGCCGACGGAGACGCGATGGGTCTCCGGATCGCCTTCTTCGATCGATCCGGCGCCCCGCTCCTCGTGGAGGGACGGGACCATATCCAGGTGGACAGCGACGTCCGACTCGCCGGATTGACCGAGTTCACCGCCCATGCGGACGTGTCGGGGTTCGCGGAGTTTCCCGAGGCCGCGGCGGCCGACATCCGGATCGTCGATGCCCAGGGACTCTCCAGCGAACCGATGCATGCCGACTTCGTCCCGCTGCCCCGACCGGCCATGGGCGAGCCCTGCGACCCGGACCGCCTGTTCGATCGGTGCGTCCTGGGGGCCATCTGCGACGCCTCGAGTCGTTGCGTACCCGGTATGCCCCCGGTCCTCTCGGAATTGCAGGCGTGGTGGATCGAGACGGGACTTCGCCTGATCGTGATGACCGGCTCGGACGCCGAGGGCGACGTGACCCGGTATCGGGTGACCTTCGTGAATGCCGAGGGCGCACCGGTGAGCGATGACCTGTTCCACGACCTGACCCTGGACTTCGACGACTCCGTCCTCGGCCGGACCGCGTTCCGGGTGGGCGCCCACGTCCGGACGCTGAACCCCTTCACCGGAGAGGACCTGCTGCCCCGGGACGCGGTGGGCGTGCGCGTGAACCTGGTGGATGCGGGAATGGGAGAGAGCAACGCGATGATCGCCCACTTCGCGGACATCCCGAGAATCGAGGGGGGAGAGGCCTGCGATCCGCTGGGCCTCGACAATCGGTGCACCAGTGGTCTCGTCTGCTGGCCACCCGGCCCTCCCTCGACGTGCCGGGACCCGAGAGAGGCCGCCGTGGAGGCCTGCCGACGCGACCTGCCCGATCTGACCTCCGGCATCCCGGCCACCGGCACCCTGAGCGGCCTCGGGGTCTTCACGGGGACCTGCGGGGGTCGAGGCCCCGAGGCGATCCATCGACTGATCCTGTCGTCCCGCTCGCGGGTGGTCCTCACGACAGACCTTCCCGGCACTCCGGACCAGGCCGACACGGTGCTCTACGTGCGCCGGGACTGCGCCGACGACACGTCCGAGCCCCTCGAGGCCTGCAATGATGACGTGGAACCGCACAACGGCGCCTCGAGACTGGACCTCACGCTCGATCGAGGGACCTACTACGTGTTCGTCGACACGTTCCTGACCGGGACCTCCTACGAGGTCCTCGCCACGGTCACCCCGCTCTGACCCACGGGTCGGGGAGCCTCCCGGGTCCGACCGAACGGCCATCCACCGAGAGGACGCCGTTCGAGACGGAACCGCCGCGTGGCCCCCGCTTGCATCCCGGAGGTCTGGTTCCTATCATGGAACCGGGTGCCCTGCGATCGGGCCGGCGGTCGTCCCAAGGTCGAACCGCTGGTGCATGACAACGGGAGTCGCCCCTGCCCGCGGTGTGCAGGCCCGGTTCGGCCGGGACGCCTGAAGCGGGTATCGCGACGCCCCCCTGGTTCCTTCCGGGGTTCGCGTGGACGATCCCGCCCGGATCGCGGGGCCCCCGTTCCCCTCCCTCCCCCGGATGGGCGGTCGTTCCGGATCCTTCAGGGGGACACGTCCAGCACCAGGGGATCGTGGTCGCTGATCCGGTTCCCCTGCCAGAGGGGCCGTTCCACCACCCGGGGCCCCCGGGAGTGCCGCCCGCCGGGGTCCGCCGCCTCGCCGTCGCCCAGGGGGCGCAGGTCCCGGACGGCCATCCAGTCCATCCGCAGCGGGGCGACGCCGTTCCAGGGCCGAAGGCGCCACCGCAGCACCCACACGGCGAACTCCGGCAGGTGTTCCCGGATCGCGCTCTCGCTCTCGAAGGTCCCCACCTCGTACCGGAGGGTGCCCCGGGAGAGGTCGTTGCACTCCCGCCAGCGGAATCCGGCCTCTTCCAGCACCCGGAAGACCGGCGTCTCGTAGATCTCCCAGGGGTGCATGTAGTGGTGGATGGCGTGGGGGAAGCCACCGCGGACCAGTTTCTGCCACAGGTTCCTCAGGAGCCCGCCCGTCGAGGAGACGTCGTAGGTGTGGGTGTTCAGGTCCCCGCCCAGGACCACCGGCAGGCCCTCGGGCAGGGACGCGACCAGATCCCGGAGCTGCGCCGCCCGCTGGCGAGAGGACGCCACGCTGTCCAGGTGGGCCGAGGCCAGCACCACCGGCCCCAGGGGGGTCTCGACCTCGGCCCACAGGGCCCGCTTGGCCCCCAGGCGCTTCTCGCCGCTGTGGAACTTGTCCTTCGTGACGAACACCGGGACGTTGCAGGCCCGGCGGAGGGGCCACCGGCTCAGGATGGCGTTGCCGTGCATCGCGTGGGTGTTCGGCCCCGCGTCCCCCCGGAGCCGGTCCACCGGGTCCCCGGCATCGAGACACAGGTAGGAGTTCCCGAAGACGTGGGACATCCCCAGCGAGTCCGCCACCTCCGCGGCGACGTCCCGGTTCCGGGACCGGGCCATGCCCAGGTCCACCTCGTTCAGCATCAGGGCGTCCAGGTCCCGGAGATCCGGGTGATCCCGGAGGGTGTCCACCAGGGCCTCCAGGCGAAGGCCCCGCTGGACATTCCAGGTGGCGACCCGGAGGAACGACACGGGGGGGCGGGGTCCCGGCACCCGGGGCAGGCCGTGGACCAGGGCCGAGGTCCGGGCCGTCACCTCGTCCTGCCAGCGGGTCCAGAGGGGCGATCGTTCCAGGGCCGACCGCCGGCGGATGGCCCCGAAGGCGTCCAGGACCTCCCTGGGAAGGGGATCGGGCGGAGGGAGAGGCCCCTCCAGCACGCGGATGCCCTCGGGCGGCATCACTCCGCCTCCAGGAACGGCGGCAGGGGGCACTCCAGGGAGACCGCCACCAGCCGGACCAGTTCGGCCTCCCGGGGGGTCACCCGCCCGTCGGCCAGGACCAGCCGGCCGACCCGGTCCAGGGCCGTCCGTCGGGTCTCGAAGGAGGTCCGGGCCAGGCGGTCCAGCACCTGTCCCAGCAGCGGCAGTCCCTCGGTCCGCACCCGGGCCAGGGCCTCCCCCAGGCGATCGGTCGGTCTCCCGCTGGCGGCCGCCAGGGCCTCCAGGTCGCTGCCGGACTCCCCGAAGAGGGCCACCCCCGCCAGCAGGTGGTCGAGGTCGAAGGTGGTGGCCCGGACCCGGCCGCTCCGGGGCAGCGGCCCCGAGGCCAGGCGCTTGTGGACCATCCGCAGCACGATGAACTCGAAGAGGCTCAGGGTGCGATCGGCCGCCGCCAGGGCCTCCAGGCGCCGCAGCAGGTCTCCCCGCTGCCCGTCGTCCAGCATCCGCAATGCCGGGGTGGCCAGGTCCAGCAGGGGCAGCCGCCAGGCCGGTCCCAGGGACTCCAGGCGGACCATCCACCGGTGCACCGCCTCCCACCCCTCCGCCCCCAGTTCCCGCTGCAGGAATTCCCGCTGGGAGCGCAGGGCCGCGGAGTCCTGCCGTTCCATCAGCAGCGCCAGGGCCAGGGCCGCGGCCCCCTCGGGCCGGTGCAGATCCTCCTCCAGTTCCCCCTCCAGGCGGGACCGCATCGCCACGCCCTTCTCCACGTGGGCCGCCGTGGGGGTGCCCACCCGGGCGACCAGCCCCTGGGGCTGCACGGCGATGCGCCCGTCGGAGAACCCGGCGGCGCCGGACCCGACCGGCCGGCCCTCCGCCGCACCGGCGGCGGGCGACGGTCCCGATGCCGGGACCTTCTCGGGGGCGAATCCCGGCTCCAGGCGGCGGATCCGCTCCTCGAGGGGCGGATGGGTCGCCAGCAGCCCCCCGAGCCACGACCGCTGCCCCTCCCCGAACAGGAAGTGCCCCACCTCGATGGACCGGGGCGCCTGGAGGCGGGATCCGTGGACGTACCCCGCGATGCGCTTCAGGGCGCCCGCGATCCCGGACGGGTTCCTCGTGAACTGGACCGCCGAGGCGTCCGCCAGGTATTCCCGCTGGCGGGAAATCGCCGCCTGGATGATCCGGCCCACGAAGACCCCGATGTAGCCGACGATCATCAGCACCAGGCCCGTCAGCACGACCGCGGCCGCCGCGCCGCCGTCCTTCTTCGAGGACCGGACCCGGGTCCGCCCGGCGACCTGCACCAGGAACCGGCCGACCACCGCCATGGCCAGGATCCCGAAGATCACCCCCATCAGTCGGATGTTCAGCCGCATGTCGCCGTTCAGGATGTGGCTGAACTCGTGGGCGATCACCCCCTGCAGTTCGTCGCGGTTCAGGTTCTGGAGCGTCCCCCGGGTGACCGCCACCGCCGCGTCCTCCGGGCGGAAGCCGGCGGCGAAGGCGTTGATGCCCTCCTCCCCGTCCAGGACGTAGATGGCCGGCACCGGGACCCCCGAGGCGATGGCCAT
Organism: Myxococcota bacterium; assembly: GCA_017994695.1. Taxonomy (GTDB): domain Bacteria; phylum Myxococcota_A; class UBA9042; order DTJE01; family DTJE01; genus JAGOKF01. The sequence goes on along the minus strand of JAGOKF010000060.1, from coordinate 5,063 downwards.
CTCCTCCACGACGTTCCGCAGGCGCTTCTCCAGGGGGTCCCGCGTCTCCGGCGAAACGGGACGGCCCCCGAGCATCTCCGCCACGGCGGTCCCGCCGGACCGAAGCGAGAGGATGCGGAAGCCCGAGGCCAGCCCGACGAAGACCGCCGTGGCGCCGACGACCCCCGCGAACCACTCGGGGTCCCACCAGGAGGCCCCAGGGGGCACCGACTCCCCGCCGTTCAGGTAGATCGCCCGGGCGGCCAGGTAGAGGGTGGCCCCGATTCCCAGCACGGCCAGGCCGAACAGCAGCACCAGCCAGCGGGTCTTCTTCCGGGCCTGCTCCTGGTGCTCGAAGAAACTGGTGGACATGGGGAGACCTCCGGAGGGGGCTGGACCGGGGCCTCAGGGCCTCAGAACTGGACCTTCGGGGCCTTGCGCTCCTCCGGCGCCTCGGTGGCCGCCAGCAGTTCCGCCGGGCCGAAGCCGAACATCCCCGCGATCACGTTGTTCGGGAAGACCTCGCGCCGGTTGTTGTAGGCCGTCACGGCGTCGTTGAAGGCCTGCCGGGCGAAGGCGACCTTGTTCTCCGTGGAGGTGAGTTCCTCCTGGAGCATCATCATGTTCTGGTTGGCCTTCAGGTCCGGGTAGGCCTCGGCCACGGCGAAGAGGCGACCCAGGGCGCCGGTCAGCCCGCCCTCGGCCTGGGACAGGTTGCGCATCGCGGTCGGGTCCCCGGGATTGGCCGCCGCCGCCCTGCTGGCAGCCACGGCGGTCGTCCGGGCCGCGACCACGGCCTCCAGGGTCTCCCGCTCGTGCTTGATGTAGCCCTTCACCGTCTCGACCAGGTTGGGAATCAGGTCGTAGCGGCGCTTCAACTGCACGTCGATCTGGGCGAAGGCGTTCTTGTACTGGTTCCGGGCCCGGACCAGGCCGTTGTAGATCCCCACGATCAAGAAGACCAGGATCAGCAGCACGATCACGACGATCAGGATGCCTGGCATCGACTCCTCCTGCGGCAATCGGGGGGATGATAGCAGAGCCCCGCCGGATTTGACAGACGCCATGGCAGCCCGCACAATGAATTCACGCTCCGCGGGAGGAAGCCATGGCCCGATGGTTCGCGATCTGGACGCTCGTGCTGCTGCTGATGCCCGTCGCCGGACTCGCCCGAGGGGGCCGGTCCTCCCTGAAACTGGAGCGGTGCCTGGAGCGCTGCGAGACGACCTGCGAGGCCCGCTGCGACGTCCGCCACGTGAAAGGGACCGGGGCGGCCAACGACTGCAAGAAGCGGTGCCAGGTCAAGGAGCAGCGCTGCAAGGATCGCTGCAACTACCACTACAAGGCCCGGTGACTTCCGGCACCTCCCCGGAGGCCGGAAGGGCCCGCAGCACCCGCTCCGGGGTGGCCGGAAGCGCCAGGGGGCGTGTCGCCAGGCCCCGGAGGGCGTCCTTGACGGCGAAGAACACCGATTCCCCGTACAGGAACGGCGGCTCGCCGACGGCCTTGGACCGCAGCAGCACGCCGACCGGGCGGGGGTTGGGCCAGAGTTCCACCAACAGGTCCCGGGGAACGTCGCCGAAGGAGGGGATCTTGTAGGTGGTCGCCGAGGCGCTCTGGAGGCGCCCCTGGTCGTCCCACACCACCTCCTCCACCAGGGCCCATCCCAGGCCCTGGACGTAGGCCCCGATCACCTGCCCACGGTCGACGGCGGGGTTCAGGCTCTCGCCGGCCTCGTGGACCAGCACCGCCCGGTCCACGGTCGTCGATCCGGTCAGCAGGTCCACCGTGACCTCGCTGATCCCGACCCCGAAGACATAGTAGGCGAAGGGGGTTCCCCGGCCCGCCTCCCGGTCGAACTCCACCCCCGGCGTGGCGAAGAAGCCGTGGGCCGACAGGTCCACCCGCTGCTGGAAGGCCCGCTGGACCACCTCCTCGAAGGGCAGGACACGATCCGGGAACCGGCCATCGAAGACCCGGCCCGCCTCGAAGCGGACCTCCCCGGGAGGACAGGGCCCCCGGCCGTCCCCGTTCCCCAGCAGGGGCGCCGCCACGGTTCCGAGGCGATCCCGGATCTCCAGGCAGGCGCGCCGGACCGCCTCCCCGTTGAGGTCCGCCCCGGTGGAGGCCGCCGTGGGGGACATGTTGGCGACCCTCCGGGTGCTGGTGGTCTCGATGCGGATGCGCTCGATCGGGACCCCCAGGGTCCCGGCGGCCACCTGGGCGATCTTGGTCAGGACCTGCTGGCCCATCTCGACGGCCCCGTGGGACACCGACACCGACCCGTCGCCGTAGACGTGGACCAGGGCCCCGGCCTGGTTCAGGAACGCCGCGGTGAAGGAGATCCCGAACTTGACCGGAGTCACCGCGAGGCCCTTCCTCCGGCTGGGGGACAAGGCGTTGAACCGGGCGATCTCCTCCTTCCGGCGATCCCAGTCGGAGAGGACCCGGGCCCGGTCGAGCATCTCCGCCAGCACCACATGGGTGACGGCCTGCCCGTAGGGGGTCGTCTGTCCCTCCCGGTAAAGGTTGCGGCGGCGCACTTCCAGAGGATCCAGGTCGAGGAACCGGGCGACGGCCTGGATCGCCGACTCGATGGCGAAGACCCCCTGGGGGGCCCCGAAGCCCCGGAAGGCGGTGGCCGGCGGCAGGTTCGTGCGGCAGGCCCGGCCCGTGATGCGGACGTGGGGCAGGAAGTAGGCGTTGTCGGCGTGGAGCATCGACCGCTCCAGGATCGACGTGCTGCAGTCGGCCACCGCCCCCGCGTTGCTCCGGAGGTCCACCTCGTAGGCCAGGATGCGCCCCTCGTCATCGAAGGCGATGCGCCAGTGTCCCTCGTAGGGATGGCGCTTGCCGGTGAACCGCATGTCCTCGTCGCGCCGCAGCAGCACCTCCACGGGGCGCCCGGCATGCCAGGCTCCCAGGGCCGCCAGGCAGGCCCAGGAGGTCGCCTGGGATTCCTTCCCCCCGAACCCGCCGCCCAGGCGCCGGACCTCGACGCAGACCCGGTTCCTCGGAATCCCGAGCACCTGGGCGATCATGCGCTGCACCTCGGTGGGGTGCTGGGTGGACGACTGGACCAGGAACGCCCCGTCCTCCTCCGGGAAGACCCGGCAACGCTGGGTCTCCAGGTAGAGATGCTCCTGGGCGCCGCTGACGGCGACTCCCGAGAGGACGTGGGGGGCCGTGGCGAAAGCCCCGTCGGGGTCCCCCCGCTCGATCCGACGGACCGGGCCCACGTAGGACTCCCGGCGGACGGCCTCGTCGATGGTCAGCACCGGCGGCAGGGGATCGATCTCCAGGCGCACCGCCGCCGCCGCCGCCCGGGCCGTCTCGGGGTCCCGGGCCACCACCGCGGCGACCACCTCCCCGGCCCAGGACACCTCCCCGTCGGCCATCAGCGTCTCGTCGGCCACGATGCCGCCGATCTGGTTGCGCCCCGGAATGTCCGCCGCGGTGATCACCCGGACCACCCCGGGCATCGCCAGGGCCGCCGAGGGGTCGACCGAACGCAGATGCCCGTGCGCCACGGGACTCGTCACGGGGGCCAGGTGCAGCATCCCCTCGGGGGCCGGGTCGTCCCCGACGAAGCGCGCCCGTCCGGTCACGAGGTCGGGCCCGCACCAGTGGGGGCGGGACTCCCCGACGGGGGAACGGGACCCTTCCCCGGGCCCGGGACTTCGCGGATCGCTCATGGGGCGCCTCCGAAGGATTCCTGCCAGGCCCGGAAATGGGCCAGCACCAGGTGATGCACCAGCCGGCGCCGGTACTCGGCGCTGCCCCGGACGTCGCCGATGGGGGTCACCTCCGACGCCGCGATGGCGGCCGCCTCCTCAGCGATCTCCCGGGTCCACGGGCGGCCCCGGAGACGTTCGGCCGCCCCGGGGCAGAGGACCGTCGTGGGAGCCACGCCGCCGAAGGCCAGCCTCGCCTCGGCGACCCGGTCCCCGTCCCACCGGACCAGGAGGGCGGAGTTCACCGAGGCGATGTCCAGTTCCCGCCTCCGGGAGGCCTTCTCGAAGTGCAGGAATGCCCCGGCGGGCCGGGGGATCTCGACGGCCTCGACCCACTCGTCCGGTGCCCGGTCCACCGTCCGGTATCCCTTCAGGAACCGGGAGACGGGGACCACGCGCGACCCCCGGATTCCCCGGATCCGCACCGAGGCGTCCAGCACCATCAGCATCGGGACCGTGTCGGCCACCGGGGACGCGTTGACCAGGTTTCCGACCAGCGTGGCCAGGTGGCGCACCGGCCGGCTGCACATCGTCCGGATCGTCTCGGCGAGGGGGGGCAGCACCGGTTCCAGCACGCGCCGGAGATCCTCCAGGCGCACGGCGGCCCCCACCCGGATCCGGTCCTCCTCGATCGCCACCTCCCGGAGTGCCTCGACCCGGGAGAGGTCCACCCAGACCTCCGGGCGGATCCCCCGGACCCGGCGGGCCACCTGGACATCCGTGGCGCCGTTGACCAGCGTGGCCCGGCTGCCCAGGACGGCCAGCAGGCGGTCCACCTCCCCGGGGGTCCCGGGAGACTTCCACCGGTCCCCCTCGGGCCGGGTCCGACCCCCATCCTCCCGGAGGGCCTCCTCGACCTCTCCGAGCCACGGGGGACGAACCTGCTCGCGGCTCCAGGTCCCCCCGGCGATCCCCGCCCGGAGGGATTCCGCGGCATCCCGGATCGGGGCATAGCCGGTGCACCGGCAGAGGTTCCCCTCCAGGGCGGCCCGGATCTCCTCGTCGGAAGGCGCCGGGTTGTCCAGGAAGAGGGCCAGCAGGGACATCACGACGCCGGGCGTGCAGTAGCCGCACTGCACCGCATGGGCCCGAAGGAGCGCCTGCTGCACGGGATGGAGGTTTTCGGGGGTCCCGACGCCCTCCACGGTGATCACCAGCCTCCCATGGACCGACCAGGCGGGCACCAGGCAGGAGGTGACGGCCCGGTAGCGCACCCGCGACCCCTCGGGGGATCCGATCACCACCGTGCAGGCCCCACAGTCCCCCTCCCCGCACCCCTCCTTGGTTCCCGGAAGCCCCAGGGGCCCCCGGATCACCTCCAGCAGCGTCCGGTCGGGATCGACCTCCACC
>JAGOKF010000059.1 GCA_017994695.1 Myxococcota bacterium | reverse complement strand
GGGCCGAGGTGCCCCTGCGGAAGACCGGGCTGGGCAGCGCGGCGGAGCTCCAGAAGGCCCTGGCCCAGGTCCAGGGAGACGAGGCGAAGCGGCGGTTCGAGGAGGCCTTCCGGTGGACCTTCTCGGTGGACAAGGGGCTCCGGCAGGTCGAGAAGGCCCGGGCCGCCTTCCAGGACCTCCTGCGGGCCCAGCCGGACCTGGCTCCGGCCTGGCGCGGACTGGCCTACGTGGCCCTCCAGTCGAACTTCGATCTTCCGGGGGCGGTGGCCGCCTACCAGAAGGCCCTCGAACTGAAGCCGGACTACCCCGAGGTCCACTACGCCCTGGCGTTCCTCTACGCCGGGTCGGACCAGGAGAAGGGCCGGGAACACCTGAAGAAAGCCCTCGAACTCGGCATCCAGGACGAGCAGGGCCTCCGCCAGGTGTACGGACTGCCGTAGGGTCGCGATGTACGAGCGCCTGCTCAGGCCGCTGCTGTTCCTGATGGGGCCCGAACAGGCCCACGATCTGGCCCTGGCGGGCCTGTCCCTGGCCTCCCGGGTGCCGGGCCTGCCGGGCCTCCTGCGGCGGTTCTCGTGCCCGGATCGGCCCGTGCGATTGCTGGGGTGCTCCTTCTCCCATCCCCTCGGGCTGGCCGCCGGGTTCGACAAGGACGGGGATGCCCTGCCGGCCCTCTACGGCCTGGGCTTTTCCTTCGTCGAGGTGGGATCGGTCACCGCGGCCCCCTGGCCCGGGAATCCCCGCCCGCGCATCTGGCGGCTTCCCCGGCACGGGGCCCTGATCAACCGGATGGGGCTGCCCTCCCTGGGGGCCGCCCGGGTGGCCGACCGGCTGCGAAGAAGGCGTCCTCGGCACCCGGTCTTCATCAACGTCGCCAAGACCGGCGATCCGACCCTGCACGGGGACCGGGCCGTCGAGGACATCCGCCGGGCGGTGGACCTCCTCCGGGGGGTCGCCGACGTGCTGGTGCTGAACCTTTCGTGCCCGAACACCGAGGACGGGAGGACCTTCGAGGACCCGGCGGCCCTGGCGGAGTTGCTGCGCGCCCTGGCCCTGCGCCCCGGGGAGGGCCCGCCGGTGCTGGCGAAGGTCTCTCCGGACCAGGCGCCGGATCTCCGGGAGGCGCTGGTGGACCAGGCCCTGCGGGGGGGCGTGGTCGGCTTCGTGGCCACCAACACGACCCGGAGCCGGGAGTGCCTCGGGGACCCGCCGCCGGGAGGATGGCCGGCCGGGGGGCTGTCGGGCGATCCCCTGCGGGCCAGGTCCCTGGCCGTGGTGCGGCACCTCCGGCAGGTGCTGGGACCCCGGGTGCCCCTGATCGGGTGCGGGGGCATCTCGTGCCCCGACGCCGCCGAGGCCTTCCTGGATGCCGGGGCCGACCTCCTGGAGGCCTACACGGGCTTCCTCTACCGGGGACCGTGCTTTGTGCGCCGGGTGATCGGGAACCTGCCGCCGCCCGGGATCGGGTGACGGCCCCGGACCGGAAGATTCCCCGTGACCGGCGGCCACGATTCGATGGAAACCGGAGCCCAACTTCACCACGGGGCTTGGGATTCCCGATCAGCCAGATGATCCTGGGCCCGCCTCGCCAAGTCTTTCCTTTCAGCGCCGGAGAAATGCCGGACCCGGGCCGGCCCCGTGTGTCCGGCGGTTCAGGGAGGCCCCGATCCCCGCATCCATTCCCTCATCCGGTGCAGGGTCCGGGTCAGCCACCAGCGGCCGTCGGCGAAGACCCCGTGGTCCGCGCCGGACATCGCCGCGGCGAACCGGGTGCTGTTGGCGTGGAAGAGCCATGCTTCCACCCAGGTGCGCTCGATGGGTTCGTCGAAGGGGCTTCCGCGGCCGGGGCCGAGGGCCTTGCCCTTCTTCCAGGCCTCCTGCAGCAGGCGCGTGGCCGTGAGAACCTGGGCGTTCGTCTCCTCGATGACCCCGTGGAGCCGGTCGAAGTGTCCCCGGACCCAGGACTCCCCGTGGCAGGACCGGCAGACCCCCTGGAGGCGCCGCTCCCGATCCCGGGCCTCGGGCTCCCCGATCAGGCCGGGGGACGGCTCGTTGGCCAGGGAGGTCGGCAGGGGCAGGCCGTCGGGGCTGCGCAGGCCCGTGGTGTCGGGGGAGGCCGGCGGCCGGTGGCCGTAGGGAAGGCCGAAGATGCGCCAGGCGAGGCGGTCGGAGTAGCGGTGGGTCCTGGGTGCGAGGGTCCTGCCGCCGGCCTCGGAGAGCAGGGAGGCATGGCAGGCGGCGCAGGAGGGGGCCGTGAAGTCCCGCCCCGGCACCCAGGGAACGGCGTCGAAGTCGAATCCCTGTCCCTGGGATTTCACGATCACCCCGTGCTTGCTGACGGACCAGACCGGGTAGGCCGGAACGTCGGGTCCCTTGTGGCAGGTGCCGCAGGTCTCGGGCTTCCGGGCGACCTCGATCGAGAAGGCGTGGCGGGTATGGCACGCGGCACAGGACCCGAGGGACCCGTCGGGGTTGACCCGTCCGACCCCCTGGTTGGGCCATCCCGACAGCACCGGAAACTTCATCTCGCCGGCCGTCGCGGTGTCCCGGGTCTCGGTCCCGGCGACCTGGACGACCGTCCCGTGGCACGACAGGCACGCGTCGGCCCTTGCGCCCTCCCCGGGGTCCCGGCGCCGGAGTTCCTTCCCTTCCAGACTCCAGATGCCGACCACCTGGTCCACCAGTTCCCGGAAGAGGGGGTTCCCCATCAGGTTGCCGTGGGCGTGGGCCATTCGGTTCCCCTCGAACTCCGTCGCCTCCACGGGGTGGCAGGCGGCGCAGTCCCGGGGCGTCACGACCGGGTGGACCCGGAAGTCGCCGTGGGGAACCGAGTCGGGATGGGCATCGGGATTCCGGGTGTGGCACTCGGCGCAGCCCACCGCGTACCCCTCGGTGCCCTCCGGCGCCGCGGCCGCCGACACCCGGCGTTCCCGGTCCGGCCTGGACAGGGCTTCCCGCATGGGGACGCGGGCGTGGCGGGACTTGCGCCAGTCGGCGACGATTCCGGGGGTGGCCTCCTCGTGGCAGTCCAGGCATTCCCGGCTGGCCGCGCTGAGGGGCGGCGAAACGGGGGCTGCGGCCGTTGCCGGCGAAACGCAGAGAAGGGCCAGGACCAGGACCGATCGGCGCAGTGTGCCGTCCATCGGGAAGACCCTCCAGAGCGGGAACGGCCGATCCTGTCACGGGACGGGGGGGCCGGAAAAGGGGGGAGAGGTTCCCCACCCGACCGGGGTCGCCGGACGGCGCGGTCCCGGGGTTCTTCCCTGCGAGGCCTGTGCGGTTCCAGGTCCGGGACCAGGCTCACCGCCCCTTGACGGCGTGGTGGCGGGCGTCCCCCGCCCCGTGGTATGCTCCCCCCATTCAGGCAGGATGGCCGGGTGGAAACCTGGGACTACGTCATCGTGGGCTCGGGGTTCGGGGGGGCGATCCCCGCCCTGCGCCTGGCCCGGGCAGGGCGGAGGGTCCTGGTCCTGGAGGCCGGAGAGCGCCTGTCCGAGAAGGACTTCCGCCAGGACTGGAGCTTCCGGGCCCAGGCCCGGCTCTTCGTCACCTACACCTCGAAGGACCACCACGTGCTGTTCCGGTACGGGCGGGGGCTGGGCGGGGGATCGCTGACCTACGCCGCCGCGATGCTCCGGAGCCCTTCCGAGGTGTTCGAGTGGCGGGACCGGGACGGCTACCGGGTCTGGCCGGCCTCGGTGACCCGGGCGGTCCTGGACCCCTTCTACCGCAAGGTCGAGGAGGAGATGGACATCGTCCGGGCCTCCTGGGCCGACGTGCCCCGGGCCGGCGGGATCTTCGCGAAGATGCTCGACCGGATGGGCCGGACCGCCGACCGGTCCATGTACCCGATCCACGACTGCCTCCAGTGCGGCTTCTGCATGTGCGGCTGCCCCTTCGGGCGCAAGAGGCACCTGGGCAAGAACTACATCCCCCGGGCCGAGGAGGCCGGGGCGGTATTCCGGGTCCGGTGCAAGGCGGACCACCTGGAGCCGGACGGTTCCTCCTGGGTCGTCGCCTGGCGGGATCCCTGGGGAATCCAACGGCGGGTGCGAGGGGAACGGGTGATCCTGGCGGCGAGCGCCCTGGAGACGCCGGGCATCCTGCTGCGATCCCGCCCCTGGATGAAGGACCTCCATCCCCAGGTCGGCAGGAACCTGAACAACAACGGGGACGTGGCCTACCTGTTCCGGGTCCCGGAGGACCTGGCGCCGACCTTCCCCTTCATGGGCCGGAACAACGCCGGGGTGATCACCTACGCCTTCTGGGACGAGCACCGGGTGACGATCCACCCCGGGGCGGGACCGCCGGCCCTGGTCGCGGCGATGGACGTCCACTCGGACCGGGGCGATCCGGCGGTGCCCCTGGGCCTGGAATTCAAGCGCTACGTCCGGGACCACTACGCCCGCCACCTGTTTCCCGCCCTGGCCATCGGGCTCGTGGACGGCGAGGGGGAGGTGACGGTGAACTCCCAGGGGGTCGTGGAGTTCGACCTGCCCCTGACGGAGCGCCTGAAGGCCTACATCGACCGCGTGGGGCGGATCGGGAAGGAGATCGCAGAGGCCAACGGCGCGGAACTGTTGCGGACCGGCGGGGACACCTTCGAGCACGGCGACGCCCATCCCCTGGGAACCGTCCGCATGGGGGACGACGGCGACCGGGCACCGTGCACGCCGACGGGAGAGTTGCGGACGCATCCGGGGGTGTTCGTCACGGACGGATCGGCGATTCCCGGCGGCACCGGCGTGAACCCGGCCCACACCATCGCCGCGAACGCCGAGCGGATCGCCGACTGGCTGGTCCGGAACTAGGCGGCCGGGAGGGAGAAGGGGATGGACCGGCGGCGGTTCCTCCAGGAATCGGGGACCTGGGCCCTGGGGATCCTGGTCGGATCGGTGGCCGACCTCGTCCGCGCCTCCCCGGAGGAATGGAGGATTCCCGGGTTCCCCCGGAAGCCGCTTCCGGGCGCGTGCCTCGGGGCGGTCACCGACGTCGAGCGCACGCTGGAGGCCGCCCTGGACGCCGTCGTGCCCGGTCCCTCGGGGGATCCGGAGGGGGCGCCGGGGGCCATCGAGGCCTGCGGGATGAACATTCTGCTGGATCGATCCTTCCCGTTCCTGCAGTACGCCGACCTCTTCGCCCTGGTGCTGGAAGGGGTCGCCGGCGAGATGTTCGGACGTCCCTTCCCGGACCTGACCCACGGGGAGAGGGTCCAGGTGCTGGTCCGGGCCGAGGAGACCCTGCCGCTGCTGCGGCTGGCCTGGCGGGCGATCCGGTCGGCCTTCTTCGGCGGGGCCTACAACGGGGCCGGCTTCGACTACGTGGGGTACCCGGGGCCGAACCTGGGCTACCGCCACGTCCCCGAGTGCTCCTTCCGGGTCCCGGTGTGCCGGGAGAGGACCGCCGAGGGGTGGATGCCATAGGAGGGGTCATGGTTTCCCGGGGAAGCCCCCATCGGCCCTCCGCAACAGCGTTCCTGGCGTTGCTGCCGTGGCTGGTCGCGGTTCCCGGGTGCGGGGGATCGGGGGTAGGGGAGGAGCCGCTGCCCGAGGTGGTGACCCGCTGCGGTGCCTGCCACGACCTGGACGCTCTGGGCCGCCCGGCCGAGGGGTCCTCCGCCGCGGCCGGGGACTGGCTCGCGAACCGGGGCGAGGGGCTGGTCCGGGTGGACCCGCTGTTCCCGGAGCCCGGATCGTGGTGGGACACCCCGTGGCCGAAGAGGGGCGTCCACGACGCGAAGGCCCTGGCTGACTGCTCCGGCTGCCACCCGGTGTCCGGGGACGGCATCGGGCACGGCATCCGGACCTTCCGGAGCCCGGGGACGGTCTTCGCCCCGGGCCTGGACTGCGCCGGGGCCTGTCACGGATGGCTGCCTGCCCAGGCCGAGGCGTCGGGGTTCCGACCAGCGGCCGGGGAGGCGCCGCGCTACCGGGGCAGCCTGCGCCCGGGGGACCTGCTGGCGGGGGCCGACAACGCCCATGCCCGCCTCTTTGGGGAGGGTGCCCGTCCCTCCCGGCCCGACGAGTCGGGCTACGGATCCTTCCGCCCCGGGTGCGGGGGCTGCCACCAGGTGGCCACCGAGGACCACGGGCACGTGCCGACCTGCCTGGCGTGCCACCGGTTCGGAGGCCCGGGCGGGCGCCTGCACCGGCTGCATCAGGCCGCCATCGAGGCGAACGTCGCGGCGGTGGACCCGGCACTGGTCGAAGAGGGGGGCGATCCCTGCGCCTATTGCCATGCCCCCGAAGCAGGGACGACGGCCCGTTCCCGCAGGGCGTGCCACAACTGCCACCTGTCCGGGCACCAGCCCCTCGACGCCCAGGGCCGGGCGCATTTCTGGCGATAGATCGGGCCCGTTTCCGGGGGCCTACTCCCCGAAGGGAATGAAGAGCCACTCGACCGTGGCCCAGGGCATGTTCGGGTAGGACGGGTTGCAGGGGCTGCTGGGCCAGGTGTAGGAGCCCTTGGTTCCGTCCGGGCAAGGGCTAGGGGCCGGAGGCGTTCCAGAGGGCCGTGAACCAGGTCTCGGCCTCGGCCAGGGGGTCGGCCTGGAAGGTCACCGCCCCGGCCTCGTGGTTCAGCCGGAGCCCCGAATAGACGAAGTTCCCCGAATGGACGGCCACCGAGTCGTCCAGCAGGAGCAGTTTCGCGTGGGTGATTGTGGATGCCGGATCGTAGCGCACCGCGACTCCCGCCGCCGCCAGCCGTGCGCCGCTGGTCCGGTTCGCGGTCTCGACGTCGGCGAAGGATCCCACCTCCAGCACCACCCGGACGTCGGCGCCCCGATTCCTCGCGCCGATCAGGGCGTCGGCGAGGTCCCCGACGTCCCCGCTCCAGTCGCTGGAGAACTGGTACATCGCCAGCCACGCCCTCCCGGTGGCCCGTTCCAGCAGCGGCAGCACCTGGGCCAGGTACTGGCCGTCACCGATCAGCCGGCCCTCGGGGAGGGCCGAGGCGTCGACGCGGACCATTCCGGTGGCGTCCTGCCAGAGGGCGTCGGCGTAGCGCTGGAGTTCCGCCGCCGCGGCGGGGGCCTCCAGCAGCAGGTTGGCCTCGTGGTTGTATTCCAGGGCCGAGGTGGAGAGGTTCGAGGAGCCCACCAGGGCCCGTGTCCGGTCCACCGCCAGCAACTTCACGTGGAGCGTCTTCGAGGCGGTGTCCAGCCTCGCCTGGACTCCGTTCCGGGACAGGACGTCCACGCGAATCCGGTTCTGGCCGCCGTCGTCGTCCTCCAGCAGCACCCGGACGTCCACTCCCCGGCCTGCGGCCTGGACCAGGGCCACCGAGATCTCGTCGGGGGCCCACCCGGGGGGGAACGACAGGTTCACCAGCCGGATGCTCTCCCGGGCCCGGGCGATCATCTCCTTCAGGGCGGGCCGGACCTCCCGGTCGGTGACCAGGAGGGTTGCCGGGGAGGGCGTTCCGGGGTCCGCGAAGGGGTCCGTCCCGGGGTCCCGGGAAGGATCGGTTCCGGGGTCGGGAGTGCCGGGGTCCCGCCCGGGGTCCTGTCCGGTGCCGGTCAAGTCCTCGTCCGGGGTGTTCGGGTCCCCTGGCCGGAGGTCTTCTTCGGCGTCCGCCGGTGCGGGGGCATCCTCCCGGGAGGCTTCCCCGCCCAGGTCCCAGATCCAGGCCAGGTCCCTCCGGTCCAGCAGGTTGCCGCCACCGTCGCAGGCCCCGGCCAGGAGGCCCGTCACCAGGCAGAGGAGCCCCGGGAGCCGGGCCTTCATGGGGCGACCTCTTGCGGATGGGCGGCCAGTTCCAGCTGGCCGCAGGCGGCGCCGATGTCCTGTCCCCGGCTCCGGCGCACGGTGACCGGGTGGTGCCGGTCCGCCAGGAACTGCCGGAACGCCTCCACGGCGGCATCGTCGGGCCGCCGGAACGGGCTTCCGGGCCAGGGATTGAACGGGATCAGGTTCACCTTGTGGGGGAACCGGGCCAGCATGCGGCTCAGCCGCCGGGCATCGTCCAGGGAATCGCCCACGCCGGCGATCAGGGTGTACTCGATCGTGTAGACGTGGCCGTGGGGCAGCGTCAGTCCCGCCAGGGTGTCCATCACCGTCCGGAGGTCCCCGTGGCGGCGGGCCGCGGGCACCACCTCGTTCCGGACCTCGTCGGTGGTGGCGCAGAGGGAGAGGGCGATGCTGACCCCCGTGGCCGACGCGACCACCTCCGGGAGCCGATCCACCAGCCCGACGGTCGAGAGGGTGGTGCGGCGGGGAGCCACCCGGAGCCCTTCCCGGTGGGTCATCACCCGAACCGCCCGCAGCACTTCGGGCAGATTGTCCAGCGGTTCGCCCATGCCCATGAAGACCACGTTGGTGACCCGCCTCCCCTCGGGGAGCCGATCCATCGCCGCGTGGACCTGGCCCAGGATCTCCCGGGCCGAGAGGTGTCGCACGAAGCCGCCCTGGCCCGTCAGGCAGAAGCGGCAGCCCATCCGGCAGCCCACCTGGCTGCTGACGCACAGGGTGACCCGGTCGTCCGAGGGCATCAGCACCGCCGAGAAGGACCGCCCGTCGGGGCCGTCGAAGAGCAGTTTCTCGCTTCCGTCCCGGGACCGGATCACCCGGGCCGGCTCGAACCGGGAGATCCGGGCCGACCGGGCCAGCCTCTCCCGCAACGACCTGGACAGGTTGGTCATCCGGTCGAAGTCGGCGACCCGGCGCTGGTGGACCCACTGGAAGACCTGGAGACCCCGGTAGGGAGGCTCCCCTTCGAGGGCCGGCAGCAGCGCGATCTCCGAGGGCAGGCGATCCAGCAGGTCCATCGGGGCATCGTCGCTCATCGCAGGTCATCTTCCCGGTTGTGCCCGGTCTTGTCCAGTCCGGGGAGCGAGCGTCCCCCGTCGGCTCATCCCCGGACCAGGGCCTCCACCCGGGCCAGGGCATCGAGCCCCTCCCGGACGGTCACCTCGATCCGCCGGATATCCATCGCCCGGATCCGGGGCGACGCCGCCAGGTCTTGGGCCAGCAGACCCGCCAGCAGTTCGGTGGAGGTGTTTCCCACCGGCACCACGGCGCAGTCCGTCCGGGGCAGGACCAGGCGGGGGGATCCCGGGATCGCCAGGATCAGCGACTCGCCTTCCGCCTGAAGGGTCCCGATCGCCGGGTCGCCGGGGACCAGGAGGCGATGATCCAGGGCCTCCAGCAGCCGGGAGACCTCCTCGCGGATGGCGGCGCGGGCCTCCTCGGTCCTCCCCGCGGGCACCGTTCCCGAGGCCATCACCCGGTAGTCGTGGCCGTGGATCGGCTCCCGCCCGCCGGGAGGGACCAGCAGGAAATGGGCCGCGGACCACACGAACCCGTCCACGGTCACCCGGGTTTCGCTCTCCCGGGGGGCCTCCCGGTGATCGGGCCGGTAGGTGCAGCGGGACGTTGGGCTTTCATGCACGGTGACCGCGCAGACGCCGGGTACCCGGGCCGAGAACTGGCGGAAGAGCAGGTGGGCCAGGTTCTCGGAGGTGGGATTCCGCAGTTCCGGCAGCCGGTTCAGGTCCTGGTGGTCCAGGGCCGCGACGACCTCCCGGGCGACCCGGGCCAGGTCCCCGAAGTCCATCACCCAGCCCATCACCGGGTCCACCTCGCCCTCCACGGCGACCTCGACGCGGAAGTGGTGGCCGTGGAGGCGGGAGCACTTGTGGTTCGGTCCGACCTCGGGCAGGTGGTGCGCCGCCTCGAAGTGGAATTCCTTGACGATCTCGGCCCTCACGGTGCCCTCCCGGGAACGACCGGTCCGTGGAATGATGCCCCCCGACCGCCGAAAGTCAACCGACGGGGTCCCGGGTCTGCGCACGGGCTGGAAACATCCGGGGGAAAGGGGTCGCCCGTCCCCCGAGAGGCATCGGGCTTCCCTCGAGGGGGCCCGTCGGGCCGATTCCGGGGGCCGGGAGGCGCGGTTCCTGGTCCCTGGGGGTCACGAGGCGCGCCGGAGGCGGACCAGGGTCTCCAGGTGGAAGGTCTGGGGGAACAGGTCCCACATCTCCAGGGCGTCCAGGGAGAATCCGGCCTCGAGGAACGGCCGCAGATCCCGGGCCAGGGGGGCCGGATCGCAGGAGACCCACACGATCGTGCGGAAGGGGCGGGTCGCCAGGGTCCTGGCCAGGTCCAGGCCGAGGCCGGTCCGGGGAGGGTCCATCACCAGCACCTCCTGCCCCTCCAGGAGGTCGGGGCGTCCGGCCAGGGCCTCGGCCGCCAGGGGGATGAAGCGGACCTGGAGCCCCCGGGCGGCGGCCTCCTGCCGGGCCAGGCGAACGGCCTCCCCGTTGACCTCGACGGCGGTCACCGCCGCTCCTCCCAGCGCCAGCGGCAGCGTCAGGTTGCCGCTTCCGGCGTGCAGTTCCAGCACCGTCGCTCCCCCGGTCGCGCCGGCCAGTTCCCGGACCCTCGCGGCCAGGGAGGGATTGAGGTCCAGGTGCGCCTGGGAGAACCCCCGGGGATCGGTCGCCACGGCGGTCCGGCCTCCCGAACCGTCGTCGGTGGGGACCCGGACCTGGCACGACCCCATTGCAAGCCAGGTCCCCCGGTCCCGGACCAGCACGCCGCGGACCGAAGGCAGCCCCGTCAACCGATCCGCGACCCGTTCCGGCGACGGAAAGGATCCCCGGACGACGGCCACCGCCCGGTCGTCCTCCCCCCGGACCATCTCCAGCGTGACGGGTCCCCGGGCCGGGACGCCCTCGAGGACATCCGGGAGCGTTTCGAGCAGGCCGTCCAGGACCGGGTGCGCGATCCGGCACCCCCGGACCTCCACCAGGTCCCTCGACCCCCGCCGGAAGAAACCGAGTCTCCACCGCGATTCCCGGACCTCGCCGTGGACCTCCACCCGGCCTCGCCAGTGCCAGGGATGGCCCGCCCGGATCGCAGGTTCCGGGGCCTCCACTCCCCCGATCCGGGCCAGGACGTCCCGGAGCACCTCGGCCTTTTGGGCCGGTTGCCGGTCCTCCCGGACGTGCTGGAGGTGGCATCCCCCGCAGGTTCCGTACCAGGGGCAGGGCGCCGGGGCACGGTCCGGCCCCGCCTCGACGAGGCGCACCATCCGGCCCTCGACATGACCCCGGTGGGTCCTCTCCGGGATGGCCTCGACCAGGTCCCCCGGGGCGGTGAACGGGACCAGCCAGACCTGTCCTCCGACCCGCCCCAGGCCCATTCCCTGGTGCACCAGCCGGTCCACCCGGATCGTGACGGCATTCTCCGGCATGCGGTCCTGGCCCCGGTCCCTCGACGGGCCCATTATCGTCGGATTCGCGCCAGGTCCCGAACCGGGCCTTCCTGCCGGCTCGGGTCTCCGGCCACCCGTCGGTCTCCGGGGCATCGGAGAGGGCCGGACCCCCGGCAACCTGTTCATTCCTTGGGACATCCGCAGGGCGGGACCTTGACCCGACGGGGGAAGTGTGCGACAAGACCGCCACTTGCCGGCGGTGGGGACCGCCGATGACCGCCGTCCCCTTCCGGGGGACGGACGATGACTCCTGGGGCAGGGCCGGTTCGGCCGTGGGAGTCTCCCGCCCGGAACGGCGCTCCCGGCAGTTCGGGCCCCTTGCAAGAAAGGAAGGTGTCCTGATGGCGCACATCGACTCGATCCATGCACGAGAGATCCTGGATTCCCGAGGCAACCCGACCGTCGAGGTGGACGTGGTCCTGGACGACGGCAGCTTCGGCCGGGCCGGGGTGCCTTCCGGCGCCTCCACCGGCACGCGGGAGGCCATCGAACTGCGCGACCAGGACCCGGCCCGGTACGGCGGGAAGGGCGTCCGGAAGGCCGTGCAGAACGTCAACGAGATCATCGCCCCGGCCCTCTGCGACATGGATGCCGAGTGCCAGGCCGCGGTGGACGCCCGGCTCTGCCAACTGGACGGGACCGAGAACAAGGCGAACCTGGGCGCCAACGCGATCCTGGGCGTCTCGATGGCGGTCGCCCGGGCGGTGGCCGAAAGCGCCGAACTGCCCCTCTACCGCTACCTCGGCGGGGTCGATGCCCGCCTGCTGCCCGTCCCGATGTTCAACGTGCTGAACGGCGGTGCCCACGCGGACAGCAGCGTGGACTTCCAGGAGTTCATGATCGCCCCCGTCGGCGCGCCGAACTTCGCCGAGGCCCTCCGTTGGGGCGCCGAGACCTACCACGCCCTGAAGGCCACGCTGAAGAAGGCCGGCTACGGGACGGCCATCGGCGACGAAGGAGGCTTCGCCCCGAATCTGAAGGCCAACGTCGAGGCCGTTGAACTCATCCTGCGGGCCATCGAGCGCGCGGGCCTGAAGCCCGGCAGCGACATCGTCATCGCCCTGGACCCGGCGGCCAGCGAGTTCTTCGAGGACGGCTTCTACGTCTTCCGCAAGTCCGACGGCAGCCGCCTCACCCCGGCGCAGATGGTCGACTTCTGGGAGAACTGGGTGCGCCAGTTCCCGATCTGGAGCATCGAGGACGGCATGGCCGAGCAGGACTGGGAGGGCTGGAGGCTGATCACGGAGCGCCTGGGGGGCCGGATCCAGCTGGTGGGGGACGACGTGTTCGTCACGAACCCGCGGATCATCCGGAAGGCCGTGCAGGAAGGCATCGCGAACGCCGCCCTGATCAAGCTGAACCAGATCGGCACCGTCACCGAGACCCTGGAGGCGATCGCCGAGGCCCGTGCCGGCGGATACGGCATCAATGTCAGCCACCGGTCCGGGGAGACGCCCGACGACTTCATCGCCGACTTCACGGTGGCCACCGGGGCGGGCCAGTTGAAGACCGGCGCCCCGTGCCGGGCCGAGCGCCTGGCGAAGTACAACCAGCTCCTCCGCATCGAGGAGGAACTGGGATCCCAGGCCCGCTTCGCCGGGCCGCGGCCCTTCAAGGTCGCGCGCTAGCGTTCCGGGCGGTGGAGTCCGCCTTCGACCGCCACGACCGTGGCCGATGACTCCTGCCAGAGCGGAGGAAGAGACCGATGGAACAGATCTGGTGGGATTTCCTCGTCTGGGCCGCCCTGGCCCTCGCGGCCGCGCTGGTCGCGATGCGCCTGAAGGTGTCGGTGGCCCTGGTGGAACTGGTCGTGGCGTTGCCGGCGCGGAAATGGCCGACCCCCGCGTGCTGTCTCGCATCCGGCCCTCCATCAGCCATCCGTCGGTGAAGCCGCTGTTGGAGATCCTCGGCCAGGTGGCGTTCTTCGCAATCCGGGGCGGCAGCGGGGGCGTGCTGCCGGCCCCCCTCGCGGGCATGGTGCTGGCGGACATGATAAGGTCGGGGCCAGGTTCGCCGGGGTGGGGTCCGTGGTACGGGGCCTGCGGATGCCGTTCCGCGTGAACGCCTGCACCACGCTGATGATGTCCACCTGGCGGACCTTCGGGAGCATCTCGGCCCTCTACGGCCTGAACCGCGGTATCATCCACCAGGCGCAATACTCGATCCTGGTCACGGAGGTCATTCTGGCGGCCATCGCGCCGACGATCGCGGCCCAGCGCTGGTTCAGTCCCGGGAAGGCCAAGGCCATGATGCAGGATTCCCTGGAGCGCGTTGGGGAAACGTCGCCGGAAGGAGGTGCCTGATGTTCGCCCGGGTGGTGCTGGCCTACGACGGGTCCGACGGGGCGAAGGTCGCCCTGGCCAACGGCGCCCAGTTCGCGCCGAAGTGCGGTTCCGAGATGCATGTGCTGGCCATGGGGGCCCTGCCCGAATACGCCGAGACCCGGAGCGAGGTCGAGGAGGCCAGGGAACAGGTCGAGCACTTCTACAAGGAACGGGTGAAGGAGGCCGCGGCGATGCTGGCCGGCAAGGGGATCGCCGTGCGGATGAGGGTCGAGATGGGGAAGCCCGGCGACGTGATCATCCGGGTGGCGAAGGAGGTCCGGGCCGACCTGATCGTGCTGGGGGCGAACCCCCACAGCGTGCTGCGCCGGCGGGTGGTGGGCGCGACGGCCGACAAGGTCGTGGACCGCGCCGCCTGCACAGTGATGGTCGTGCGCTGACGGCGGGATCCGCACGTCCTGTGGCCTTGCGCCGGTCCCGGCCCGTTCCCCGAATGACCGGGGAAACGGGGACCGGCTTCCTGGGGTCCGTTCGGGTTGAGGGGTGCCGAACGGAACGAGGGGGAAACGCATCCCGGGCCTCCGGGTGCGAACATGAGGATCCTGGGGATGTTTCCCGTCCGGCCGGAAAAGGAGCAGGCCCTGAGGGCCCGGATGGATCGCCTGGGCATCCGGGAGGAGGACCTGGAGGAGACCTTCATCCGGTCCGCCGGTCCCGGGGGCCAGAAGGTCAACAAGACGTCGTCCTGCGTCCAGATCCTTCATCGGCCCACCGGGCGCCTGGTCAAGTGCCAGGAGTCCCGCTCCCAGGGCATCAACCGGTTCCGGGCCCGGGAGATCCTGGCCGAGGCCATCGAGGAACAAATGCTGGGGGAACGGAGCGCCCGGAGACAGGAGGCCGAGAAGATCCGCCGACAGAAGCGGCGGCGGAGTCGCCGGTCCCGGGAGAAGATGCTGGAAGACAAACGCCTCCGGGGGGAGGTGAAGGCCGGCCGCCGATCCCCTTCCCCCGAGGACTAGAACCGCCCGTCTTCCGGGATCCCCCCTTTTCAGGAAGACCTCCCATCCCCATGATCGGCGGCGCACAAGCGTGCGGGGAGGAGACCGATGCCCCTCTACGAGTTCCGGTGCCATCGCTGCGAGCGGGAGTTCGAGGACCTGGTGCCGATGGGGACCACCAGCGCGACCTGTCCGGGGTG
The DNA here is from genome assembly GCA_017994695.1 of Myxococcota bacterium. Taxonomy (GTDB): domain Bacteria; phylum Myxococcota_A; class UBA9042; order DTJE01; family DTJE01; genus JAGOKF01. Next base: position 9,530 of record JAGOKF010000059.1, on the reverse strand, counting down.
CGGATCGGCCGACGTGGAGCGCCTGGCCTCCACGGCCGCTTTCTCCGTCGGGGGTCGGATGAGCACGACGGGTTCGTCCCACGGGTGCTCGGGATGCACCTCGTCGAACTGCGGGTCGTGCGGCAGCGGGGGCGGGGGGTGCGGCAGCGGTTCCTGCGGCTGCGGCTGAAGGGATCCCCCGGTTCCGTGAACCCGACTGGATTCTTTCCGTCGCCCCGATCCGGGAGGGGCCCTGGGCAGGGGTTCCCGGGACCCGCCGTCCCTCCGGTTCCACGAGGATTCGTCAGTAGGGGTAGGGCGACGGGTCCGGTGCGGCCAGCAACGACCATGCCACCACGGCTCCGGACAGCGCCAGGGCGATCCCGACGGGGAGACCCCGGGAGGTCCACCAGCCGTGGCCCCGACGCCCGACGGCGGCCGACGCCGGGATCGCCAGGGCCAGCAGTAGCGGGATTCGGGGGGCCTCCGTGAAGGCCCACCCGTAGGCCAGCAGGCCTCCCTGGGCTGCCGCCAGGGCGGCCGTCGCCGAGGGTCCGGGGGCGATTCCCGGGCGAAGGAAGGCGATCAGGGCCAGGATGCCCCCCGAGAGGGCCAGGGACGCCGCGACCTGTCCCAGCAGCGCGCTTGCCGACACGGCCAGCATGGTGGCCGACCCCGCGGCGGACACCGCGAAGACGGCATGCCAGGTCCCCGGGTGGCCCCCGGTTCGCCCCAAGGCGCCCAGGGCCCAGGTGACCCCGATGGCCAGCGCTCCGGGTCCGACGGACATGACGGCTCCCGGGACCCCCGGGGGCACCATCAGCAGCCATCCGATGGCCACGGCCGCCAGGATTCCCAGAGCCCACTCGGCCGCCCGTTTCCGGGACTCCGGAACGGCGCCGATCGTCCGGGCCGCCAGGGATGCCAGCAGGGCCAGGGGGCCCAGGAGGTCCAGCGTGTCGGCCACGGGCCACCGGGGAAGCCCCCGGACTCCGACCACGCCGGCCCAGATCGCCGCGGCCAGCACGGGTCCCGGGTCCTCCGGCTGGCCGGCCGGGCTTCCCGGTCGTCGGAGCCAGCGTGCCTGCACCCGCAGGGCCCCCAGGACCAGCAGGGTCGCCAGCAGGGGCAGCCCGACCGCCCGGATCGCCAGGGCCAGGGCCATGTCCTGGGCCGGTGTCATCGTCAGCCTCCCAGGCCGCTTTCGGGCCTCACTTCTGCAGGATGGCCTCGAAGTCCACGAAGACCTCGACCTCCCGGCCCAGTCCCTCGGGCATGTACGAGATGCCGAAGGCCGAGCGGTCCACGGGGAACCTCGCCGAGAACCCCACCCGCTGGCTGCCCCAGGGATCCTTGCCCTCCCCGACCTTCCGGGCCGTGAAGGTGACCGGCTTCGTCACGCCCCGCAACGTCAGGTCCCCGGACACCTCATAGGAATCGGCGCCGGCCGGCTTCACCGTTCGGGACCGGAAGGACCACTTCGGGGCCTGTTTCGCGTTGAAGAAATCGGGGCCCCGCAGGTGCTGGTCCCGCTTCTCGTCCCGGGTGTCCACGCTCGCCGCGTCCACCGAGAACTCGATCCGGTTCCCCTCGGGCCGCTGGGCGTCCAGCACCACCGTTCCCTCGAACTGGCGGAACCAGCCCCAGACGTGGCCGATGTTCAGGTGCAGGACCCGGAACAGGACCTGGGAGTGGACCGGATCCACCTTCCAGGTCGTCTGGGCCCGGGCCGGGGCCGGGCCCGCGACCGTCCATGCCAGCAACGTCCACAACCCCGCAGTGCCGATGGCCTTTCTCATGATCTTCCTCCTCTGGAGAGTCTTGCGGTGTTTCCGGGCCGACGGTTCCCGTCGCCCGGTTCGCCCGTCGAGGGCACCTCCCCCGACAGGCGCGTGGCCAGCGACCGCAGCCATTCCTCCAGGACCTCCCGGTCCAGGGTGAAGAAGCCGTGCCGTCCTTCCCGACGGACCCGGACCAGGTCCGATTCTGCCGGCACCTTCCATGGGAGCGAGAGCGTCGAGATGCCGACCGGGAACCGGTGGGCCAGGGCCATGCAGGAGATCTCCCCTTCCCGGGCGATCGCCTGGAGCATCTCGTTTCGCCGGGAATCTCCCAGCGCCGTTCCGATCCGGTGGAAGGTCCTGTCGTCCACGGCCATCTCCAGCAGGACGCGCTGCGATCGACGCAGCGACCAATATCGGACCGCGGAATTGAAAGTCAAGATATAAGATTCATGTAGTATAATAAGGCGTCCCGACTACCGCGCTTGCAGGCTCGTGAACCGGATTTCTTTGGGTCAACCGCGGAACTGGCCGGTGGACCGACGTCCTGCCGCCTGGAAGAAGGCGGCTCGATCGATCGGGAGCCCGGATTTCCGAGAGGGAGGTCACTCCCGGAGGAGGACCTCGGCGAGGGGGTAGCGGGGCCGGATGTCCACGGGGACCGCCGACAGTCGGGCCAGAGCCCTGCGCACCTCCTCGGGCATCGGCCCGAAGGTGTCGAGCAACCGGCGGGCCCCGTCGTAGTCCCCCTCGGCCTCGATCGTCAGCAGGCGCCGGGCCAGTTGCCGCAGCGACTCCTCGTAGCGGGCCAGGTCCACGTGGAGGCGCCCCTCGGCGTCCCAGGTCACCACGCCCTGCTCCCGGAGCCAGTTGTACTGGACCATGTTGGCGACCCCGTGGGCCTCGGCCACCCCGAACCGGATCGACCGGAAGATCCCCGCCAGGTAGGTCGGCCCCATGGCGGTCTCGACCTCCCGGGGCAGCAGCCCCTTGCGGACCAGGTACAGGGCGTTGAGGACCCCCAGCACGTCGGCCTTGCATTCCTCGATGCCGGAATAGGTCTCCTTCAGGGCGAGGTTCACGGTGGTGGTGCCGCCCCCCGGCAGCGCCAGCACCCCGGGCCCGAGGCCGTGGCTGACCTCGTGCATCAGGATGAAGTTGAAGTAGGCGTCGAAGGAGATGCGGTCCAGCAGCGCGGGGTCCAGCAGGGTCCGGGCGATGGGGACCAGGCTCCGGCGGAACTTCGCCTCGCCGACGTTCTTCAGCAGCACCTTCTTGGATCCCTTCGCGGTCCGCACCCGCTCGTCGTTCGGGAGGTTGAAGGCGGTGGTCTGCACGCCGGCGGCGGTGTCCCCGGACGTGAAGATCACCTGCACCACCGCGATGGGCGAGGACTTCCCCCGGCTGAAATTCTTGTGGCGGTCGTCCACCGGGAGCGCCGCCTCCAGTTCGTCCATCAGGCCCGACACGGCCTCCAGTTTCCGGCTCTCCCCGGCGTCCCGCAGGGTCACGAAGGCCTCGAAGGAGGCCTTCAGGTTCATCAGGCCGTCCTCGTAGACCTCGTAGGGTCCGATGACGACCTCCAGCGACGACGAGACCTCCGGGGGCCCCGAGTGGAGGTCCATCCAGGCCATGTCGCTCTCGAAGTAGTCGTTGGTCCGGAAGGCCTCGGCCCGGGTCCGGAGGAAGCGCGCCAGCATCGGGTCCCGGGTCTTCGACGCCGCCTCCAGCAGCCACCGGGACGCCTCCTCCAGGTCTTCCCGGTAGAACTCGCTGTAGGGAATGGCCTTCAGGCGGTCCCCGTCGCGCCGGATCACCGTGAAGGGGGACAGGAAGGCCTCCCGATCGCCGGGATGGGCGGCGATCCAGGCCTCGAACTCCTCGACGGTCAGGTCCTCGGGGTAGAAGGTGGCGCCCCGGGGCTTCCTGGCGACCCCGAGGAAGGGCTCGTCGTCCTGCAGGCGATCGAAGCGTCCCCGGTGGATTTCCACGTACTCGGCCAGCAGGCGCCCCAGGGGATCGGTCCGCTGCCGCAGGGTTTCCAGGACCTGCCGGCCGTCCTCGGAAGCCTGCTTCCAGAAGATCCGGTCCATCACCGCCGCCGCCTTCAGCAGCGGCCGCAGGACCTCCAGGTCCTCGGGCGGAACGGCGCTCCGATCGACCGTGATCTCCACGTCGGCGAACTGGGCCCGTCGCCGGGCCAGTTCCTGCTGGTCCAAACCCGTCATCGGCGTCTCCCGGTTTCCGGCCCCCGTCGCGCAGGCCACCATCCCCAGCACCAGCCACGATCCGACCCGGCGTCCCATCGTCCCCTCCTCAGGCCCCCTGGCGCTTCCAGAACAGGCTCACCGTGGTTCCGGCTCCCTCCCGGGTCTCGATCTCCACCCGGCCGTTCGATTCCTGCATCACCTGCTGGACGAAGGCAAGCCCCAGCCCCGTGCCCCGGGGTTTCGTGGTGGCGAAGGGCTCGAAGATCCGGGACCGGAAGGCCTCGGGAATCCCGACCCCGTGGTCCCGGACCCGGAGCACCGCCTCGTCCCCGGCCTCTTCGATGACCACCTCCAGCAGGCCGCCGTCGGGCATGGCCTCCCGGGCGTTCCGCACGAGGTTCTGGAGCGCCTGGCGCAACTGCCCCTCGTCGCAGGAGACCCGGACGGGATGATCCGGCGTTTCTGGCCGGACCTGGACCCCCGCGGCGCAGAGTTCCTCGGCGACGAAGGCCAGGGTCTCCCGCACCAGGGTGCCCAGGTCGCAGGGCGCCAGCACGCCCCGGGGCATCCGCCCGAACCGCAGGTATTCCTCGGTGATCTCCGAGAGGCGATCGACCTCCCCCTGGACCGATCGCAGGAGTTCCTGCATCCGGGAGGAGTCGGGGTTCCGCGATGCGGCCATCTCGGCCAGCAGGTCCACGTTCAGGGAGATGGAGTTCAGGGGGTTGCGGATCTCGTGGGCCACCACCGAGGCCATCCGGCCGACCATGGCCAGGCGCTCGGTTCGGATCCGGTCCTCGGCCTCCCGGGCCTGCTGCTCGGCCTGCTGGGATAGGGCCTGGGCCAGGCCGTTCAGGGCCTCGGACAGTCCCGCGAGCTCCTGGGGCGCGCCCCGGATGGTGATGGGTGCGTAGTCTCCCGCCGCCAGCCTGCGGATCGCGGCGATCAGGTCCCCGACCGGCCGCAGGGCCCTCAGGGAGTACAGCAGCACCACCAGGGCCACCACCAGCGCCAGGGCCGAGACGCCGATCACCAGCAGCGAGACCTTCGTGCGCCGGGCCACGAGGTCCGCCTCGGCCTCCCGGAGGGCGGCGAGGGCCTGGCTCTGGACCCGCAGCGTGGCGCCGCGCATCAGCCGGAGGACCTTCAGGATCCCCCGGGCGTGGGTCTCGGCCTCCCCGACGGCGCCGGAACGCTGGGCGGCATCCAGCCGTTCGACCAGGAAGCCGAGGGCCTCCTCGGCCGCCGGAGGGATCGCGGGGTCCTGGCCGGGGGTCCGGCGCTGCAGCGTCGATGCCTGCCGCGCCGAGGCCGCGGCACCGGCGAAGTCCGCCGACCGGGCGTCCGAGAAGACCCCGGACTCGGAGGCCGCCTCCAGGGCCTCGGCGGCGGCCCGGAGCCGGTCGAAGAGGTGGAGACGCTGGATCAGCAGGCGGGACCGGTCCAGGTCCACGGACCGCGGGGATCCGAGGAGATCCTCGATGCCTCGGGTCTCGGCCAGCAGCGCCGTCAGGTCCTCCACCGCCGGCGAGATGGTCCCCTTCAGCAGGGACACCTCCTCCAGCAGGCGGTCCGTGGTCCAGGCCAGGTAGCCGATGGCGAGCCCGAAGACGACCGCCTCGGTGGCCAGCCCGATCCCGACCTGCGCCCTCAGGGACGTCTTCATGGCGGGGAAGCATAGCACGGAGGGCCCGGTCAGCCGTCGCCCACCGAGAAGGACCAGAGGGAGGGATCGACCCCCAGGGTCATCCAGGCGTGCCGCCAGCACTGGTCCGGGGGGAGGTCGAAGAGGATCCGGGGATCCACCGGGGCGGTCATCCAGGCCCCCTCGCGGATCTCGGACTCCAGCTGGTCGGGGGCCCAGCCGGCGTTCCCCAGGCAGAAGCGGAAGGGAGGGACGGGGCTCCGGTTCAGCAGGTCCCGGAACACCCGATGGCTGCCCGTGACCCGGAGGTCGGGTCCGGCCGGGAAGGACTCGCCCCGGGGGTCGGTTCCCTGGAAGAGGACCCACCCGGTGCCCAGCTGGACGGGACCGCCCAGGAACACCGGCCGCTTCCCGATCTCCTCGCCGGGGTTCGGCAGGCCTGTGGCCTCGAGGACCTTGTGCAGCGGCTCGGGGGAGGGGCGATTGACCACGAGACCCAGGGCCCCTTCCTCGCCGTGGGCGAAGAGCAGCACGACGGTCTGGCGGAAGTTGGGGTCCAGCAGCGTCGGGGTGGCCAGCAGCAGCGTGGGGGCAAGGCTCTGGAACATCCCGGGTCCCTGTTCGAGAAGGTCCTCCCCAAGGATGCCGTCTTTGCCGGAACCTGGCAAGGCTCGTGCAGAAACGGGTCAGAAACGGGGACAGTCACCCTGGTGCCGCAGGGGCATCCGGCGGGATATCGAGTCGGGACGGGAGGTTGGATGTGGCAAAGAGGGGGCTGTCCCCCGGTTGCCAAAATGGCCGGGGTGGGGGATGCTTTCGCGCGGTCGCCGGGGAGCGGCGACCCGAGGCCCCTTGCCAGGAGGAAACAGATGATCGCTCCGTTCCAGAACGAGCCGTTGACCGACTTCTCCCGGACGGACCTGCACCAGGCCCAGCAGGCCGCCATCGCCAGGGTCGAAGCCTCCTTCGGCCGGTCGATTCCCCTCCGGATCGGAGGGAAGGAGATCACCACCAGCGAGGCCATCTTCTCCCGGAATCCGTCGAATCCGTCGGAGGTGGTGGCCCGGGTGTCCAAGGCCACGCCGGAGCAGGCCGCCCAGGCGGTCGAGGCGGCCCACCAGGCCTTCCAGTCGTGGTCCCGGTGGGAACCGGCGGCCCGGGCGAGGGTGCTGCTGCGGGCGGCGGCGATCCTCCGGCGACGGCGGTTCGAGGCCAACGCGCTGATGATCCTGGAGGCGGGCAAGCCCTGGGTCGAGGCCGACGCCGACACGGCCGAGGCCATCGACTTCCTGGAGTTCTATGCCCGGGAGGCGATGCGGTACGGCGAACCCCAGCCCGTGACGACGATGCCCGGGGAGGAGGACAACCTCTACTACCTGCCCTGCGGGGTCACGGTCGTGATCCCCCCCTGGAACTTCCCCCTGGCGATCACCACGGGGATGACCACGGCGGCGCTGGTGGCCGGCAACACGGTGGTGTTGAAGCCCGCCTCGCCGACCCCCGCCATCGCCTGGCTGCTGGTCGAGGTGCTCCGGGAGGCGGGACTGCCCGACGAGGTGCTGAACTACTGCCCCGGCAGCGGCGGCACCATGGGGGACGCCCTGGTCGCCCACCCGAAGACCCGCATCGTGGCCTTCACCGGCAGCATGGCCGTGGGGCTCCACATCAACGAACTGGCCGCGAAGGCTCAGCCGGGGCAGATCTGGATCAAGCGGGTGATCGCCGAGATGGGCGGCAAGGACGCCATCGTCGTGGCCGACGACGCGGACCTGGACGAGGCGGCGGCCGGGGTGGTGGCCAGCGCCTTCGGCTACCAGGGGCAGAAGTGCAGCGCGTGCAGCCGCCTGATCGTGATGGAGGCGGTCCACGACGCCCTGGTGGAACGGGTGGTGGACCTGACGCGGAAGATCACCGTCGGGCCGTCGAAGGACCCGGCGAACCGGATGGGGCCGGTGATCACCGACTCGGCGATGGCGACGATCCAGTCCTACATCGACGTCGGCCGGTCCGAGGGGCGACTGCTGACCGGGGGAGGCCGCCTGGACGCCCCTGGGTACTTCCTGGAGCCGACCGTGTTCGACGAGGTGGCGCCCCAGGCCCGGATCGCCCAGGAGGAGATCTTCGGGCCCGTGCTGGCCTGCACCCGGGCCCGGGACTACGACGACGCCCTGGCCATCGCCAACGGGACCGTGTACGGCCTGACGGGCGCGGTCTATTCCCGGAGCCGCGAGCGGTTGGAAAGGGCCCGCCGGGAGTTCCACGTCGGCAATCTCTACCTGAACCGGAAATGCACCGGGGCGATGGTCTCGGCGCATCCCTTCGGGGGCTTCAACCTGTCGGGGACGGACAGCAAGGCCGGCGGGCGGGACTACCTGCTGCTGTTCCTCCAGGCGAAGAGCGTGGCCGAGCGCTTCTAGGACTTTCCCGGGAGGACGGACGTGGCGGAAGACCGCGTGTTCTACATCACGACGCCGATCTACTACGTGAACGACCGGCCGCACATCGGCCATGCCTACTGCACGGTCCTCGCGGACGTGCTGGCCCGGTACCACCGCTTTTTCGGGCAGGAGACCTTCTTCCTGACCGGGGTGGACGAGCACGGGCAGAAGGTCCAGGAGGCGGCCGCGAAGAGGGGGCTGTCCCCGAAGGCCCACTGCGACGAGATGCAGGCCCACTTCCGGGACCTGTGGCCCACAATGCACGTCGCCCACGACGATTTCATCCGGACCACCGAGCCCCGCCACGAGGCGGTGGTGCAGGAGGCCCTGAAGCGCCTCTGGGAGGCCGGGGAGATCTACCGGGGCGAGTACGAGGGGTTCTACAGCCCCCGGGTCGAGAAGTTCTTCACGGCCGAGGAACTGGTGGACGGCCGCTGCCCCGAGACCGGCGGGGAGGTCTTCCGCATCCAGGAGGCCAACTACTTCTTCCGGATGTCCCGGTACCAGGACGCCCTGATCGATCACATCCGCCAAAACCCGGACTTCATCGTCCCCGAGTCGAGGCGCAACGAGGTGCTGGGGTTTTTGGCCCAGCCCTTGAAGGACCTGTGCATCAGCCGGCCGAAGGCGCGACTGTCCTGGGGGATCCCGCTGCCCTTCGACCCGGACTTCGTCACCTACGTCTGGTTCGACGCGCTGCTGAACTACTGCAGCGCCATCGGGCTCTACCGGGACGAGGACCGGTTCCGCCGCCTCTGGTCCGGCGCCCATCATCTGATCGGGAAGGACATCCTGACGACCCACAGCGTGTACTGGACCACGATGCTGATGGCCCTGGGCCTCCCGCTGCCCCGGCGCATCATCGCCCACGGGTGGTGGCTGGTGGACCGGACCAAGATGTCCAAGTCCCTGGGCAACGTGGTCGATCCGCTTTCGCTGAAGGACCGGTACGGCGTGGACAGCCTGCGCTATTTCCTGATGCGGGAAATGGTCGTGGGCCTGGACGCCGACTTCAGCGAGGAGGCCTTCCTGCGGCGGCACAACTTCGACCTGGCCAACGACCTGGGGAACCTGGTGAACCGGGTGGTCCGGTTCGCCGAGCGGGCCTTCCAGGGACGGGTGCCGGCCCCGGCCGAACAGGAGGTGTCGTCCCAGGACGCGTCGCTCCGGGAGATGGCCGAGGGGACGGGGCCCCTGGTCCGGTCCCTGGTGGAGTCCTTCCGGGTCGAGCAGGCGGTCGAGGCGGCCATGAACCTGGTTCGGCGCACCAACCGCTACCTGGCCGAAACGGAGCCGTTCAAGGTGGTCAAGGAGGACCCGGCCCGGGCCGGCGCGCTGATCTACCAGGCCCTGGAGGCGCTGCGGTTCGCCCTGACCCTGCTGCGGCCCGTGATGCCGGGCAAGTGCGCCGAACTCCTCCGGGCCATCGGCGCCGATCCGGCCGAGACGCGCCTGGAGGACCTCCGGTGGGGAGGAT
>JAGOKF010000141.1 GCA_017994695.1 Myxococcota bacterium | reverse complement strand
GAGGCGGCGACGTGGGAACGGGCCTTGCGGCTGGTGGATCGGGGGACAGGCGGCCATGGATGAGATCCCCTCCCTGGAGGAACTGGCCCGGGAGTCGATGAGCCGTCTCCGGATGCGGCTCGGGGACGAGGGACTGGCGAGGATCCGGCGGGCCCGGGTGGCCGTGGTCGGCCTGGGGGCGGTCGGGGGATTCGCGATGGAGGCCCTGGCCCGGTCGGCCGTGGGGACCCTGCGCCTGGTGGACTTCGACGTCCTTCGGGGGAGCAACCTGAACCGCCAGTTGCTGGCCACCGTGGACACCCTCGGCCGACGGAAGGTGGATGCCGCCCGGGAACGCATCGCGCGGATCGCGCCCTGGGTCGAGGTGGAGGCGATGGACTGCTTCTTCGACGACACGGTGGCGGACCGGGTGCTGGCCCTGCCGCTCGATGGGGTCGTGGACGCCATCGACGCCCTGGGTCCGAAGATCCGCCTGCTGGAGGAGTGCCGCCGCAGGGGCATCCCGGTCGTCAGCGCGATGGGCGCCGCGGACCGGACGGACCCGTCCATGGTCCGGGTGGGGGACCTGTCGGACAGCCGGAACTGCCCGCTGGCGAAGCGGGTGCGCAAGGGGCTCCGGCGCCGGGGGATCGAGGGAGGCATCCGGGCCGTCTGGTCCGAAGAGCCCCCCTTCCGCCCTCCCGAGCCCCTGGCCCCGGACGTCCCGGAGGAGCACGATGCCTTCCGGAGGGGCCGCAGGCGCCGGACGCTTCCCAGCATGGCCCCCCTCCCGGGGATCTTCGGCCTGGCGGCGGCCGCCGAGATGCTGCGACTGCTGCTAGGGGGTGACGGGGACCCGGGGATTTCCCGGGATCCGTGACCGGACGAAGTCCACGAACAGCGGGACCGCGGTGTTGCCCCCGGTGGCTCCGGGCATCGGCAGCCGGTCGTCGTGGCCCACCAGGATGGCGACCACCAGGGTCCCGTCGGACCCCGCGAACCAGGCCTCCCGGGAGCGGTTCGTGGTCCCGGTCTTGCCCCAGGCCGGCACCGGCAGCGATGCCGCGGCCCGGGCGGTCCCGCGGGTCACCGCCTCCCGGAGCGCCTCCCGGACCCACCGGGCGATGGCCGGTGGCATCCCCTGGGAGGGCCGGACCTGGTGCCGGATCACCTCCCTTCCCAGGGCATCCCGAACCTCTTCGATGAAGTACGGAGTGTCGTGACGGCCGTCGGCGGCCAGGTCCGCGAAGGCGTTGGCCAGGGCCAGGGGACTGGCCTCGGCGCTCCCCAGGGCCAGGGACAGGTCCCCGGGAATCGTCCCGTCGATGCCCACCGACCGCAGCAGGTCCACCAGGGGGGCGGTTCCGAGGTCCGCCAGCACCTTGACCGCGACCACGTTGATCGACTGGGCCATGGCCTCGGCCAGCGAGTAGAGACGGCCGTCGTACCCGCCCTCGAAGTTCCTGGGGGCCCATCGCCGTCCCCGCCCGCCCCGGAAGGAGACGGCGGTGTTGGCCACCTGCGTGTCCGCCGGGATGCCGCTCATCCGGGCGGCGGCATAGAGGAACGGCTTGACGGTGCTGCCGATGGGCCGCCGGGACTGGACGGCCCGGTTGAAGGGGCGCAGTTCGAAGTCCTCCCCTCCCACCAGGGCCCGGACCGCCCGGCTGGCCGGATCGAGGGCCACCAGGGCCGCCTGGGGACCGTCCTCGGCCTGCACCCGGGGGGGATCCTCCTCCGGATCGATCACCGACACCGGCAGCCTCCGCCCCAAGGGACGGCAGACGTCGTAGGGGTCCGGATGGCCGGCCAGGATCCGCCGGGACAGGCTCCGGGGCTCCAGCCGCGCCCTTCGCCCGGCGACCTCCACCTCGATCTGCCCCTCCCGGCACCGGACCACCTCGGCCTCCAGAACCCGGGGGGCGCCGGGAAGCGGATCATGGCCGTCGGGATCGTCGTCCTCCCCGGGAGGATCGGCCTTTCCGGCCTCCTCGTCCCGGGTCCGGGTCCGTCCCTGGGAGTAGAGCCGCGAGAGGAACGCCTGCACGGCGACCTCCGCGGCCTGCTGGGTCCCCGGGTCCAGGGTGGTCCGGATCCGGAGGCCCTCCCGGAGCAGTCGTCCCATCCCGAAGATCCGGGCGACCTCCCGGCGGACCGCGTCGGTGAAGTAGGGGGCCAGGGAAGGCGTCGCCGCCGTCCGGGAGGGCAGGGGAAGGGCGACGGCCCGGGCCGCCTCCTCGGGGGGGAGCCAGCCCAGGTCGGCCATCCGGTCCAGCACGTATTTCCGCCGGGCCCGTGCGCCGTCGGGATTCCGGACCGGGTGGTTCGCCTCGGGACCCGACACCAGTCCGGCCAGCAGGGCCGCCTCCCCGGCCGTGAGCCCCGCGGCATCCTTGCCGAACCACCATCGGGCCGCCTCCTCGACCCCGTAGTTGCCGGCGCCAAGATAGACCTCCGACAGGTACATCGCCAGGATCTCGTCCTTCGTGAGGCGGGCCTCCAGGCGCCGGACCAGCAGCAGTTCCCGGAACTTCCGCTGCCAGGTCCGCTGGGGGCCCAGCAGCACCTGCTTGACGACCTGCTGGGAGATCGTGGAACCGCCCTGGGAAATCCGCCCGCGCCACAGATTCACCACCATCGCCCGGGCGATTCCCGCGTAGGACAGGCCGCCGTGATCCCGGAAGGAGGCGTCCTCCGCCGCGAGGAAGGCCTTTTCCACCAGCGGGGGGATGCGGTCGGGCAGGGTGAGGGTCCGGCGCTCCAGGAAGAACTCCGCCAGCACCGTGCCGTCCGCTGCCAGCATCCGGCTCACCTTCGGCGTCCGGACGGCGTACTCCTCGAACGACGGGATCTCCGGGAGGGAGGCCTCGACAAAGGCCACGGCCGCCGTCGCCGCCGCCAGCCCGGCCACCCCGGCCACCGTCAGGGCCAGCAGGCCCCGGAGGATCCACCGGCCCAGGGATTGGGATTTCCTGCCGGAGGTCCGTCTGCGCCTGGATCCCATGTCCCATCCCCGTGCCGGCCAACGATAGCACCCGCCCCTTCGGACCGCCCAGGCCGTGCTATGCTGCCCGCCACCGGCATGGTCCGCGGGAAACGGGGGACGATGGCGAAGCGGGTGGTCCTCTTCCTGACCTGCTCCTGGCTGCTGCTGGCCGGCGGTCATCTCTATTCCGGGGACGAGGTGATGATGGCCCGGGTCACCGAGGCCCTGGTGACCCGGGGGAGCCTTTCCCCGAGGCCCCTGGAACACTTCCGGGACTATGCCCGGGTCGAGGGGCGGGACCGGCAGTCCTACACCTGGTACGGTCTCGGTCCCTCCCTGGCGGCCGTCCCCTTCTACCTGGGCGGGATGCTGCTGGAACAGGTCGTGGAACCGGCGGACCTTCGGGCCTTCCAGCACCCGGTGCTGCTGTTCTACGACCGCCAGGACCGGTCGGAGGTCGTCCGGTCCTTCCTGGTGTCCTGGACCAACGCCTTCGTGATGGCGGCCGTGGCCTGGCTGCTCTTCGGGCTGCTGCGCCGCCAGGGGATGACCGAACGGGGAGCCGCCCTGGCGACCCTCGGGTTCGGGCTGACGGGGATCGTCCCCTTCTACGCCCGATCCTTCTTCAGCGAGCCTCTGGGCGCCCTGTGCTGGATGGCGGGCATCGTCGCCTGGGTCCGGGCCCGGGAGTCCTTCTCCTGGCGGTGGGCCCTGGCGGCCGGACTGGCCTTCGGTGCCCTGCCCCTGGCCCGGGTCGCCCTGGGGGGGGGCCTTCCCGTCGCGGCGCTGGCCGTGGCCCTGGACCTGTGGCGGCTGCGGGACCGGCCGGGTCGGGACCGTGTCCGTGCCGCCGCCTGGATGGCCGCCGGCCTCGCGGTGACCCTCGGGATCTGGGCGGGGACGAACCTGCTGCGGTTCGGCCATCCCTTCGAATCGGGGTACTCGGGGGTCCTGGGGCTCTTCGGCGGGGACCCCCTGGAAGGGCTTTCCGGCCTGCTGCTGAGCCCGGGCCGCGGCCTGATCTGGCATGTCCCCTGGGCGCTGCCGGCGCTGCTGGGACTGCCCCTGCTCGGCCGGCGCGACCCCTCCCTGGCGGTGTTCTCCGGGGGGCTGCTGGCGGCCCTGCTGGCCCTCTACGCGCCCTGGGCGATGTGGGACGGGGGCTGGTGCTTCGGTCCCCGCTTCCTGGTGCCGGCCCTGCCTTCCCTGGCGATCCCGATGGCCCTGGTGGCCGGGCGGTGGACCGGGAGCCCCGGCGGAAGGGTCCTCCTGGGCCTGGTCGCGGCGGCATCGATCCTCGTGGCGGCAGCCTCGGTGCTGGTCAACTACGAGGACTACCACTTCGCCCTGTGGGCCTCGACGCCCGATCCCGACGGGGCAGTCCGGTGGGATCCGGCCTGGTCGCCCCTGTGGCGCTACTGGTCCTGGCCCCGGAAGGGCTTCCTGATCCTGCCCCGACTGCTCTGGGGACAGGGCGGGTGGGCCCTGGCGGCGCTTGCCTGGTCGCTGCTGGGCACCTGGGCCGTGGCCGGGTTCCGACTGGCCACCGCGATGCTCCGGTCCCCGGGGGCGATTGATTCCCCGGGGACTTCCCGCTAGCATCCGGCCACCTTCCCGAAGGGGGACCCGAATGTCCGCGCGAATCCTGGATGGAAAGTCCATCGCCGCCACCGTCCGGGGCGAGGTGAAGGAGGCCGTGGATCGCCTCCATGCCCGGGGGGTCTTTCCGTCCCTGCACGTGGTGCTGGTCGGGGACGACCCGGCGTCGGCGGTCTATGTCCGGAACAAGGCCCGGGCCTGCGAGGAGGTGGGCATCCGGGGCGTGACCCACCGCCTGCCCGCCACGACCACCGAGGCGGAGGTGCTGGCGCTGCTGAACCGCCTGAACGGGGACCCCGAGGTGGACGGCGTGCTGGTGCAACTGCCCCTGCCGCCGCACATCTCGGCGGACCGGGTGATCGACGCCTAGGATCCCGCCCGGGACGTGGACGGCTTCCACCCGGTCAACCTC
>JAGOKF010000140.1 GCA_017994695.1 Myxococcota bacterium | reverse complement strand
GCCTTACCGGAACCCCTCCCCCGGAACCCGGCGGACCCGGAGCCGACCCAGAACGGGCCCCCGGCCCCGCCTGCCGAGGCCGCGGCCCCCCCCCCCGCTCCCGAGGCACCGGTCGCTCCTGACACCGCCCCGTCGCCGGCACCGTCCGGGACAGCGGCCCAGGCGGTTTCGCCTCCCTCCGAGGAATCCCTGGAGGTGAGCCTGCTGACCGACCCCCCCGGTGCCGAGGTCCTGCTGGACGGAACCGTCCGGGGGCGCACGCCCTACCGGCTGGCCGTCCGGGCGACGGACCCGCTGCTGCGCCTGACGCTGAGGGCGCCGGGATACCGGGACCTGTCGGTGACCCTGCTGCCCAGGGACCTCGTCTCGTCCGGAAGGCGGGACCTCACCTGGCAGTTGCAGAAGGGAAGCACCGCGGCCCCGGCCGCGGCGAAGCCCCCTCCCGAACGGAAGCGGGGATCGGATGCCGCTCCGGCCCCCGCACGGCCCGCGAAGAGGCCCGCGGTGAACTGGGATGAATGAGGGGTCCCCGATGAAGACGTCGTCCTGGCTGGTGCTCTCCCTGCTGCTGGTCCTCCCCCTCGTCGCACGGGCACAGAGCCCGGAGGAACTGGAGGCCTTCTCCTACTTCAAGGAGGGCCGCACGGCGATGGAGGCCGGGGACTGCGTTCGGGCGCTGGAGTGGTTCGACCGGGCCCAGGCGATCTTCCCGGCCCCCCAGATCCTGATCCGAAAGGCCGAGTGCCTGGACCGGCTGGGAAGAATCGGCGAGGCCCTGGCCGTGTACCAGTCCATCCCCCAGGACGACCCGAAGGTGCGGACCCGGGTGCAGAAGGCCATCGAGTCGCTGAAGTCGCGGCAGGCCAACCCGGTCGAGGTGCTGCTGGAGGCGGACGCCCCGGGGGCCGAGGTCACGGTGGATCAGGTGGCCACCTACCGACTCCCGGCGACACTCCGCCTGACCTCCGGGATCCATCGCCTGGAGTTCCAGGCCCAGGGGTACCGCACCCGGGTCGAGGACCACGCGGTGCCCGCGAAGGGCCCACACCGCATCGCAGTGACCCTGGAACGCCTGAAGGGCCAGGTGGTGATCGCGACGGACCAGGACTCCTTCCAGGAGACCATCGTCCGGCTGGACGACCGGGAGTTCGCTCCGGAGGCATCGCCGGAGAGCCCGACCCGCACCGCGCCCCTCGAGGTCGGGGCGGGCCGCCGGAGGCTCCTGTGCGTGAAGCCGGGTCACTCCCCCTACGCGACGATGTTCGAGGTCGCCCCGGGACAGGTGCTGGAGGTCCCCTGTCGCCTGGGACCACCCCTGGAGGTGGCCCGGTCCGTGGAACCGGCGAAGCCCTCCGTCGGGAAATGGGTGACCTTCGGCCTGGGATCGGCGGCACTGCTGGCCGGCGCCGGGCTGTCGGGCTGGTACTTCGGCATGAAGGGCAGCGGAAAGGTCGCCCGGGGAACCGACTACCACGAGGGATGGATCGGCGTGGGCCTGATGGCCGCCGGGGCAGGTGCCATCGTGGCCGCCTTCACGGCCTTTCCCTCCCGCCCGACCCAGGAACGCTCGGCGATTCCTCTCGTCCCCCAGGCGATGCCGTCGGTGACGCCGGTGCCCGGCGGTGCCGCGGCCTCGGTGGCCTTTTCATTCCGCTGACCGGACGACCGGGCGTTTCCATTTCACAGCCCGTCCGTGCTAGGCTTGCCGGGAAGGTTCCATGAACCGTCGCCAACAGGAGGAGGACATGCGACGTGCGTGCCGGATGATCGCGCTGTGGATCCTGGCGTTCCCGATGGCTTCCCAAGCCCTGGAAAAGGAATACGTCGCCCCCCCGACCGCACCCGCGAGCGACCAGCCGGGCTGGCACGGCTCCCTCCGGGTCGGAGCCAACGTCAATTTCACCAACAACCGAAAGGTGGTGGGACAGCAGGAAGGGAACCAGTTCCAGATCGGCGCGGCCTTCGACGGGGACATCGGGTACCTGCTGGGAGAGCACGACTGGCGGAACAGCCTCAGCCTGCTGGAGACCTTCTCCTACGGTCCACCGGTCCGGGCCCTGATGAAGACCGCGGACACGCTGCGTTTCGAGACGGCCTACTACTACCACCCGGTGAAGGCGCCCTGGGTCGGACCCTTCGTGCGGGCCAGCGTGCTGACCGCGATCTTCGAGGGCGCGGACTACCGGGCAGCCCCGACCCTCTACGAGGTGCAGAACGAGACCGATCCGGCGACCGGGAATCCCCGCCAGGAGACCGGCAAACGCTTCCGCCTCTCGGAATCCTTCCTGCCGACCACGCTGCGGGAGTCGGCCGGCGTCTTCCTGAACCCCTACCGAAAGGAGTACCTGGACATCCTGATCCTGGTCGGCGGCGGTTCGACCCAGGTCTTCGCCGACGGCCAGTATGCCCTGAAGGACAATCCCGCGACCGCGGACCGGATCGAGGTGATGCGGCTGTCCTCCTACGTCCAGGCCGGTCTGGAAGCGGGACTGGCCCTGAGCGGCGCCGCCTACGGCGGCAAGATCAAGTACCGGGCCTACGGGGACGTCCTGGTTCCGTTCTACCGGAGCGACAAGGCCGCCGGGGACAACCGGAACCTTGGCGACCTGACGAACGTCGAACTGGGAGCCATGCTCTCCTTCAAGCTGGTCGAATGGGCCTCCCTGGACTACATCCTGAAGACACTCCGCCAGCCCCAGCTGGTCCAGGACTGGCAGGTCCAGAACATGCTGCTGCTGACCTTCGGCTACTCCTACAGCCGCAGGCAGTTCCAGCCCCCGCCTCCGCCGGCCGCGCCGGCTCCGTGATCCCCGACCGGGCAGCCGGACCGGGATTCCCCTAGAATGGTCCGGGTCCGAACCCAGGACGGGAGGGAAGATCCGATGAAGCGCTGGTGGCTTCTGGCATTGGTGGCCTGGCCGATGGCCGTCCCGGCGAAGCACAAACCCTTCGACGGGGCCGAGATGCTCACGGGCCGCAGCCTGAAGCCGGCGGTCGAGACCCGCCGGTTCCGGGTGGGACTCGACGTGGGCGTGGCCCCGATGGCGGCGGCACTGGGGTCCCTGAAACAGGACCTGGAACGCCAGGCCACGGAAAAGGCCTGCGCGGCCGGGGTGCCGGACTGCGAAGCGGCGGTCCAGCAGGGCTTCGACGCCCTGGCCCAGGTCCCGGACGAGACCTGGGACCGGATGGAGGCCACCGCCAGCCTGACCAAGGACCAGGTGATCCAGCAGTTGCGGGCAGCCGGTGTGACCGACCCGAACGTCCTGGACACCGTTGCCTCCTACGTGTCGAAATCGACCCCCGAGGAGCGGCGCCAGGCGGTCCAGGCGGCCCGGATCGCAGCGAAGGCCGACGACGCGGTGAACCTGCTGATGGAGCCCTTCGCGTCCCTGAACACCCGGTACGTCGAAATCGGACTCTCCTTTCCCTTCACGCTGCGGGTCGGCGACGGGGCCACCGACGCCGACTTCGGCAACATGACGGTGGACCTGCGGTCCGGGGGTGCCTGGTCCCTTCAGGGGCTGGCGCTGGGAGTCACCGGAGGCCTGACCGGGTACCTGCCGACGGGCACCCGGGCGGCCGACCGTTCGGCCCGAGCGGACATCTTCCAGGCCCCGAAGGTGCTGCACCAGTACCTGACCCTGGCACCCTACCTGGTCCTGGGCCTGGACGCCGGGGGATGGATCGCCGTGATCGCCCACCTGGAATACCTGGCCGGAATCGGCGTCCGGGACGACCCGGTCCACGCCTCGACCCACGTGCTGAAGTACGGCCTGGGCACGGTGGTGCTGCCCCGCATCTTCATCAACATCCTGGCGGAACTGAACGGAATGGTCTCCCTGAAGGACGCAGAGGCCTTCGATGTCCTCTCGGTCACCGGCGGCCTCCAGTTCCACGTCTCCTTCTTCCGACTCGCCCTGGCCGTGAGCGCCCCCGTCTGGACGGGGAGCCGCCCCGACACCACCACCCTGGGGGGTGTCCCGGTGGGGCGCCTCTCCACCCTGTCGGTGATCGCCCGGGCCGCCTTCCGGTTCTGAAGCCCCGGAGGAGACGGCCCGGGTCCCCGGAATCCCCTTGCCTCGGGGTGAAAAGGTTGCTAGGCTGTTCTCGCTCCTCGCAGAGGGTGGGACTGACGATGACCAGATCCTCCTTCCTGACCGTATTCCAGGGGGTCGTGATGCTGGTGGCCCTCGCCTCCAGCACTCGCGTGCAGGCGCGAACCGTCTCCATCGACTTCATGCAGGGCCAGAACGCCACCGTGAAGGGGGTCTACGTCACGAAGGAATTCTGGTTCGAACTGTCCGAGGACTGGGAGTTCCCCCAGCCGGCGGCGCTGGAACTCCGCTTCTCCCACACGCCCATCCTGGTCCGGCAACTGTCCACCCTGAGCGTGCAGGTGAACGGCAGCGCCGTGGACAGCATCTACCTGGACAACACGAACCTCCGCAACGCGGTGCTGAACCTGCCGATCCCGGGACGCTTCCTGAAGGGCGGCATGAACGTGCTGACCCTGGTGATCAAGATGCGGTCCGAACTGAAGGACCTCTGCGACGATGTGCACAATCCGGCCCTCTGGACCCTGCTGGAACGGGAGTCCCGGCTCGTGGTGAACTACAACGAGAAGGAGATCAAGCCGGACCTCCAGGGATTCCCCCAGGACTACGCGAACCCCGACCTGCTGTACACCGAGGAAAAGGAACGGGTCCACGCGGTGGTGCTGACCTCGGCGTCCCCCTCCCAGGCGGAAATGGAACTGGTCGGGGCGCTGGCCGTGGCCCTGGGCCAGGGCATCGGGGTCGGCAGCGGCGAGTTCCGGGTCGTCCCCATCGACCAGGCGGACCCCGCCGACGTCCGGTCGCGGCAGGTGATTGTCGCCGGCGGCCCCGACGTGGTGAAGCGGGCGACCGGAGGCCCCTGGAAGGTGCCCGCCCCCCTCGGGGAACGCGGCCAGGAGCCGGGAGGCGTGCTGATGGAGGTCGCCTCCCCGCTCAACCCGTCCCGGCGGCTGCTGGCGGCG
>JAGOKF010000003.1 GCA_017994695.1 Myxococcota bacterium | reverse complement strand
CGGAGCCCAGCTCAGGCCCGCAGGGACTGCCCCCAGGAGGCCGCATGAACGTCGGCGTCGACTCCCCCCTTGACCGGCGGGCGTCGTCAGGTACAAACTTGTGTCCAGGGAACCGGGTGCGGTACAGGTAGTACTTGGACCGATCGGGCTGGAGGCGCAGCGTGAAGTAGTTCTTCAGGGCCCGCTGGTAGAACAGGAACTCGCTCCGGAACCCGATGTCGGTCCGGAGGCGGGTGACGGATCGGACGACCCCGCCGATGTCGTCCACCACCCCTTCGACCTTCTGCATCAACTGGTCGTCCGTGACCAGTTTCCCCAGCGTCCCCTGGCCCTCGTTGACCTTCCGGGCGATGTCCGCCACCGACCGGGTCGCGGCCTCGAGATTCCGGAGGGAGGCGTCCAGGCGATCCACCATCCCCTCCAGGCGCTCGGGCTCGCCCGCGCCCTGGCGCACCAGGGCCTCCCGGAGGGCCTGGGTGATGGCCTCCACGTTGCGGACGCTGGCCTCCAGGGACGCGGCGCTGGCCAGGGAGACCCGGGCCGCCTCCCGGGACACGACCTCGATGTTCCGGACGATGTGGTCGATGCGTCCCCCCTGGGCCCCGCCGATCTGGGCGTCCACGAACCGGCGGATCTCGGCCGCGGTCCGGGCGATGTCCTCGGCCGACCGCAGCAGGCTCTCGGCGATCTGCTCCACCCGCGGCTGTCCCTGGGGGCCCCCCACGGCCGACGACAGGGACCCGGTGATCACCTTGATGTCGTCGGCGATTTCCTGGATCCGGGGCAGGATGTCCGAGGATCGCTCCATCCGGTTGGCGATGGCCATCAGGCCCGCCTCGCCGACCACGATGGGAATGGCATCCCCCTCCTTCAGGGGTTCCCCCGCGGCGCCCGGGGTCAGTTCCAGGTAGTAGTCCCCCAGCATCGTCGCGGCCCGGCGGGTGATGGTGGCGGCGTGGATTCGCTGGCCCCCGGGCCCCGGAAGGCCCTGGTAGAGGACGATGTCCGGACGCAGGCGGAGGTGGACGCGGGCCTTGGTCTGCCCGGCCTCCCCCTGGACCAGTTCGATGCGATCGATGGCCCCCACGGGAATGCCCGAGACGGTGACCCGGCTGTAGGAGGCCAGGCCCGACACGTCGTCGAAATCGGCGTGGACCACCATGCCTTCGCCCTTCCGGACCACCGGGCGCTGCACGGCCCCGAAGAGCAGCACGAAGGACACCACCGCGCCGAGTCCCACGAGCCCCACCAGCAGCGGGGGCCGAACGTTCTTCCACCTCATGATGCCCCCGCCAGTTCCTTGGGCCCCGTGCCCGAGAGCCAGATGAAGCGGCGGACCACGTCGTTCCGGCTCCGGCGCACCTCCTCGGGGGTGCCCTCCACGGCGATGCGGCCGTCGAAGAGCATCGCGATGCGGTCGGCCATCCGGAAGGTGCTCGCCATGTCATGGCTGATCACCAGGGAGGTGATCCCCAGGTTCTCCCGGGCGGTCCGGATCATGTCCTCCACGTTCTCGCACATGATCGGGTCCAGCCCGGTCATCGGCTCGTCGTAGATCACGATCCGGGGGTCCAGGATCGTTGCCCGGGCCAGCCCCACCCGCTTCCTCATACCTCCGGACAACTCGGCGGGGTACTTTTCCTCGACCCCGAACAGCCCCAGCTGGTTCAGGCGCGACACCGCCAGTTCCTCCATCCGCCGCCGGGGCATGCGGGCGTGTTCCTGGAGCGGGAAGACGACGTTCTCCAGCACCGTCAGGCTGTCGAAGAGGGCCGAGTGCTGGAACAGCATCCCGAACTTCTTCCGCACCTCGGTCATCTCGCGTTGCGAGAGGGCCGTGATCTCCTGCCCGTCCACCCGGATGGACCCCTCGTCGGGACGCAGCAGCCCGATGACGTGCTTGATCAGGACGGACTTCCCGCAGCCGGAGGGCCCGATGACGACCGTGATGGACCCCTCGGGGACGTCCAGGTCCACTCCCCGGAGCACCGGGTTGTCCCCGAAGGATTTGGCGAGCCCGCGGATCGAGATCAGGGGTTCGGCCATGGACTCCTCCATCCGGTCGCCATTGTATCCCCCCGGGGAAATCGGGAAAGGGATCTCCCGGGACGGAAGAACCTGGGGGCGCCTGCAGGTCCGCAAGGACCGTCCGGGGAACGCGGGAAGAGGGAGGATGGGGACCGGGGGCGGATCAGCGCTTGGAGTACTGGAAGCGCTTCCGGGCACCGGGGCGGCCGTACTTCTTGCGTTCCTTGGCCCGGGGATCCCGGGTCAGCAGGCCCGCCTTCTTGACCGGCACCCGCCACTCCTCGGGGTTCATGTCGGCCAGGGCCCGGGCGACTCCGTGCCGCACGGCGCCCGCCTGGCCCGTCTCGCCTCCTCCCCGGACCGTCGCGATCACGTCGAAGGCCTCCGCCTTCTCCAGCAGGATCAGGGGCTGGCGGACCATCGCGACCAGGCCCGGCCGGTGGAAGTACTGGTCCACCTCCCGCCCGTTGACCGTGATGCGGCCGGTCCCCGGGACCAGCTGGACCCGGGCGGCGGCCTCCTTGCGACGACCGGTATAGAGCGTGTTGCCTTCCGCCATCCGTCTTTCTCCCTCGTCAGACCTTCTTGATGTCCAGCGGCTCGGGCTGCTGGGCGGCATGGGGATGCTCCGGACCGGCGTAGACCTTCAGTTTCCGCAGCATCGCCCGCCCCAGGGGGCCCTTGGGGAGCATCCCCCGCACGGCCTTCCAGACCATGAACTCGGGCTTCGTTTCCATCATCTGCTGGACCGTCCGCTCCCGGAGGTTGCCGAACCAGCCGGTGTGCCAGCGCCAGAGCGCCTGGGACTTCTTGCCGGTCCAGACGGCCTTGGCGGCGTTGATGACGATCACGAAGTCGCCGGTGTCGGCATGGGGAGTGTAGGTCGGCTTCGTCTTGCCCCGGAGGATCGACGCGATCCGGGCCGCCGCGCGACCCACGTGCACGCCGTCCATGTCCACGGTGTACCACCGCTTCGGGACGTCGGTGGTGCGAAAACTGGTCGTTGCCATGGGAACCTCGTTCCAAACAACAGGCGCGCCTATTTACCTGAAAGGTTCGCTGCCGTCAAGTCTGCCGAAACCGGCCGGTGGGACCCGCTGCCTCGCCGGCGACCGTCGGGGCGGGGGGTTCCTCGAACTTCAGAGAACGGAGGCGGTGCCCAGGGGCGGAATTGAACCACCGACACGCGGATTTTCAGTCCGCTGCTCTACCGACTGAGCTACCTGGGCCTGTCGGCATCACCCGCAAAGCGGGGCGAGAGTAGGCGAGTCCGGGCGATCCTGTCAAGAGAGCCGATCGGGGTGACGGGTCCTCCGGGGTGTCGGGCCCCTGGGCGGTCCCTTCCAACCGCGGGGATTCCCGTCCCGGGACCGCCTGGGGAAAGGGGGGCGCCGGGGGGGGAACGTCTCGGACTCCCGTCACTCGTGGAGGTCGCTCCAGGCGTGGCCCCGACCGATCTCCACCGCCAGGGGGACCCGGAGGGGGAAGGCCCGGGTCATCTCCTCCCGGAGCAGGTCTGCCACGGCACCTCCGGTGCCCTCGGGAGCCTCCACGATCAGCTCGTCGTGGACCGTCAGCACCAGCCTGGCCTCCGGGGCCTCCCGGCGAAGGCGGTCCCGGACCCGGACCATCGCGATCTTCAGGATGTCCGCCGCGGTTCCCTGGACCGGCATGTTGATGGCCATCCGTTCCGCCTGGGCCCGGAGGTTGTGGTTGCGGTCCGCCAGGCCGTCGATCCGCCGCCTCCGCCCGAGGGCGGTGGCCACGTAGCCCCGGGTCCGGGCATCCTCCAGCGTGCGATCCAGGAAGGACCGGACGGCGGGGAACGCGGCGAAGTAGTCGTCGATGAAGCGCTGGGCCTCTCCCATCGGGATCCGCAGGTCCCGCCCCAGCCGGAAGGCGCCCATGCCATAGAGCACCCCGAAGTTGATGGCCTTGGCGGCCCGGCGCTGGTCGGGAGTGACCCGGTCCTCCGGGCAGTGGAAGAGCCGGGCGGCGGTGCGCCGGTGGATGTCGGCGGACCCCTGGAAGGCCTCGGCGAGGGCCTCGTCGCCCGAGAGGTGGGCCAGGACCCGCAACTCGATCTGGCTGTAGTCGGCCGAGACGAACTCCCGGCCCGGGGCGGCCACGAAGGCCGCCCGGATGCGGCGCCCGGTGGGGGTCCGGACCGGGATGTTCTGGAGGTTCGGGTCCGACGAGGAGAGCCGGCCGGTGGAGGCGACGGTCTGGTTGTAGGAGGTGTGGATCCGCCCGGTCGCCGGGTGGACCAGCCGGGGCAGCACGTCGGCATAGGTGTTCTTCAGGCGCGTCAGCGACCGGAATTCCAGGATCAGGGCCGGGACGGGGTGCAGGGGCGCCAGTTCCTCCAGCACCGCCTGGTCGGTGGAGGGCCCCGACCTGGTGCGCTTCTGCACCGGCAGGCCGAGCCGCCCGAAGAGGACGTCGGCCAGCTGCTTCGGCGAGTTGGGGTTGAAGGGAAGCCCGGCCGCATCGAGGATGGCTTTTTCCAGGCGCTGGACCTCGGTGGCCAGGTCTCCCGAGAGGCGATCCAGGACCCGGCGGTCCACCCCGACGCCGGTGCGCTCCATTTCCCCCAGCAGGCGGCTCAAGGGGATCTCGACGTCGGCCAGCAGCGACCACAGGCCCTGATTCCGCAGGCGCGCGCGGAGCGCCGGGGCCATCGCCGCCAGGGCGGCCGCCCGGGTACCCAGGGCCTCGGGACTCCCGTCCTGGACCGGCGGGAGAGGGCGCTGCAGCACCTGGAGGGAGAGGGCGTCGAGGGAGTGGTCCTCCCGCTCGGAATCCAGCAGGTAGGAGGCCAGGCACGCGTCGAAGGCCGGCAGCGGCACCTCCTGTCCCCGGGCTTCCAGCCACTGCCCGATCTCCTTGAACCCGGCGGTGTTCCAGGTCCCCCGGGAGATGGCGTGGGCGATCGCCGAGGCCAGTTCCGGGGAGTCCGAATCCTGAGGGAACGCCAGGCGGGTGCCGTCCTGGAGCACCACCGCGATCCCGCGGAAACCGGGTTTCACCGGATCCCTCGGCCCGAACAGGGCCACCGCGCTTCCGCCGGCCGAGGCCCGGATGCGATCCAGGGCCTCCCGGGGCGCCAGGTCCCGGCCGACCGCGAGGACCGGATCCTGGGGGGGAAGCGCCCCGGGGACCGGACCCGCACCAGGTCCCGGAGACGGCACGGAGTCCTCCCCCGGGGGAGGCGGTCCTTCCTGGGGCGGCAGGGAAACCGATCCAGGGACGGGAGCGAGGCCGAGGTCCCGGATCAGGGACCGGAATTCCAGTTCGGTGAGCAGGGGGACCGCTACGGCCGGGTCCGGGGAGCCGGGGCGCAGGTCCTCCAGGGAGGCGCGGGCGGAGGGCAGCGGCACGTCGGTGCGCAGGGACACGAGTTCCCGGCTCAGGAAGACGGCGTCGCGGTTCTGACGCAGGCTCTCCCGGGCCCGGGGGGGCAGTTCCTCGAGGTGCAGGAAGATTTCCTCGAGCGTCCCGTAGCGGTTCAGCAGGTCGGCGGCGCCCTTCTTGCCGATTCCCGGCACCCCCGGGACGTTGTCCGAGGAGTCCCCCAGCAGTGCCAGGTAGTCCCGCACCGCCTCGGGCGGCACTCCCAGCCGGGCCACGACCCCGTCCCGGTCCAGCACCTCCTCCCGGAGGGGGTCCCGCACCGTCACGCCCGGGCGCACCAGTTGGAGCAGGTCCTTGTCCCCGGACTCGATCACGACCTCCAGGCCCTGGGAGACCGCCCGCTCGCAGAGCGTGGCGATCACGTCGTCGGCCTCGAAGTCCGGGACCTCGAGCACCGGCAGGCCCAGGGCTTCGCAGAGCCGGCGCGCCAGGGGGAACTGGGCCACGAGGTCGGGGTGCGTCGGGGGCCGGTTGGCCTTGTAGGCGGGGTAGAGGCGGTTGCGGAACGTCTCCCGCCCGGCGTCGAAGACCACCGCGATGCGTTCGGGGTGCTGCTCCCGGACCAGGCGCCGGATCATCTGGGCGAGCCCGAAGAGGGCGTTGGTCGGGAGTCCCCGGCTGGTCCTCAGGGGGCGGATGGCGTGGAAGGCCCGGTGCAGCAGCCCGCTCGCGTCCACCAGGAACAGGGGTCCGGACATGAGATCCTCCCGGGGACTGGGAAGGGGCATTATAATCCACCTCTTCCATCGGGCCCGGGGACCGGGGGACATGGGAAGGGACCGGCAGCAGGCGGGACGGAAACTGGTGGCCGAGAATCGCCGCGCCCGCCACGACTACGAACTGCTGGAGCGCCTGGAGGCGGGCATCGTGCTGCAGGGGAGCGAGGTGAAGTCCCTGCGCCAGGGGGGCATGCAGCTGGTGGACTCCTACGGGGAGATCGTGGACGGCGAGGTCTTCCTGGTCGGGGCCCGGATCGCCCCCTATGCCGCCGCCTCCTACCAGAACCACGATCCGACGCGGCGCCGGAAACTGCTGCTCCACCGTTCCGAGATCCGTCGGCTGGACGGCAAGGTGCGCCAGAAGGGGCTGACGCTGGTGCCTTTGTCGGTCTATTTCCTGGCCGGCCGTGCCAAGGTGGAAATCGCCCTGGCCCGGGGCCGGAAGGCCTACGACAAGCGGGAACGCATCCAGCAGCGGGATCGGGACCGGGTCCGGGAGGAATGACGGGATGGCTTCCTCTTCCGCCTGGCGCGAGCCGTACCACGACACGATCTACGACTGGAACCGGGTGGACGACGCCCAGCAGGTGTTGCGCCGCCGGGTGCTGCTCCACGACGAGACGCTGCGGGACGGGCTCCAGTCCTCCTACGTCCGCCATCCCTCGACCGGGGAGAAACTGGAACTGGTCCGCCTGATGGAGGCCCTGGGAGTGGACTCGGTGGACCTGGGGCTCCCGGGGGCCGGGGACCGGGCGAGGCAGGAGTGCATGGTTCTCGCCCGGGAGATCGCCCGGGAGGGGATGCGGATCCGCCCCGTCGTGGCCGCCCGGACCCACCGGGACGACGTGCGGGCCTGCCTGGAGGTGGCGGACCACGCGGGCACGCCCGTAGAGGTGATGATGTTCATCGGGTCCAGCCCGATCCGGATGCTCGCCGAGGCCTGGGATCTCCCGTTCCTGCTGGAGCGCGCCACCGAGTCGATCCGCCTCTGCCGACAGGCCGGACTGCCCGTGACCTTCGTCACCGAGGACACCACCCGGTCCCGGCCCGACGTGATCTACCGGCTCTTCTCCCATGCCGTGGACACGGGAGCGAGCCGCCTGTGCGTCTGCGACACCGTGGGCCACGCGATGCCCGACGGCATCCGGGTGCTGATGCGCTACGTGCTGGACCTCCTGAAGGCGATGGGGGTGGACGTCCCGGTGGACTGGCACGGGCACAACGACCGGGGCTTGGCGCTGTCCAACGCCCTGTGGGCGATGGCCCACGGGGCCGACCGGCTCCACGGATGCGCCCTGGGCGTCGGGGAGCGGGCGGGCAACACCTCGATGGATCGCCTGCTGATGAACCTGCGCCTGATGGGCGTGCTGGGGGAGGACCGGGACCTGTCCCGCCTGCTGGACTACTGCCGGTTCGCGTCGTCGGTGCTGGACTTCCCCATCGCGCCGAACTATCCCCTGGCCGGGAGGGACGTCTTCCGGACCCAGACGGGGGTCCACGCGTCGGCCATCCTGAAGGCGAGGCGCAAGGGGGACGACTTCCTGGCGGACCGGGTCTATTCCGGGGTGCCGGCGGGGATGTTCGGCCGGCGTCAGGAGATCTGCGTGGGGCCCATGAGCGGCCAGAGCAACGCGGAGCAGGTGCTGCTGGACCGGGGCATCGAGCCGACCCCCGAACGGGTTCGCGCCCTGCTGGAGGTGGCCAAGACGGAGCACCGCATCCTGGCTCCCGAGGACATCGACCGGATCGTCGTGGAGCGGCTGATGCGGGAGGCCGGGGCGACTCCCGGGCCCGCCTGAGGGGCCGGAGCCGGCCCGGAAGCAAAGCAGAGGAGGGGCAGGATCTCCCATGACCGGACGCCGTGAAGCCGTGGTGCGACTGCGCTGGGTCACCACGGGCTGCAAGGTGAACCAGGCCGACGGGGAGGAGGTCCTGGGCGCCCTGTCGGACCTGCCGGTCCTCCTGGTGGGTCCTCGGGATCCGGCGGACCTGGTGGTGGTGAACGGCTGCGCCGTGACCTCTGCGGCCGAGCGGGACGGCCGGGCCCACGCGCACCGAGGCCTCCGGGAGGGTTCCCGGGTGATCCTGACCGGGTGCCTGGCCCAGCGGATCGCCCCGGAGGACGCTTCCGGGACGCTTCCCCGGGCGGTCGAGGTGCTGCCCGCGACCTCCCGCCGGGAGGCGGTGGTCCGGCGGCTCCGGGAGGAGGTGGAGGCCCTGCTGGGGCCTTTGGAAAATCGCCCGGTCGTTCCCGGGAAACCCCGGGTCCTCCCCGCCCGGAGCCGGCCCCTGGTCAAGGTCCAGGACGGGTGCGACCACCGCTGTGCCTACTGCATCGTTCCCCTGCTCCGGGGGCCCTCCCGGTCCGTGCCCCTGGCCGACGCGATCCGGAAGGTCCGGGATGCCGCCTCACGGGAGGGGGTCGGCGAGGTCGTGCTGACCGGGGTGGACCTGGCTTCCTTCGGAAGGGAGCAGGGCCGGGATCTGGCGGATCTCCTGGAAGGCTGCCTTTCCCTGGGGCTCGGGGTGCGCTTCCGGCTGTCGTCGCTGGAGCCCCACGGCCTGACCCCGGGCCTGCGGGACCTCCTCGCCGGGTCGAGGGACCTCTGTCCCCATCTCCACATCCCGGTGCAGTCCGGAAGTCCCGCCATCCTCCGGGCGATGGGGCGGGACGACGACGTGGGGCGGCTGAGGACCCGGCTGGAGGAGTTCGCCCGGGAGGTGCCCGACCTGAACCTCGGCATGGACCTGCTGGTGGGATTCCCCGGGGAGACGGACGGGGATTTCCAGCGGACGCTGGAACTGGTCCAGGGATTGCCCGTCTCCCGCCTGCACGTCTTCCCCTTCTCGCCTCGGCCCGGAACCCGGGCGGCGACGCGGCGGGACCGGGTGGATCCGGAGGAGGTCGCGGCCCGGTCCTCGATCCTCCGGGACCTGTCCCGGAGGCGGCTGGCAGAGAGGGCCCGGTCCCTGGTGGGCCGGGTCGTCGAGGTGGTGGACATCCGGAGCCGGGGGGACATTGTGGAGTCTCTTGCCGCGGACTACACTCGAATCTGCCGGAGGGATCCCGCGGGCCCGCGACCGGGGCGCTTCCCGGTCCGGGTCGTCCGCTCCGAGGGGGAGGACGCCTGGTCGGAGGAAGGGCCTTGAAGGACCTGGATGATCCCGAGGGCCTGGAGTCCCTGCAGCACCGCATCGGGGTCCGGTTCCGGGATCCCGGCCTGCTGCGGACCGCCCTGACCCATCCCTCCTACGCCAACGAGGTCGCCGGGACCGGGACGGACAACGAGCGCCTGGAGTTCCTGGGGGATGCGGTGCTCGGGGCGGTCGTCTCCGCGATGGCCTTCGAGGCCCATCCCGGCCTGGCCGAGGGCGACCTGACGCGCCTGCGGTCGGCCGTGGTCCGGAGGAACTCCCTGGCCGAACTGGCCCGGTCCCTGGGATTGGGGGATCACCTGCGCCTGGGCCGGGGGGCGTCCCAGGTCGAGGGGATCGCCCGGTCCGACTCGGCGCTCTGCAACGCCTTTGAGGCCCTGGTCGGGGCCCTGTTCCTGGACCGGGGATTCGAGGAGACCCGGCGGTTCCTCCGGGACCTGCTGGGGCCCCGGGTGGCCTCGGGGCAGTCGCTGGCCGGTGCGCGGGATCCGAAGTCGAGACTGCAGGAGCAGTGTCTGAAGGCCGCCCGGGCGGTGCCCCGCTACGAGGTCGTCGATGCCTCGGGGCCTCCCCATGCCCGGCGGTACCGGGTTCGGGTGACGCTGTTCGACGGGGGACGCTTCGAGGGGGAGGGGCGTTCCCGGCGGGAGGCGGAGCAGGCCGCCGCGACGGAAGCCCTGGCGACGGAACGGGGCCCGGGCGGCCCTTCAGGGGGGGATTCGGATGACTGACAGACCGTCGGTGGTGATGATCGACGACGAGCCGGAGCAGCTGGTGGTGATGGAGGCGCTGCTCTCCGACGACTTCGACACCCACGGCTTCACCTCGGGCCGACAGGCGATCGCGGCCCTGGAACAGTGGCCCGATTCGGTGGTGCTCTGCGACCAGCGCATGCCGGACCTCTCGGGGGACGAGGTGCTCACGCGGATCCGCGTCCTCTATCCCCGCACGGTGCGGGTGATGGTGACGGGTCACGCGGATCTCCCGGCGCTGGTCCGGGCCCTGAACGAGGGCAGCCTCTTCGGGTATCTCCAGAAGCCCTACGAGCCGGAACAGTTGAAGGCGCTGGTCCACCGGGCGGTCCGGTCCCAGGAGGTGGTCCGGGAAAACCTGCGTCTCCAGCAGGAGTTGCAGAGCCTCCAGGTGCGCCTGGATGCCCTGGTCGAGCAGCGGACCGCCAGCCTGGTCCAGGAGAACGTGGTGTTGCGGGAGATGGCCGAGCGGGACGCCCTGACCGGGCTGTTCAACGCCCGGGCGTTGCACAAGCGGCTCCAGGAGGAGCAGGAACGGGTCCACCGCTACGGGGAGATCGTCTCCCTGGTGATGATCGACCTCGATCACTTCAAGGACGTCAACGACACCTGGGGGCACCTGGTCGGGGACGCGGTGCTCCGGGAGGTCGGAATGACATTGCGACGGACCGTGCGCCAGGGGGACTTCGTCGGGCGATACGGAGGGGAGGAGTTCCTGGTCATCGCCCCCGGGACTCCCGAGGAGGGTGCGG
The DNA here is from genome assembly GCA_017994695.1 of Myxococcota bacterium. Classification (GTDB taxonomy): domain Bacteria; phylum Myxococcota_A; class UBA9042; order DTJE01; family DTJE01; genus JAGOKF01. The sequence goes on along the minus strand of JAGOKF010000003.1, from coordinate 76,744 downwards.
TCCGCCTGGCGGAACGCCTGCGAGCGTCCGTCGAGTCCATCGCCATCCCGGCCGGTCCCGAGACGAGCCTTCGGCAGACCATCAGCCTGGGGGTCGCCACGGGCCGCCGGGGGGAGGAGGCCTCGCTCCAGGAGGTGCTCCGCCGGGCCGACGAGTGCCTCTACCGGGCCAAGAGGGACGGGCGGAACCGGGTCCTCTGCTGGAGCCAGTTGAAGTTCCTGATGGCGAGCCGTCCCCAGTCGGTGTTCGTGGCCCGGACGGCATCCGAGACCGGCGATCATCGGAACTGAGAGGTCGGGGACTCAGGGCGCGGAGGCCGGCACCTCGACCTGCTGGATCAGGCTTCCGTCCAGGTCCATCATCCGGACCACGAGGCGGTCGCAGGAAGTGTCCACGATGGCGAAGTTCGGGATGCCGTAGATCCCGTTCCACGGTTTCGGGAAGTCCTCCGGGACCGGGCAGATGTCCGGGTCCATGTGGCCGTTGAGCCCCCCGATGATGAACGAGGCCACCCCGTTCACGTCCCCCCACTCGATGCCGTGCATGTGGCCGTGGAAGGCCGCCTGGACACCGATCTCCGCCAGCAGCGGGTAGAGGGTCGTCCGGACGCTCCACTCCCCGGTATAGGAGCACCTCTGATCCCACTGGGCCGTGTAGGGCGGTTCGTGGAGGAAGAACAGGCGCCAGCGGGCCGTCTGGAAGGGCCGCTGACTCGCCTCCCGCCGGATCCAGGCCACCTCGCCCCAGTCGCTGTCCGGGGCCGAGAAGTAGAAATCCCGGACCCACCCCCCTCCGATCCAGACGTTGCCCAGGCGGGAGGACCAGAAGGCCTCTCCCAGGCCGTTCGCCACCTCGTCCCAGTTCCCCTGGGGCAGCGAGAAGGATTCGAGGTACTCCTCCAGGTGCCCGGAGTCGTGGTTGCCGAGGACGGTCCAGATCCCGACCCGGCTTCCCAGGGCCCGGAGACCGTCGAAGAAGGCGTCATATTCCTCCCGGAGGCCCGAAACGGTCAGATCCCCGACGACCACCGCGAAGTCCACGTCCTCCGCCAGGGCGATCCCGCTCATCCGGCGGAGGTTTTCCGCGCTGGCGTGGGCGTCGGCGAACACCGCGAACCGCACCGGGACCGCCCGGTCCGGCAGGGTCCGGAACGAGAGGTCCCCCGTCCGGAGATCCCCGACGGCGACCTGGTAGGGGATCTCGGTGGCCGGGGCCAGGCCGGTCAGCGTCACCTGGTACTGGCCGTTGCCGTCGGGGGCGGCGCAGAGGGTTTCCTCGCCGTCGCCCGGCCACAGGGTGACGCATCCCGGTTCGCTGCGCGGCGGGCTCACGCGCCACAGCACGGTGGCCTCAGTGGACGTCACCCGCTGGAGCAGGGGCCCCCGGAGGAAGGAGAAGTCCTCCAGGGCCGTGAAGGGCAGGGGGGCCTGCCGGTCCTCGCAACCCTCGGGGGCCTGGCGGGCGGGGGCCGGATCGTGTCCCCCGATGGTCGGGGGATCGCAGGCCGGCGCGTCGGCCCGTCCCAGCAGTTCCTCCAGGGAGAAGCACCGGTAGGCCATCTCGTGGAGCGGCGGTTTCCCGGCCGCCAGCCAGAACAGGCGCCGCTCCGGGTCGAAGACGACGAAGTGCATCGGCCCGTTCGACCCCAGGCCCACGTTGTTGTCCCATCCCTTCTGTTCCAGGTCGGCCCGGGAGGGGACCTCCCCGGACCAGGCGTCCACGATGTCCTGCATCACCCGGGCCAGACCGTCGGGGTCCAGTTGCCCGTACCGCGACTCGTAGAACCCCGGCGTGAGCAGCTGCCGGAGCCGGTCGTATCGCTTCAGGCTGCCCTCGCCCGGGTTCGGGTCGTCCCGTCCGGCCATGTTCGGGGACACGAAGTGGTTGGTCGCGAAGACGACTCCCAGGTCGCCCGGGCGAAGGACCTCGATGGCCCGGGGCGCCTTCTCGAAGATCGCGCCGGTCCGGCCGTCCCCGTCTCCCACGACCAGCGTGCCGGTCATCATCGGGGTCTCGGCCCGGACGAACTCCTCGACCTCCGGCAGGGACCGGAAGCGCGACAGGATCTGCCGGGTCATCTGGACGTTGCTCCGACCCGCCGCGGTGGTCTCGGTCGGGTCGGCGGGGTCGATGGCGTTGGTTCCCAGGGAGATCCCCGCCTCGTTGATCCCCGTGTAGGGGGAGAGGTTCATCGGGAAGCCGATCACGGCATGGGGGATGCCCCCGGAGGGCTGCCGGACCTGGATCGTCGGGTTCTGGTGCACGATGGAGATGTCCATGCTCCCCCAGTCCAGGTTCCGGGCATGGAGCAGCCGCCCGTCGGCCGTGGCCGGACCGGTGGCGATGACCCCCGAACAGGCCTCCCGGGGCGGGATCCAGTCCGGCGGAAGCCCGTGGAGCACGAATTGGAGCATCACGTCGCCGCCGTTCAGGACCAGGCAGCGGGTCATGTCCATGCCCACGTCTCCCGCCGCTTCCACGAGTCCCTCGCACTCCTCGATCACGTCGGGATAGGCCGTGGCCCGGAGGATGTCCAGCACCCCGGTCTGTTCGGCCAGTTCCGGAAGCATGGACATCAGAGGGTCCTGTTCGATGAAGTCCATCGCCGTGGCGATCAGGTCATGGAGCAGGGTCCCCTGCTGCCGTCCCATCTGCCGGGGAGTGCCGGCCAGCCAGAGGATCCGGATGCCCTGGCGCATCTCCACGTGGGGCTCCACCGCGTCCTCGGGCAGGGGCGGGTCCCCCGGGTCCTCCGGGCCCGGGTCCGTCCAGCCGTCGATCCCGGCGTCGAACCCGCCATCCCCGGTCCCGTCGTCCTGCGGCGGCGCGTCGGATCCGTCGAGTCCCGGGGCGTCCGGTTGCCAGGCGTCGAGGTCTCCGGGGTCTGCCGGGGAGGAGGACCCTCCGCAGCCTCCCAGGACCAGCGTGGCGATCGTGAAGGAAGTCCAGGCCCATCCACGAAGCGAGGTGGCGCGATGCAAGGGGGGTCTCCGCGTCGGTCAGGAAGATTCTAGGGGAAGCGCGGCGCTTGTCGAGGTCAGAGGACGGTCCACGACCGCCCCAGGGAGGAATGGCGCGCCGAGGTCAGCACGGTGTCCCCGTCGGGGCCCGTCTCGATCAGGATGGTGTAGATCGCATCGGCCTTGGGCCCGGGATGCTGCTGCACCCGGACGATGATCCCCTCGTGCCCCAGGTGGGGCCCGGCCAGCATGCGGATCCGGGTCTTTTCCTGCAGCACCGGCGAGGCAGGGGTGTACCGGGGGGCAGGGGACTCCGCGGCGGCCCCGGCAGGCGGGGAGGGCTCCCCGCTCCGGACCTCTTCGTTCCGGGACGGATCGGCGGGGAGTTCCTCCCGGAAGGCGGCCTCGGGGGGCCCGGCCGAGACGTCGGGAAGGCTGTCCTGGTCCCGTCCGTTCTCGGCGTCCGTTGTCTGGCCCGGTCGGCGCCGCACCACCTTCGGCGGAGGCGCCGGCGGTTCGTTGCGGGGGATGGAAGGCGTGTCTGCGAGCACCCAGGAGATGCCGAGGGAGCCGTGGTTCACCTGGGTGCGACCCTCCTCGCCGCCGGGACCTACGAGGTTCAACGCGTAGGTGATGGCGGTCTTCTTGTCCCGGATTCCCGAGACGACGCCTTCCCACCCGGCGTACTTTCCCTTCAGGACCCTCACCCGGGTGTTCCGCGGCAGCAGTTCCGCCGGACGGGTCGCTCGCCTCGGACCCCCGCCTTGGCCGGGACCGCCCTTGCGGGTCTTCTTCCCCTTGCGGGTCCCGGCGGAAGCCCGGACGGGAGATGCCGCCCGGTTCCCGGGTTCGGCCTGTCCGGGCGCGTCCAGCACCACCCACTTGCGACCGAGGCTTCGCTCGGTCACCTGGGTGCGCACCGCCCGGCCGGCGGGGCTTCGGAGGGACAGGGTGCAGATGGTTCCCCGGGGGCTTTCCCTGCACCACCGGATGACGCCCTCCAGGCCGGCATAGATCCCCTCCAGCATCCGGGCCGGGCGCCCCACCTGGAGATCCGGCTTCCGGGGTGCGGTCCTCGACGCCTTCTGGACGCTTCCGGTCTTCCGTTCGGGGAGTCTGTTCCCGGACAGTCCCTTCAGCACCTGCTGGCGTGCCGGTGCCGGGAGGTCCTGGTGGGCCTCCAGGATGGCGATCAGCATCTGCAGACGGTTCCGCCGGGCCGTCCACTCGTCGATCTGCCGGTCCAGTTCCGCGGCTTCCTGCCGCAGCCTCTGGATCTCCTGTCCCACGATATCCACGACACCTTGCTTCTTCATGTCACATCCTCGTCATGCAGCAGGAACAGCGAAAACGAAGCCTTCAGAAAACCCCCACTACAGTAGGGTGACTTCCGCGCATTGTCAATGCGTCGCGGTTTCCGGTGCGGCGCGGGAATCCGGTATGCGCGGCCGTGGATGCGCGATATCCTCTGTGTCGGGCAGGGTCCTCCGGCGGATACGGAGGACCCGGCCTAGGACCGGTTTCGGGCGGTTCGATCCGGGACGTCCCGGAAGGTCCTTGCGATCGGGGAGGAGGCAGACTTCCTGCCGCGGTGGGGAAGGGAATGGACGGCTGGGTGATGGGAGTGTTCCTGGTCGTGTACGGAGGCATGATCCTCGGAGGCATTCCCGGGCTGTCCCTGGATCGGACGGGCATCGCCCTGCTCGGGGCCATCGCGCTGGTCGTCCCGGGCCGCCTCTCGGTGCAGGAGGCCCTGGGCAGCGTGGACGTCCCGACCATGGTGCTCCTGTTCGGGTTGATGGTGGTATCGGCCCAGTTGCGCCTGGGAGGTTTCTATACCTGGGTGGTGCTGCGGTTTGGGGGGGCCCGCATCGGCCCGAAGGCGATGCTGGGCGGCCTGGTGCTGACCGCCGGGGTGCTTTCGGCGCTGCTGGCCAACGACGTGGTCTGCCTGGCGATGACGCCGGTGCTGATCGAGGTCTGCTCCCGGCGCGGGTGGCGTCCCGTTCCCTTCCTGCTGGCCCTGGCGGCCGCGGCGAACGTGGGGTCCGCGGCGACGCTGATCGGCAATCCCCAGAACATGCTCATCGGGCAGGCCCTGCACCTGTCCTTCGCAGGCTACCTGATCCAGGGAGGGGTGCCCGCCCTCCTGGGCCTCGGGGTGGTCTGGGCGGTCGTGGTGGCGACCTGCCATGGGCGGTTCGACGGGGAATGCGCCTTGTCGGCCCCGGATCTGCCTCCCTTCCACCGCTGGCAGAGCATCAAGGGCCTGCTGGTCCTCGGGGGCCTGCTGGTTCTGTTTCTGGTGGAGCCGGTTCCCCGGGAACTTGTGGCGCTGCTGGCAGCGGCGATCCTGATGACGAGCCGGAAGATGGCCTCCCGCCAGGTGCTCGGGCTGGTGGACTGGCAGTTGCTGGTCCTCTTCCTGGGGCTGTTCGTGGTGAACCACGCGATGCAGGAGTCGGGCCTGGCGTCCCGGATGGTCCTGGCGGTCTCCAGGCAGGGGGTGGACCTGTCCCGTCCCGGATGGCTGTTCGGGACCAGCGTGGTCCTGTCGAACCTGGTGTCCAACGTCCCGGCGGTGATGCTGCTGCTGCCGATGGCCGACCATCCCCTGGCGGGGCCCGTGCTGGCGCTTTCGAGCACGCTGGCGGGAAACCTGCTGCTGGTGGGAAGCATCGCGAACCTGATCGTCGTGGATCAGGCCGGACGGCTCGGCGTGTCCATCGGGTGGAAGGACCACGCCCGGGTGGGGATCCCGGTCACCCTGGGGACGCTGGTCATCGCGGCCCTGTGGCTGTGGGCGATTTCCCCCGGGGGAGCCGGATGATTCTTCGGGAAAGGAGGCCTCGATGAAGATCCCGGGGGTCCGGGGGCCCATTGGGTGGTGGTTGGGGATCGGGATCCTGGTCGTGGCGGGCTGCCGGGACCCGGAACCCCGATGGGTCGTCGATCGCGGTCCCTACCGCCCGTGGAGGGAGGCCCAGGAAGGTCGTCGGCCGGTCCGGGCGCGGGTCTCCCTGGAGACAGGCTTCGCGGAACTGGCCGAGGAACTGAGGCCGGCGGTGGTGAACCTCTATGCCGAGGTCCCCGTGGACCGGGATGGGGAGGTCCAGGCGGACCCCGAGGGGAACCCCTCTGTCGATCCCCGGGTCCCGGGTCCAGGGGCTCGCATCCGGACGCTGGGATCCGGGGCCATCGTGAGCCCCTCGGGGCACATCCTGACCAGCCGTCACGTGGTGGCCGGCGCCCGGTCCATCCAGGTGCGCCTGCTGGATGGTCGGGAATTCGCCGCCACGCTGGCGGGGGAGGACGAACGCTACGATCTCGCGCTGCTGAAGGTCGAAAGCGAAGAACCGCTGCCGTCGGTGGTCTTCGGCGACTCGGAATCGCTCCGGGTGGGGCAGTGGCTGCTGGTGGTGGGGAATCCCTTCGGCCTGGAACACACCGTTTCGGTGGGCATCCTTTCGGCCCGGGACCGGAACATCGGGAACGGCCCCTTCGACGACTTCGTGCAACTGGACGCCTCGATCAACCCGGGCAACTCCGGCGGGCCCGTCTTCGACACCGACGGGAAGATGGTGGCGGTGGCCCGCCTGAGCCGCCGGGGGGCCCAGGGGATCGGGTTCGCGGTTCCCGTAAACGTCGCCAAGGAGTTCATCGAGGAGGTGCTCAGCGGCGGGGCGGTGGTCCGGGGCTGGATGGGAGTTGCGGTCCAGGAGGTCCGTCCCGGCGAGTGGGATCGCCTGGCCGTCGCCCCCGGGCCCGGGGTGCGGGTGGTCCGGGTCGTGGAGGACAGTCCCGCGGCCCGGGCCGGCCTCTCGGAGGACGACGTGATCCGGGCGGTGGCGGGCCGACCGGTGTCCAGCCGGTCCGACTTCCGGAAGGTGATGGCGATGACCCGGGCCGGGGAGACGGTGGAACTGCTGGTCTCCCGGCGGGGGAGGGAGGGGGGCGTCCCGGTGGTCCTGGCGGCCCGTCCCCGCTTGCCTCCCGCCGAGCCGGATCCTCCCGGGGGCGTTCCCTGACCGCCGGGCGGTCAAATCCCTTTGCACCGGGCCGCGGGGTGGCGTAGGCTCCCCCTGTTCCAGGTCCCAAGAAGGAGGGGTCGATGAAGCGGCTGGCATGGTTCCTCTGCGGGGTGCTGTGGGCGTGCGGAGGAGGCTCGGGAGGCGGGGATCCGGGAGGCGGCCAGGACGTTCCCGGGGATGGTCCCGCGATCGACGTTCCCACCGATCTTCTGACCGATCCTCTGACCGACCAGGGGCGGGACCTGGGAGGCGACTCGGGTACCGATGGGGGCGGCGAGGTCGTCCAGGATTCCGGTCCCTGCGTCTGCGACGCGGCGGGTCCCTGCTGCGACGGCTGTCAGCCGATCCACGAGGGCGATGCCTGCGGCGGCGAGGCCCCATGCACGGTGGCCGGCGTCTGCCGCTCGGGGACCTGCGAAGGAGAGGGCCCGCGGACCTGTCCGCCCCCGGACGATTGCCACCGGGGGGAGGGGCAGTGCAACCCCGCGTCGGGTCTCTGCGAGTACGCCGTTGCGGAGGACGGGCAGCCGTGCGCGGCCCTGCCGGAAATCCCGGGGAGCGGATGGTGCTTCCAGGGGACCTGCCTCGGGTTCGGCGAGTGCGACCACCGGACCTACGGGCAGCCCTTCGGATCGGCCTGCAACTTCCCCGGGGAGTGCGCCTCGGGGATCTGCCGGGAATGGGGGGACGGTTGGACGGCCACCTGCAGCGTCGCCTGCGGCCGGGACCTCCCGGACTGCCCCGGGGGAGCCATCTGCATTCGGTTCCCCGAGGGGGCCTTCTGCCGCCCGGCCAAGGCCGATGCCACGCTGCCCGGCGACGCCTCCGGGCGGATCTTCCAGGTCTGCAATCACGACGGGGACTGCGCCGGGGACCTCTGCCTGGGGATCGACGGCAAGCGGTTCTGCGCGGACCCCTGCGATGACGGCGCTGGGAGCGCCGCCCCGGAGAAGTGCGGTCCCTGCGGGGTCTGCCGGGACAACGGGGACGACCTGGGGTTCAAGCACAAGTTCTACTGCGTGCCGATGGGAGTGATGGAATTCGGCCAGCCCTGCGGCTTCTCGGGCGAGTGCGCGACCCGCTTCTGCCAGGACGGGTTCTGCAGCGGCCAGTGCCTCTCCCTGGGGGAGGGCCTCTCGACCTGCCCCGACCACATGGACTGCGTCGCGGGCCCCATCGCCGCCGACCCCACGATCCAGATCTGCGTGCCGAAGGGCGAGACCGGCAAGGCGTTCTTCGATCCCTGCCAGGCGGACTGGGCCTGCGCCGGAGACCGGAAGTGCCTTCCGATCGCCGGCGAGACGCGGTGCACGGCGGCGTGCTCCGACGAGGCTCCCTGCAGCGAGGGGACCTGCGTGGTGGACGACACGAGCGGAAACTCCCTCTGCGTTCCCGCGGATCGGGTCGGCGTCCTGGGACAGGGGGAGGTCTGCAAGGGGACCTGGCAATGCGCCGAGGGCCGCTTCTGCTACGGAAGCGCCTGCCTGTCGCCCTGTCCAGAGGACGGCGACTGCGGGGATGGGGCGACCTGCTTCCTCGACACCTTCTTCCAGGTGGAGTACTGCACGGGGACCTGTGGGGAGGACGGCACCTGTCCCTCGGGACTGCTGTGCTTCCAGGGGCACTGCGTGCTGTCCACTCAGGGCGGGGGCTACTATCTGGGGACCTGCCGCAGCGACCGGGACTGCGAGTCCGGGGCCTGCCGGAAGGGGGTCTGCACCGAGTCCTGCTCGACGGAAGTCCCCTGCGAGGGCTCCCGGCCATTCCCCGAGCAGCCCGACGGCCTCTGCCGGCCCTGCGATCCGGCGCTCAACGACACCGACTGCAACGACGGCGGATGGGGAATGAACGTCTGCATCACCGGCAGCGACGGGAGCCACTTCTGCGCCACCGACTGCACCTTCCAGGCCTTCTGCCCCCTGGGGACCCGGTGCTACTCCCTGGGCTTCCAGAGCGTCTGCGCCCCCGTCGCCTTCAACTGCAACGACACCATCGTCTGCCTGGCCGACGGGACCTGCGCCCGTCGCCTGCCCGATGGGGCCCTGTGCCGGGAGGACGCCGCCTGCCGGTCGGAGGTCTGCCTCGACGGGGTCTGCGGGCAGCCCCCGTCGTGTTCGGTGGACGCCGATTGCGGGTGCGAACAGAAGGTGTGCTCCCAGGGGTCGTGCCGGTACGTCCCGGGACTGGTCCGGGAGGCCGAGCCCAACGACGTGATGCCTGAGACGCTGTCCGGCGATGCCGGGAGCCGGCTGGCGGCCCTGTATCCCGAGGGGGATCTCCCCGACGTGGACCGCTTCCAGGTGACCCTGCGGGCCGGCCAGGCCCTGGACGTGTCCACCTCCGCCCTCTGCGGCGCCGAGGGGGACACCCTGGTCCGTCTGCTCCAGGCCGACGGGACGCCCATCCCCGGCTGGGAGAACGACGATGCGAGCCTCTTCGACTGGTTCTCGAGCCTCTGGGCCTACCGGGCCCAGCAAGACCAGGACGTCGTGATCGAGGTCGTCCAGTCCCCCTACGTCTCCGGATATGCCCGGTTCCCGTACCTGCTGACCTGGCGGATCTACGCCGTCGCCGGGAACGACACGTGCGAAAGCGCCTTCCCGCTGGCCCCGGGGAGCCTGGAGGGGGATCTGGGGGCGGGAACGAACCAGGTCTCGGCCCCTGCGTGCACCGGAACCCCGGGCCTGGGTCGGGACCAGTCCTTCGAGGTCACGGTGCCGCCGGGGCAGGTGGTGCGGGTTCGGGTCGCCTCCGAGTCCGACACGATGATCTACCTGCTGGGGAACTGCGAGGATCCGGACGGCTCCTGCCTGGCCGGAGCGGACCGGATCCGAGGGGCCGGAGAGGAGACCCTGATCTGGTGGAACCAGGGGGCCGAGCCGGCCCGGGTGATCCTGGTGGTGGACGCCCCGGACCCGTCCCTGGTGGGGGCCTTCACGCTGGACCTCTCCCTGTCCACCCCGGAGGTCCCGGTCAACGATCACCCCGAGGGGGCCATCGACATGCGCTCGGGGATCCCGGTCTCCGGGACCCTGGTGGGGGCCGCCAACGACGCCAATCCGGGGGACCTGGGGTGCGCCGGGCGGGCCCTCCCGGGCGCCGACGTGTTCTATCGCCTCGAGGTCCCGGCCGGAACCTTCCTGACCGTGGATGTCCTGACGTCCTTCGGGGGCCTTCCCTTCCTGTGGCTGGCGCCGGACCCCGGCGCTGCGGAGGCCTGCGTGGCGGGCGGCCAGGGCTTCGTGTCCTACCTGGCCCCGGAGGCCGTCGTCCTGATCCTGGCCGTGGACGCCCCGGTGGCCTCGGTCACGCCGGAGTTCCAGTTGCTGGCCGTGATGGGACCTCCCGAGGCCTGCTTCGGCCCCTGCGATCCGGCGGCGGCTGCGATCGCCTGCGATCCGGAAGACGGGCGGATGATCTGCTCCTGCGACGCGGACCGCCGGGTCTGGACCCGGGCCGACTGCGATGCCCGATGCCGGGGATACCGGGCCATCGAGGGCGCCTGCCACGTCTTCACGACTCCCGGGTTCGAGAAGACCGACTGCCTCTGCCAGTGGGCCTGCGACGCGGCCGCCATTGCGGACCAGTGCGGCCAGATGGCCTACACCAACTGCACCTGTGACGCGTCGGACCCCTGCGGCTGGGTGGGCGATCAGGCCTGCGACCAGTTCTGCTCCATCGAGTACCCCGGGGGCTTCGAGGACCCCGCGGACTGCGCCCAGCCCTGACCCCCACAGGCCAGGCCTCTTTCCGCACCGGCCTTGATTCCGAGGGCGGTCATGCCCATCCTGGGGTGCCGGAGGTGGGCCGATGGAGAATCCCTGGCTGATCGAGACGACCGACCGGACCTTCGAACAGGACGTCCTTCAGCGATCCCGGGAGATCCCGGTGGTGGTGGACTTCTGGGCTCCCTGGTGCGCTCCGTGTCGGGCCCTGGGGCCGGTGCTGGAAAAGCTGCTCCGGGAGGGGCAGGGCCGGTGGGTGCTGGCCAAGATGGACACCGACCGGAACCCGTTGACTCCCCAGCGCTACCGCGTCCAGGGCATCCCGGCGGTGAAGGCCTTCGTGGACGGGCGCCTGGTGGACGAGTTCACCGGGGCGTTGCCCGAGGGCGAGGTGCGCCGGTGGCTGCGCCGGTTCCTGCCCAGCGAGGCGGACCGACTGTGGGCAGAGGGACGGCGGGAGGAGAGCGAGGGGCGCCTGGACCGGGCCGAGACCCTCTATCGGGCGGCGCTGGACCAGGACTCCCGGCACCCCGGGGCCCGGATCGGACTGGCCCGGGCGGCCCTGCGGCAGGGCCGGGTCCAGGAGGCCCGGGACCTGCTGGAGGATTTGGACCCTCAGGGGCGGCAGGAATGGGCCACGGAACTGGCGGATCTCCGCTTGTCCCTGACGGGCCAGGGGACCGGGGACTGCGAAGCGCTGGAGGCCGAGGTCCGATCCCGCCCCGAGGACCCGGACCCCCGGTACCGCCTGGCGATGGCCCTGGCCGCCCGGAAGAGGTACGAAGAGGCCCTGGAGCACCTGTTGCACCTGGTCGTGCACCACCGGTCCTTCCGGGACGACGGCGCCCGGAAGGCCATGCTGGAGGTCTTCGAGGCCGTGGGTCCCCGGAGCGACCTCGCCGAGCGGTGGCGGGAACGCCTGGCCCAGGCCCTCTACCGGTAGCCTCCGGGCCCACGGTTCAGAGGCAGCGGAGGGAGACCTCCGCCCAGTCCGCGACGTCCCCCTTCGGGGAATCCCCGGCGGCGGTGACCTGCAGGGTCAGGGTCCAGGCGTCCGACAGGTCGAGATCGACGTCCAGGGGGGCGGATCCCTTCCGGAGGATGGGGGAGGCCCAGGCCTTCGTGCGATCCCGGAAGACCTGGAAGACCACCGAGGCCTCCCCGGGGGCCTCGTCGTCCACTCCGACCCGGGCCGTGAAACGGTCGCATCGCCCTCCCAGGTGGACCTGGATCACCGAGGGGGCCCGGACCCCGATGCCCCGGGGATGGGTCTGCCCCGCGAGGCGAATGGGCGGGGCCAGCAGGGGATCGTTTCCCGCGGCGGACCGGTTCCTCCGGGCCGCCACGGCCTCGAAGGCCTCGTGGCGCCAGGGCGTCTCCGCCAGGGACCAGACCCCGGAGGGCGGATCGGGTTCCCGTCCCTGGACCAGCAGCAGGCGGGAGGACTCTGGGCCGACCTCCAGGCGGATGGATCCGTCGAAGCGCCCCAGGGACCCATCCGCCCAGACGTCCCGGACCTCCACCAGGCCCGGGGCGAGGCCCAGGTCCCGGAAGGTCACCGTTCCCTCGTGGGATTCCTCGGCGAAGGGGTTCAGCAGCAGCACCGCTCGCAGGCCGTCCCGGGCCAGGGGCCGGGCCAGCACCTGGGGAGGCCCCATCTCCAGGCGCACCGCGGGCAGCCCGTCGGGGTCCTGGTCGATGGCGATCACCTCCGGTTGGGTCAGGATCGCCCGGGTCTCGTCGTCCATGGTCCGCAGGTCGTTTCCGAGGATCAGCGGGGCGGACATCATCGCCCAGAGGCCCATGTGGGCCCGGGACATGTCGGGAGTCAGGGCCCCGTTGCCCACCTCCAGCATGTCCGGGTCGTTCCAGCGTCCCGGACCGGCGTAGGCCGCGAGCGGAATGGCCCGCTCGGCGTTGACCAGCACGCTGAACCAGGAATTCGCGATGTCCCCGGAAGTGCGCCACAACTGGCCGACGCCCTGTTCGGGAGCCCAGATCCAAGGCTCGGACTTCCCCCACTCGCAGATCGACAGCACGATGGGCCGCCGGGGAGCCAGGTCGTCGATGGCCCGCTGGAAGACCGGGTAGCGGTCCCGGGCCGAGAGGCCGTCGGTGAAGCACCAGTCCACCTTCACGTAGTCCACGCCCCAGGAGGCGTAGGTCGCGATGTCTTTGGCCTCGAAGCCGTAGGACCCCGGCCTCTGCTGGCAGGTCATCGTCCCGGCGCAGGTGTACACGCCGAAGAGCAGTCCGGCGTCATGGACCTGCCGGGCCAGGGCCTCCATGCCCGAGGGAAACCGGGGGTCCTCCAGGATCGTGCCGTCGGGGAGCCGGCCCGCCTGCCAGCAGTCGTCGAGGTTCAGGTAGCGATACCCCGCATCCCGGAGGCCGCTTCGGGCCATCGCCTCGGCGGTCTGGAGGACCAGGTCCTCGTCGATGTCGCAGGCGAAGCGGTTCCAGGAGTTCCAGCCCATGGGCGGCGTCGCCGCCAGGGGATCCTCGGGGCAGTCCTCCGGGCACCGGGCCGGGAACTCCCCGAACGTGCACAGCCCGTCGCCGCAGCGGCAGGGACAGTCGCCGGGGCAGGATCGGCAGGACTCGGTCGCCTCGCAGGCCCCGTTTCCGCAGGCCGCGGGGACGTCCGTTTCCGGGGCGGAATCGCCGGTCTCGAGGAGGTCCCCGGACGAGTCGACCGGGAGGTCCTGCCCCGGGTCGGAACTGCCCGAACATGCGGTGACGAGGCCCGCCAGGATCGGCCACAGAACGGAACGGAACCGTCGCATGAGTCCTCCGGGAGGCGCGGCGCGGGGGCAATGCTGCCACAACCGGCCCCGGTCGGGAAGGCGATCCGCTGCCGGGCGGGCCGCCGGCGGCTTCCGAACCAGGTCTTCCGGCTGCCGGACCTCCGGATGTCCCGGGAGGATCCGGCCGTCGGGAGCCGCGCCGGGTCGGCCCCGGGGGCGGGGATCTCGTTGACGCCCGGGGGCTTGCGGAGTATAGGGAAGGGACCATCCAGGAGGGAGGGGACATGGGCCCATGGCGATCCGCGTCCGGATCACTGGTTTGCTGCATCCTGTGCCTGGCCTGTTCCGAGGCGACCCTCGACCCGCCCGTCCAGTACGGGTATGACGCCCAGCCCCATCCGGTGCTGATCGTGAACCCGGACTGGGGCGTCCTTCCCCTTCCCAACGACCTGCTGAACCCGGTGCGCCAGGCGTCGGTGGTGCATCCCTTCCCCGGGCTGCCCGTGCCCGAGGTGCCGCCCGTCGGCATGGCGCTGCCGATCCGGGATGCCCCGGCGGCCGCCCGGGCCCAGGCCCTGGGCTATCCGGTCCAGGAGGACTCGCCGCTGACCAAGGCCCTGGTGAAGGGACAGAACCGCCTGGACGGCTTCCTGCCCTCCTTCACCCCGGCCATTCCCTTCAGCCGTCCCCTGGACCCCGGGAGCCTCGTGCCCTACGACGGCACCAACGGCGCCACGGCGAACTTCTGGTTCCTGGACGTCACCGGCGAGCAGCCGGTCGTGCTGAAGCCCGACGAGTACCTCCGGGTGTTCGACTGGGCCGGTAGTCCCCGAATGCCCTACGTGCTGAACCTCCGGCTGCCCTCTCCGGGGCCTCTGCAGCCCCCGGCGGACTTCGCCCCCGGGCATACCTACCTGGTGGTCGCCACCGGCTGGACCGACGGGGGAATCCGGGGCGTCCCCGAGGCGCCGGCCACGAAGGGCCTGCCGGTGGTCGCCGACGCCCCCTTCCTGCTGATGTCCGCCCCGACCCTGTTCCCGGACACCGGGACCACCTACATCGGTCCCGACGGCGGCGTGCGGAGCGGCCTGGTGACGGACCTGGCGGCGGCCCAGTCCCTGGAGGTGGCCCGGCAGGTCACGGACCGGGGGCTCCAGGTGTGGGAGTCCCTTCCCGGCGTGGCCGGGCACTGGGACCGCTCCCACGTGGTCGCCGCCTTCTCCTTCACCATCGCCACGAATCCCGTCGCCCTGTTCTTCGACCCGATCATGGCCTTCCTGGGGGCCCAGGCGATCCTGCCCACCCCGGCGGACTCCCTGGACCCCGCCACCGGCACCATGTCGCCCGCGGCGGCCTCCTGCCAGGACGTGCTGGAGTTCCAGGTGGACCGGCCGATCCAGCCCGAGTCGGCAAGGCAGGCGGTGCTGCTCTTCGAGGTCTCCGGGAACCGCTACCGGGAGGTGCCCCTGGAGGTCGCCGTGACGGGGGAACAGGCTCCCCTGGTCCGCGGCACCCCCAAGGAGGCCCTGAAACCCTCCACCCTGTACCTGGCCGTGGTGACCTCGGCGTTGCGGAACGCCGCCGGGACCCGTTCGGCCGTGGACCAGTCCTATTTCGGGGCGGTCCGGGCCGGCTGGCTGGACGTCCCCGCCGGCGGGGGCCGCGCGACCTTCCTGGACACCCCCCTGGTCACCTTCGGATCGGACGGCGCCCCAGTCGCCTGGAATTCGCCCTACCTGGACAGCCGCCTGGACACCCTGATCCTGAACGGGGCGGTGGACCCGGTCACCCCGGAGGGGCTGGCCGCCGCCGAAGAGACGCTCTTGAAGATCCTGGCCTACCTGGAGGGGTTGCGGCGGAACCTGAAGCCCCACCTGGACTGGCTGGTGCTCGGGGACGACGGGCTTCCCGGTCGTCCGGGAGAGCCCGGCGTCGATCACCGGGTCGCCGAGCGGGAGGACGTGGTGCTGGCATGGACCTTCACCACCGGGACCTGCGGGCAGGGAGGTGGCCGATGAAGACCCGACATGTGGCAAGACTGGCCGGATTCCTGCTGGTGCTGGCGCCCTCCCTGGCCGGGGCCAACGGGTTCTACATCCAGGAGATGTCCGCGGCCGGGACGGGCCAGGCCGGGGCGCTGGTCGCCGCCGGGGGACGTCCCTCGACCCAGTTCCAGAACGCCGCCAACCTGTCGTTCTCCCGGGGGCTGCAACTGGAGTTCACCGGGACCACCTACTTCATCCACGGGTCCTACGAGAACCCCCAGGGGCAGAAGACCACGAACGCCACCCCGCCCATCTTCGTGCCGTACTTCTTCGCCTCCTACAAGGTGAACGACTGGCTGGCCGTGGGGGTGGGGGAGTTCACCGCCTTCGGCCTGAAGAGCGTCTGGCCCTCGGACTGGGAAGGGCGGACGGTCGCCATCGAGTCGGGGCTCCAGACCTTCAACATCAACCCGAACCTGTCCTTCGGGCCCATCCACGGGTTCGCCATCGCGGTGGGGTTCAACGCGGTGCACGGGTCCTTCCGGGTGCTCCAGGGACTGAACCTGGGCCAGCCGGCCCCGGGGGACACGGCGGCCAACACCGTGGACCTCCGGGGGTCCGCCTGGGGGTACGGGGTGAACCTGGGGGTCTCCTACCAGCCCGCCCCCTGGGTCCGGCTGGGCCTGGCCTGGCGGTCGGGCATCCGGATCTCGGCCTCCAACGGGACGGTGGACTTCGATGTCGGCAAGGCCTTCCAGGGGCAGTTCCCGGACCAGCATTTCCGGGGGAAGCTGGACCTTCCGAACATCGTGATGGGGGGCGTGCGCTTCTGGCCCCGGAAGGACCTGTCCCTGGAACTGGACGCCCAGTGGGTCCAGTGGTCCTCCTACGACCGGCTGGAATTCCGGCTCTCCGAGGGGATCATCGTAGGGCCGGGACAGAGGCAGATGTCCCTGTCCACGGAGAAGAAGTGGAAGGACACGGTGCAGTTGCGCCTGGGCATGGAGTGGGTCGGCCTGAACGACCACCTGGCCGTCCGGGCCGGGTTCCTGTGGGACCAGAACCCGGTTCCCGACAGCACGGTGGACCCGTCCCTGCCGGACAACCATCGCCTGATGCCCTGCATCAGCCTGGGCACCCAGTGGTCCGGGGTGTACCTGGACCTCGCCTACATGCCCGTCTTCAACCTCCCGCGGAAGGCGAGGACCAGCGACGGAGCCCCGATGGGAGGCACGTTCCGGAACCTCACCAACGACATCATCTTCACCGTGGGCTACCACTGGGACCCCAAGCCCCGGGCGAACTGACCAGGCGTTCCGGGGCCGGGCATTCCCGCCAGAGGTCCAAGGAGGCATTTGACGCGGACGGCATCGGCGGAAGGCTTTACAATCCCCCAGGCGGTTCGAGGAGGAGGTCCCATGAAGCGGCTTGCCTGGGGATTGATGGGGGTCCTGCTGGCCTGCGGATCCGGTGCCTCGGGGTCGGACCCGGGCAACGACCCGGGATCGGACCTCCCGGGAGGCGGACCCGATGTCGTCGCCGACCTGCCGGATGCGGCGGAGGTCCCGGGGGACCCCGGGGTCGTGGACGAGGAGGCCGTTGGACCGGTCGATCCGGGCATCCCGGACGAGGGGGACCCGGGGCCCGGGGACCTTTCCGACGGCGGGGCCGATGCCGTTGCGGACGTGGGATTCGAGTGGGATCCGAGTCCCACGCCCGGGTGCGTGGACGGCTTCTGCGCCGCGGGGCCGGACCACGCGCCGGACCCCCGGGTGCCCGGCCCGTTCCCGGTGGGCCTGCGGCGGGTCGTTTTCACGGACCCTTCCCAGGTGAACTACGACGGCACCCCCAGGACCCTCGTCACCGAGATCTGGTATCCGACCACCCGGGAGTACTACGACTCCCACCCGAAGTTCGCCTACGACATCCGGGAGGACATCCGAAAACTGCCCGAGTTCGCCCACCTGCTGGACGAGATCGACGTGGACATCGGGACGTTCCCGGTGGACGCGGTGCTGGACGCCCCCGTGCGCCACGGCGACGGGCGCTTCCCCCTGGTGCTCTTCTCCCACGGGGCCTTCGGCATCCGGTACCAGAGCATCTTCTACACCGTGCCCCTGGCCTCCCACGGCTACATCGTGGTCGCGCCGGACCACGAAAAGAACACCCTCTACGACCTGCTGGCCTCCGGGTACTCGGGGACCCACCTGGCCGACTCGGCGATGGCCCGGCCGAAGGATCTCCAGTTCCTGATGGGCCAGATGGAGCGCTGGGACGCCGATCCCGCCAGCGACTTCTACAAGACCATCCAGACCGACAACGTCGGGATCACTGGGCACTCCTTCGGGGGCTACACCTGCTTCGCCGCCGCCTATCCCTCCGACGAGAACGGCTGGGCGGAAATGGACCCCCGGGTGAAGGTCATCGTGCCCCAGGCGCCGGCGGGCTACCTGCTGGGGGCCCTGGGCATCTACGGCCCCGATTGGCATCTGCCCACGATGATCCAGGGCGGGGAGATGGACCGGACCCTGGAATTTCACCAGGCCTTCAAGGACCCCTGGGACACCCTGGGGGCGCCCAAGTGGTTCCTGGACCTCAAGCGGGGAGGGCATTTCACCTTCTCGGACCTCTGCCGGCTGAACCTGCTCCAGGTGGCCGAGGAACTGGGATACGACGACGCCAAGAACGCCCTGACCGACGGCTGCGGGGAGATGAACTGGGACTGGCGGGAGGCCCACCGGGCGATCCGCCAGTACTCGATCGGGATCCTCAACCGCATCCTGCGCAACAGCCCCGGATCCGACGCCTGGCTGACCGCCGAGGCCGGTGCCGAGTACGGCGAGGAGATCGAGTTCCTGAGCGTCACGGAGTGATGAAGGCGGGGCGGTGGAGCTAGGGGGATTCGAACCCCCGACCTCACGGATGCGAACCGTGCGCTCTCCCAACTGAGCTACAGCCCCGAGGCTCGCGGTGGCGATACCGCCGTCCAAAGCGGTCGAAGTCTAGCGGCAGCCCGCCGTCCCGTCAAGTGGCCGCCCTGCGGAAGGCGAGACAGGGAGTTGCTGGTGGTCGGGGGACATGCCGCGCCGGGGGGCTGCTCTCTCGACCCCGGAAGCCTCGGCCGGTGCCGAATGGGCGGACCTGCCCGGCCGGCCAGGGGCCGCCTTTTACGATGGTAGGGATTCCGGAAGGCCTGTGGGATACTCTGGCGCGGGAGGTGCCACGATGGGATGGGAACGCCTGCTGGAGGTGGCCAGGGACCCGGTCGCGGAGGCGAGGGCCCGGATGGATCGGGAGGGGCGTCCGCTGGCCGTCGCCCTCTCGTCCTACGTCCCGATGGAGATCCTGGATGCCTTCGGGCTGTGCGCGGTCCGGTGGGGGCCGGTCGCCGAGGATTTCCCCCGGGCGGATGGCGTGATGCAGGCCTACGCCTGTTCCTTTGTCCGGTCGGCCCTGGAGGCGCTGCTGTCCGGGGACCTGCCGGCGGGACTGGTGGCCACGGCCAGCGGCTGCGACGGGATCACCGCGGTGCCGGGCATGCTGTCGGTGGCCCGGCCCGACCTGGCGACGGCGCACCTGCGCCTGCCGATCCGGGTGGACGGGGCGGCGGCCCGGACCCAGGCGGGCCGGGCCCTGGTGGCCTTCTGCGAGGAGATCCGGGAGCGCCTTGGAGTGCCGCTGGACCTCACCCGGCTGGACCGGTCGGCCCGGGATCGGCAGGAGGTCCGGAAGCGGATCCTGGCCTGTTTCGAGGGGCTCGCCGCGGGGTCCTTCTCGGCCGTGCCGGCCTACGGAGCGGCCCTGGCGGCCCAGGCGATGGACCCGGCCGAGTGGCTCGCGGCCTTTCCGGCGGAACCGATCCTGCCCGAGGCCGGTGGCGTGCCGGTGATCCTCTCGGGGGAGTCCGTGCCCTCCCTGGAGGTGATCGAGGACCTCGAATCCCTCGGGTTGCGGGTGGTGGCCGACGACACGAACACGGCGACCCGGGAGGCGAGCCGGAGGGTGGCCCTGGAGGCCCAGGACCTGGTGCAGTCCATCGCCTCGAGCCTGGTGGATCGACCCTGGCACAGTCCCGAGCGGCTGGTGCCCGATCGCCCGACCGCCGTCGCGACCCGGGCCCGGGACGCCGGGGCCCGGGCCGCGATCCTGCTGCACCAGAAGTTCTGCGACCCCTGCGCCTTCGAGGCACCGGGGCTCGCAAGCGCCCTTCGGGAGGCGGGCATCCCGTCGCTGGTCCTGGAACTGGACCGCCAGAAGCGCCTCACCGGAGGCCAGCGGACCCGGGTCCAGACCCTGGTGGAGTCTCTGCCATGAGAAGACTGCAACACAACGCCGTGCTGGCCCGGACGATCCGCAACCAGGTCCTCTGGACCCGCATGGGCTCCCGGCTGGGTCTTCCGGTCGCCTGGGTCACCTCGGGATCGCCGGTGGAACTGGTGCTGGCCGCGGGATTCATCCCGTTCTACCCCGAGAACCACGCCGCCATCTGCGCCGCCCGGGAGATGTCCCAGGGCCTCGCCGAGCACGCCGAAGGGCGCGGCTACTCCCGCGACCTCTGCTCCTACGCCCGGGTGGACCTCGGGTCCCAGTGGACCGGCAGGACCCCCCTGGGGCGGCTGGTGCCCCCGGACCTGGTGCTGGTCAGCAACAACATCTGCGGCACCGTCCAGAACTGGTTCCGGCTGACCGCCGAGCACTTCCGGGTCCCGATGTTCTTCCTGGACAC
Organism: Myxococcota bacterium; assembly: GCA_017994695.1. Classification (GTDB taxonomy): domain Bacteria; phylum Myxococcota_A; class UBA9042; order DTJE01; family DTJE01; genus JAGOKF01. The sequence continues at coordinate 56,570 of JAGOKF010000003.1, read as the reverse complement.
CCCGTTCCACGACGGTCCCCCCACCGAGGGGGACGTGGCCTACGTCCGGGAACAACTGGTGGCGATGGCCCCGGAGATCTCCCGGGTCGGCTGGCGGCGGATCACCGAGGACCGCCTGCGCAGGGTCACGGAACGGTCCCGGGAGGCCCTGGAACTCTGGGCCCAGGTCCTCGAGACCGCCTCCGGGCGCCCGGCCCCCTTCACCTCCTTCGACGCCTTCGTCCACATGGCCCCGATCGTCTCGATGCGGGGAACCCGGCGGTGCGTGGCCTACTACCGGGGACTCCTCCAGGAACTGCGCCAGCGGTCCGCTCGAGGGGATTCGGCGATTCCCGACGAGCGGGCCCGGGTGATCTGGGACAACATCGCCATCTGGCCGGCCCACAAGCCCCTGAAGAAGCTCTTCGAGCGGCACCGGGTCGCCCTGGTGGCGGACACCTACACCAGCGCCTGGACCGTCGAGCACCTGGACCCGAAGGACCCCTTCACGGGCCTGGCGAAGGCCTACACGGACATCCTGCTGAACCATGGCGTCGCCCACCGGGTCGAGGTCCTGACCCGCATGATCCGGCGCTTCGGGGCCCAGGGGTTCGTGCTGCACTCGAACCGGTCCTGCAAGCGCTATTCCCTGGGCCAGTACGGCGTTCGGCAGGTCGTCACCGGCCGCACCGGCGTCCCGGGGGTGGTGATCGAGGCCGACATGGCCGACCCCCGGGCCGTCTCGATGGAGCATCTGGAGCAGCGCTTGGTCCCCTTCTTCGAGAGCCTCGGAGCCGGGACATGAGCCGGGCCAGCGCCGGTCTCGACATCGGGTCCACGGCGACCAAGTGCGCGGTGGTGGAGGACGGCCGTCTGGTGCGGTCCGTGATCGTCCCCTCGATGCCGGACATGGTCGAGGCGGCCCGGGAGGCCCTGCGGCAGGCCGGGGCCGAGGGCCTCCCGGTGGTCACCACGGGCTACGGACGGGCCCTCCACGATCCCCGCCTGGCCCAGGTGAGCGAGATCACGGCCCTGGCGGCCGGGGTCGGGGCGCTGCGGCCCGAGGCGGCCACCGTGGTGGACATCGGGGGCCAGGACAGCAAGGTGGTCCGGGTCCAGGACGGGAAGGTGCTGGACTTCGCGATGAACGACCGCTGCGCCGCCGGGACGGGGCGTTTCCTGGAGGTGATGAGCCGGGTGCTGGGCATCCCCCAGGATCGCTTCGACGAGGTCTCCCGTGCCGATGTGGAACCCCTGCCCATCAGCAGCACCTGCACGGTCTTCGCCGAGTCGGAGGTGGTGGGGCGCCTCTCCCGGAGGGAACCCCCGGACCGCATCCTGAAGGGTGTCCTGGCGGCCGTCTGCAGCCGGGTCGCCGCCCTGGGCAGGCAGGTGGGGGTCGCGGCTCCCGTCGTGGCGACCGGGGGCCCGGCCCGATCCCTGGCGGTGATCCGCGCCCTCTCGGAGGCCCTGGGGATGGAGGTCGTCCCGCTGCTGCCCGATCCCCAGGGCGTCACCGCCTTCGGGGCGGCCCTGATCTGCTCCCGCCGGTCCGGGGGATGACGCGTTCCCGGAGCCGAATCATCGCCAATCCTCGCTCTCTCGCAGTCCATGGACGCAGTGTGTCAAGGGGATAAAGAAATGGAATATTGGCATTTGACAAGGTTCTGTTGGAATGAAGGGGTTCCGTAGGGACAACGGTGCTTTCCGATAACGGAGGAGGGCAGGATGAGCCGGGTGCATGCACTGGTGCTGGCGGCGATCGTTTCCTGGACCTGGGCCTGCGAATCGGGCGATTCCGGGAAGGACACCTCGACGGGACCGGACGTGGCGGCGGACACGGGCGGCGGCCAGGACCTCCCGGCGACGGACTTGCCGGCGACGGACCTGGGCACGCCCGATACGCCGCCGGTGATGGGGACGTTCAAGGCCACCCTGATCGACTTCCAGTCGAAGGACCCGGTGGAGGGGGCCCTGGTGAAGGTGCTGGACAATGCCACGGGCCTTCCGACGGGCCAGGAGGTCCGGTCGAAGGCCAACGGCCTGGTGGAACTGCAACTCCCGAAGGGGATCCGGGTCGGGTTCCTGGCATCGGGGGCCGACGCCAAGCCGACCTACCAGTTCAACATCGACTCCGAGGCCCAGGACGAGACGCTCTGGCTGGTCAGCGAACTGACCTACAACGTCGCGCCGGCCCTGGCGGGCCTGACCGTGGACCCGACGAAGGGCATCGTGGCCGGTGGCCTCTACTTCTTCAACGACAAGAACCAGGATGGCCGGATCGACGAGGGCGAGGAGGAGAAGGTCGGCTGCGGCACCATCGAAACGACCCCCGCCGGCGAGTACCGCTACTTCAACCCGACCACCGGCCTGCCGGCCTCCCTGGAGGCGGCCCCCACCACCAGCAAGAACCTGTCCTACTTCCTGGCGGGCAACGTGGCCATCGACCAGAGCGGCAAGGTGACGGTCACCGCGAAGGTCGGAACCACGGTCGTTGGCACGGTGGACATCTTCGTCCAGCCGGACAGCATCTGCATCAGCAACATCTACGCGGACACGCCGGCCAATCCGACTCCCGGGGACTGCACCCGGTGATCCGGCGGCCTGACCCGGGACCGAACCACAGGAGGACCCGATGAATCTCTCTCGCGGGACGAGCCGGACCTTCTGGACGGGAGTCCTCGGCATCGCGTGCCTGCTGGGCCTGCCAGGGACCGCCCGGCCGGCACCGGGGGAGGAAGAGGCGCCGCCGGGAGTCGTGGTCGATGGGACCGGTGCGGCCCCGGGGGCCCCGGAGGGGGAATTCCCGGCCTACAGCGAACCGTTCCCCGGCGAGGAGGCGCCTGGGGTCGAGGCCCAGGAGGATCTCTACGGGTCCCGGGCTCCCGGGGACCCCTTCGGGGAGCAGACGGGCCGGTTCCAGGTCAACGGCTACCTGCAGACCCAGTTCGGCGTCTTCTTCGGCTGGGAGAAGGACCGGTACGAGGAGGACGTGAAGGCGAACAAGGTCTATCCCACCGACCACGGCGGGAAACTGGGCGAGTTGTCGATGTTCCGCAACACGCTGCAGATCGAGGCGGACTGGCAGCCCACCCGGGCGATCTCCCTCCACGCGATCCTCCGGGGCGTGCTGTCCAGCAAGCTGCCGTCGGACCGGGACGCCCAGGTCCCCGATGCGGGCTACGTCGGGCAGGCCGAGAAGCGCCGGCAGTGGGTGCTCGACCGCTACTACAACGAACTGGACGTCCGGGAACTCTACGTGGACATCGAGGCCCATCCCCTGCTGAACTTCCGGGTGGGACGCCAGCAGGTGTCCTGGGGAGAGACCGGGCAGTACCGGCTGCTGGACGTGATCAATCCCACCGATTCCACCTGGCACTTCGGCCCCCTGGAGTCCTTCGAGGACCAGCGGATTCCCAACTGGATGCTGAAGGCCCAGTTGGAGATCCCCCCGCTGCGGGGCTGGCTGGAGAGCGTCTGGGTCCCGGCCCTGGACCGCCCCGAGGACATGGTCACGGTGCCGCTGACCTTCGTGGGCGCCTGGGGCCTGCCGCCGCCCCCGAAGCAGGGCGACGCCTCCCTGCACCCGAACTCGATCCACTCGAAGGTGTTCCTGTGGCCCCAGCGGGACGTCCGGAACAGCCGGGCCGGCGCCCGGTGGCGGGGTGAGGCGGGCCCGGTGACCTACACGCTGGCCTACTTCTGGACCCACGTCCAGAGCCCCCCGATCCCCCTCTACTTCGTCGCCCCCTTCACCTCCGGGGCCAGCGGCTACGACGTGTACCTGGGGTTCCCCAGGCAGCACGTCGTCGGGGCCTCGATGGAGGTGGCGGTGCCCCATCCCGTGGCCCTGAACATCAAACTGGAGGCGGCCTTCGAGCCCGACCGGACCTACCCGGTGCACTCGCTGAAGAAGCGGATCCGGATGGACCCGGCCACCGCCGCCGAGATCGGCGGGGACCGGGCGGTGGGCTACTACTTCGACAACCCGAAGAAGAAGGTCTTCTCCTGGGCCCTGACCCTCCAGAGGCCCTCGACCATCCGCTGGCTCAACCCCCAGCAGTCCACGATGTTCGTGCTGCAGTTCATGCACACCTGGATCACCGACTTCAAGCCCCTGAAACGCGACGCCGACGGGCTGGTCGTGGACCAGGGGGACTACATCCTGGAGGTCCCGGGATACGACTCGACGCTGGCCGAGGAGCACTCCTTCCGGCTGGTGGGGGCCGTCTTCACGTCCTACCTGAACGGGATGCTGACGCCCCGGATCGTCGGGGCCTGGCTGCCGAACAACGGCGGGTTCCTCAGCGTGCAGATGGACGTGGCGCTGGGCAACCACTGGCGGATCCTGGCCGCGGTGAACCAGTTCTTCGGGGACGACCCCTACAAGGGGATCGGGCTGTTCCGGGACCGGGACGAGGTGAACGTCCGGGTGCGGTACCAGTTCTGAACAGGAGAATGCCGCCGGGGAAGGCGGGGGAGGGGAACATGCGAGGAAGGACGCTTCTGCCGGGAATCGGCGCGATGCTGGTGCTGGTCCCACTGGCGGCCTCGGGCCAGTGGAAGCCCGGGGTGACGCTGACGGCGGACAACTGGGGATCGATGGTGGGGTTCCGGCCCGACACGACGGGTTTCAAGCCCGGCGTCGTGCTGGACGCGTCCAACTGGAAATCCCACGCCTCGTTCATCCCCGAGGCCCTGGGGCTGCTGTTCGAGCGCTACGGGCTGAAGGCCTGGACGATCCCCTACAAGCCGATCCACCCGTCCAAGGGATACATCGAGGCGACGAACCAGTACGCCGGCCAGGCGCGGCTGCTGGATACCGGGGACAACCCCCGGAAGAAGGGCATCGAGAACTACACCGCCGGGCTGCCCTTCCCGAACCCCCAGGACGGCCTACAGGTGGCCTGGAACTACCAGTATTCCTACAACGGCGACGACGGGGGGTTCCACTACGGGGTGTACTGGATCAACGGCAAGAAGGGGGTCGAGCGGAGCGAGGAGTGGCGCTGGCTCTACATCATCCGGGCCATGTTCCGCACCGACGTGCCTCCCAAGCCCCACATCCCCGAAATGGCCCAGCGGGGAGTCCAGTACACCTCCATGACCTGGGCCATCGAGCCCTACGACAAGGCGGGGTTCGGCGCTCTCTACAGCCGCTACACCGACCCGAAGGACCAGGAAGGCTGGGTGTACATCCCGACGATGCGCCGGACCATGAAGGCCTCCTTCGGGACCCGGGGCGACGCCTGGAACAACACGGACATGCTCTACGAGGACGTCCGGGGCTTCATGGGCTACCCCGAGTGGATGCACTGGCGGCTGGTCCGCAGGACCACGATCCTGGCGCCGATGCACGCGGGGATCCGGGCCGGGAAGGAGCATCGCGACCAGACCTTCGACTTCAAGACCCCCCCCTACTGGAACTTCCGGGGCAAGTGGGAGCCGCGCCCGGTCTACGTGGTCGAGGCGACCCCGAAGTTCAAGGACTACCCCTACAGCCGGATGGTGTTCTACTTCGACGCCGAGACCTTCTACATCCCCTTCAAGGAGGCCTACGACAAGAAGGGCCGCCTATGGAAGGTGCTGATCAACGCCTACAACGACAGCCCGGACATGGACCGGTATCCCCCGGACATCGGCACCTCGCTGGTGATCGACCTCCAGGCCGAGCATGCCACCGCCTTCCCCTCCTACAACTCGTTCGCCAACAAGGGGCTGGACCCGTCGCAGTTCACGCTGTCGAACCTCCAGAAGATGGGCAAGTAGTCCGGGGATCTCCGCCCGGGGCGGGAACGGGGAGGGGCCATGAGACGCGGTGCGATGGCTTGGCTCGGGGTCCTGCTGGCGCTGCCGGCGCTGGCCCGGACGGCGGCGGGACCTGGGGGGCGGGACCCGTTGTTCGACGCGGTGATCGAAGGGGAACGGGCGGTGATCGTCGGCTTTCCGGGGCTGATCTGGGACAGCGACGACTCGGGACGAACCTTCCGGTCGGTGGGCCCGGGGGGCCCCTTCGGGCTGCTGGCGGCGGACCTGGTCCAGGGGCGGCTGACGGCCTGCGGGCGGGACGGCCGCGTGCTGAGGCCCGACGGGACCGGCGGATGGGTCGCCCTGGCCACGGGCACCCGGGAGCACCTGCTGGCCCTGGACTTCGCGGACCTCCGCCGGGGCATGGCCGTAGGCAACTTCGCCACGGCGATCCGCACCGACGACGGAGGGGACTCCTGGGAACCGGTCCGGATCGCCCCCGAGGGCGAGGACCCCACCTGGAACGGGGTAGCCTTCCTGGACCGGGAGACGGTGGTGGTCGTGGGGGAGTTCGGCTGGATCGCCCGATCCGAGGACGGAGGCAGGACGTTCGGCCGCCAGGACTCGGCGGGAGTCGAGGTGTCGCTGTTCGGGGTCGCGGCGGCCGGCGGCGGCATCGTGGCCGTGGGCCAGGACGGCACGGTGGTCTTCGGGCCCGGAGGCCGGGACTTCCGGGTGGTGGAAGTGCCGACCCGGGAGCACCTGGTCCGGGTGGCCGCGGCCGGTTCGAAGGTCGTCGCGGTGGGGCTGGGCGGCACGGTGATCCGGGCGGACGATCCCCGCGGTCCCTGGGAGCGGGTTCCGGTGCCGGTCTTCGGCTGGCTGGCGGGGGCGGCCCTGTCCCCGTCCGGAGCCGGCCTGGCGGTGGGCGCCGAGGGGGCTCTGCTCCGGACGGAGGACTTCGGACGCACCTGGGTCCGGGAAGGGGGTGACCGATGAAGGCCCCCGGGACCGACGTCCGCGTTCGCATCGCCCGCTTCGTGCTGCGGCACCGGGGGCCCTTCTCGCTGGCCATCGGGCTGGTCACGGTCTTCTTCGCGCTGCAGGTGCCGAAGGTCACCGTCGAGAGCCGCCTGATCGACCTCTTCCCCGAGACCCACGAGTTCGTGGAGACCTACAAGGAGTTCCAGGACGTCTTCGGCGGCGCCAACGTCGTGGTCCTCTCGGTGGAGGTCACGGAGGGGGACATCTACACCGTCGAGACCCTCGAGAAGGTCCGACGGCTGACCAAGGAACTGGAGGTCTTCGACGGGATCAACAACTACCAGGTCCTGTCCCTGGCCCAGCGGAAGGTCAAGGACATCACCGTGGACCCGGTGGCCGGCTTCCAGGCGGTGCCGGTGATGTGGCCCGAGGTCCCGAAGACCCCCGAGGAAATCGAGGCGCTCCGGAACCTCGTGCGGAGGATCCCCCGGCTCCACGGGGTCCTGGTCTCCCGGGACGAGACCGCCGCGCTGGTGGTGGCGGGCTTCTTCGAGGGGCAGTTCGATCCGCTGAAGACCTACCGGAAACTCCAGGAACTCGCCCGGTCCCTGGAGGACGACCACACCCGCGTCCGGATGATCGGGCGCCCGGTGCTGCTGGGCCACATCCTGCAGCACTACCCCACCCTGGCCTGGTGGCTGGGACTGACGCTCTTCTCGATGGTCCTGCTGCTGGCGCTGTATTTCCGGGACTTCCGGGGCGTGTGGATCCCCTTCGCCACCGCGGTCCTGTCGGCGATCTGGGGACTGGGCCTGCTGGGCCTGCTGGGGCACAACTTCGACCCGCTGATCCTGGTGATCCCCTTCGTGATCAGCGCCCGGGCCCTGTCCCACTCCGTGCAGTTGATCGAGCGGTTCCTGGAGGAGTACGGCCGGGACGGGGACCGGAGGGAGGCCGCGGCCCGGACCTGCTCCGCGCTGATGGAACCGGGGGTGATCTCGATCGTCACCGACGCGCTGGGAGTCGGGGCCGTCTGGCTCACCCCCATCCCGCTGATGCAGAAGATGGCGGTGATGGGGTCCTTCTGGGTGATGAGCCTGATCGTCACCGACGTGCTGCTGAACCCCGTCCTGCTGTCGTGGCTTCCGCCTCCCCGGAAGCGCACGGTCCGGGAGGAGGGGTGGCTGTCCCGGGGCCTGGTGCGGGTCGGCACGGCCTGCCTGGACCGCCCCTGGAGGGTGATCGGCGTGACGGCGCTGCTGCTGGTGGTGGGCGTGGCGGGGGCCAGCAGACTGGTGATCGGCGACGTCCATCCCGGAACGCCGATGCTGTGGCCCGACTCCTCCTACAACCTGGACAACGAGGCCATCGGAGCGAAGTTCCAGAACACCGAGGTCCTCAGCGTGATCGTGGAGGGGGACGCCTGGAACGCCATCAAGTCCCCGGACGTGCTGACGAAGATGGCGATGCTGCAGCGGGAGATGGCCTCGATGCCGGAGGTGGGGGGCACCTCGTCGATCGCCGACCTGGTGCCGCCGCTGATCCGGGCCATGCACGGCGGCGATCCCCGGTGGGAACTGATCCCGACCGACGGCCGGGAGAGCGGCTTCTTCCTGGAGATGATCTACGGCGCCAGCGAGCCCGGGGACCTCCAGCGGTTCATCACCCCCGACAGCCGCCACGCCAACATCGCCATCTACCTGAAGGACCACCGGGGGGAAACGCTCCGGGCCGTCGAGGACCGCCTCCGGACCTTCGTGGACCAGAACCCGATGGACCATGCCCGGTTCCGGCTGGCCGGGGGCTTCGGGGGCCTGCTGGCCGCGGTGAACGACGTGATCGTCCGGACCGAGGGGCTGGTGACGCTCCTGGCCTTCGGCACGGTCTTCCTGTTCTGCTGGCTGGCCTACCGGTCGCTGCTGGCGGGGGTGCTGTTCCTGGTGCCCCTGGTCCTTTCGAACTACCTGACCCTGTCCCTGATGGGAATCCGGCGGATCGGGCTGGACGTGAACGTGCTGCCCGTGATCTCCCTGGGGGTGGGCCTCGGGGTGGACTACGGCCTCTACGTCGTGAGCCGGATCCAGGAGGAGTTCCAGGTGCTGGGCGACCTGCGATCGGCGATCCTGCGGGCCATCGCCACCTCGGGAAAGGCGGTCTTCTTCACCGCCGCGACGATGACCGTCAGCACGGCCTTCTGGGGCTTCTCGTTCCTGCGGTTCCAGGCCGACATGGGGGTGCTGCTGGTCTTCTGGCTGGCCATCTCGATGCTCGGGGGACTGGTGCTGCTCCCGGCGCTGATCCACGTGATCCGGCCGGCCTTCGTCATCGGCCGGCGGTAGGCGCCGCGCACCGGAGGGCCTTCAGCGGGCTCCCTTGCAGGTCCGCCTCAGGCGCTGGATCTGGGACCGGGCCCGATCGGCCTCGGGGCCCTTCTTCGCGAATTCCGCCAGGTACTGGTACACCCCGATCGCCTTCGTGCAATCCCCCTGCTTCAGCAGACACTCGGCGATGCGCTCCAGGGCCCGGGCCACCGGGGCACCCCGGGCGTCCTTGTAGCGGTCGTGGACCCGCTGGTACTCCTTCACGGCCTGTCCCCACTTGCCCTCCTGGAAGAACGTCTCCCCCAGCAGGAACTGGGCCTCCGGGGCCCTGGGCTCGTCGGGGAAGTTCTCCAGGAACCGTCGCAGCAGGCCCCGGGCCAGGGGCCCGTCCTTCTTCTGCAGGGCCTCCTGGCCCGCCCGGAACAGGCTGTCCCGGTCCTCGGTGACCCCCTCGGGCAGCCGCACCACGGGGACCCCCAGGGCGTCCAGGGACTTCCGGACCTCCTGGAGGTCCTCCTGCTGGCGGGAGATCGCCCAGGCGACCTCCTCCTGGGACCCCTTCAGCCGGGCCACCTCGGTCTTCAGGGCGTCCACGTCGGCCCCGAGGTTCGCGCCTCCCGCCCGCAGGGCCTCGGTGGCCTCGACCATCTCCTCCCGCACCTGGCCCATCTGCTGCTGGGACTCGGCCTGGGCGGCCTCCAGGGCGGCCTGCTTCTCCTCCAGGGCCCGGAGCCGGCCCCGGAGGTCATCGACCGTCTGGTTGAAGTTCCACAGGGTCACACATCCCGGCTGAACGAGCAGCAGCAGGCAGGGCCAAAGTCTTCGCATGGCGGATTCCTCGAAGGATCGGCGGGGGGAATGCTCGGGAACGTCCGGAAGCCCGGGACCGCGCCCCTACTGGGCGACGAAGTCCACCCGGCGGTTCCGCTGCCAGCAGTCCTCGGTCTGGCTCGAGCAGACGGGATTGGCCTCGCCGTAGGACACGGTCTGGATGTCCTTGCCCTTCATGCCCAGCCGGACCAGGTACGCCTTGGCGGCATTGGCCCGCCGGGAACCGAGCTGCATGTTGTACTGGTCGCCGCCCCGCTCGTCGGCGTTCCCCTCCAGCTTCACCCGGGCGACGCCGCGCTTCTTGATGCAGTCGTAGTTCGAGGTCACGACCGGCCGCTGGTCCACCCGGATCTCGGCCTGGTCGAAGTCGAAGAGGACCGGGCTCATCTGGCAGGTGTCCTCGACGCACCGGCCGTAGTCGCAGCGCTTGCCGGCGGGGCACGGGTTGTTCGCATCGCACTCCGCCTTCGCGATGCAGGTGTTGTTCGAGCAGGCCTGTCCCGGACCGCAGTCGGCGTCGGACAGGCATTTCACGCAGGTGCCACGGTCCATGCCCGGGGCCTTGTTGCACTTGCCGCCGTTGCAGTTCAGGTCCGAGGTGCAGCAGTCGCCCAGGTTGCCAGCGGGCTTCTGGCAGGTGTACCCCGATCCACAGTAGGCGCAGGGGCCCATGCTGGTGCAGTGGGCGTCCACCGCGCACTGGCGGCACAGACCGTCCACGCAGAACTCGCCCTTGTCCTTGCAGTGCTTGTCCTCCTTGCAGTTGGGGTACTTCGGGCCGCAGGCCGCGAAGGACAGCAGGGACACCGCGCCGAACGCCATCCACAGCACCTTGAATTTCCTCACCATCGAACCCTCCCTGTTGGTTCCCCGTTCCCGGGAAATGCTACCCTGGTTCAGGCCTTCTCTTATAGAAGGGTGCCCGGGGGATGTCAAGACCGGCCGGGATGCGCATCCGCATCAAACTCCCCGTTCCTCGGGGTGTCGGGATGATGCGTCCGCGAACGGGATTCCCGACCGGGTCGATCGCCCGGGGAGCGGTCCCGGGAAGGCCGTGGCCCGGTCCCGGGTGCGGTCCCGGGCGGATCCGGCGCCCCGCCGGAGGGGGCCGAGGGAGCCTTCGGTTCCCGTCCGCTTGTCCCCAGGGCATGGTCGGCCCTAGAATCGAGGGGCGTGTCGGCGGTCCGGAGAGGACATGGGACGTTGGGCGATCCTGGCGGTGGTGTTTTCGACGGGGTGCGCGGGGTCCCAGGCCGCCCTGGAGGGTCGCCTGAGGGGCCTGGAGACCCAGGTCCGGGACCTGGAGCGGTCGGCGGCGGCCCAGCGCCAGCAGGTGACGAGCCTGGAGAACCGCCTGATGCTGCTGCAGGACCAGGTGGAGACCCGGCAGATGGCCGCCGGGCGGGCGGCCGCGGCCAGCACCGGGGCGCCTCCGGGAGTCCCCGGGACCCTGGCCGGGTTGCCGGCACCCTCCCTGGAGGTTCCCAGGGCCCTTCCCAGCGTGCGCCTGGTGCCCCGGACCGAGGAGGACGACGAGGAGGGCGACGAGGACTCGGGGGAGGGGGATGCCCCGCCGGCGCCGAGGGCCCGGAGCGGGCGGGAAGGGGCCGTTGGCCGCCCCGACGAGATGAGCGACGTCTACGCGACCCTCACCGATGACGGCCGGGTCGTGTCCTCGGGGAGCCGGCCCCGCCCGGCCGCCTCCCGCGGATCCAGGACCGGGACCTCCCGGATGGCGGACCCGGCGCCGGAGGTCGGGGAGGACCGGGTCCTGACGGCCTACCGGGAGGCCTACGAGGCCTATCGCCAGGGACGGCTCGACGAGGCGATGGCGGCGTTCCGGGACTTCCTGCGCCGCCATCCCAAGCACCCCTACGCTGACAACGCCCAGTACTGGATCGGCGAGTGCCACTACGACCGGAAGGAGTGGGCCCAGGCCCGCCAGGAATTCTTGAGGGTCGTCACGGAGCATCCCGACGGCAACAAGGTTCCCGACGCGATGGTGAAGGTCGGGCTCTGCGACCAGCGACTGGAGCATTGGGACGAGGCCCGGCGGATGTACGACGCGGTGATGCTGACCTACCCGGAGAGTCCGGCGGCGGCGGTGGCCGTGCGCCTGCTCGGGGAACTGCCCTGAGACCGGAGGAGAGGATGAAGACGAGGTCACGGGGAACCGGTTCGGTGCGTTGGGCGTGGGTCCTGTGCGCGGCCCTCTGGTTCACCGGGGGTGTGGCCCGGGCCCAGCAGGTCCAGGTCAGCGGGGCCAGCACGGGCGAGGTGAACGTCTACATCGCCGAGGCGGGAGACACCCTCTGGGACATCGCCGACCGGTTCTTCAACGACCCGGACTACTGGCCGACCCTCTGGTCCTTCAACCCCCACATCACCAATCCCAACTGGATCTTCCCCGGGGACCAGGTCTTCCTGGTCCCGCCCCAGCCTCAGGTCCAGGCGCCCCAGGGATACCGCGTCACCGAGTCCCGCTACTCGGGCGGTCCCCAGGTCGAGATGGTGCTGGGGCGCCGGGTGGGCTTCCTGTCCGAGGACCAGTTCAAGGGGTCTGGAGTGCTGTCGAACAGCCGGGAGGAGCGGGTGTACCTCGGGGAGACCGACGAGGCCTACATCCGGTTCGAGACCCAGCGACGGGTGAAGCCCGGGGACCTCTTTCTGGTGTACCGGATCGAGAAGCGGGTCAAGCACCCGAAGAGCGGCAAGAAGATCGGGTACATCGTCCGCTACCTGGGGGTCACCAAGGTGACCTCCACCGAGACGCCCCTGAACAAGGCGGTGGTGCTGATGGCCTTCCAGGAGATCGAGCGGGGGGACCGGGTGGTCCCCTTCGCGCCGATGCAGCGGGTGGTCCCGGCGGTCAGCAACGCCACGGAACTCTCGGGAACCGTGGTGTACAACTTCGAGGGGCTGGAGTCGCTGGGGGAGTATCACTACGTGATCATCGACAAGGGCACCCGGGACGGGGTCCAGGCGGGCAACCGGTTCGTGGTGCGCCAGAAGGGGGACGGGGTGGACGCCTTCAACCCCAAGCCCAAGAAACGGAAGGACTTCCCCGAGGAACTGAACGGGGAGATCCTGGTCATCGAGGCCCAGGAGGAGAGCTGCCTGGGCATCATCACCTACGCGAACCGGGAGTTCGCGGTCGGCAGTCCGGTGGAGATGATCGCCGGCTACTGACGGGAGGTTCCCGGGAGGCTCTCCGGCGGTGCCGGTTCCCTCGTCGCAGACCCCGTGGCCATGGCCGTCCGGGACCGATCCTATCCGGGGTCCGCTTCCCGCTCGATGCGGTCTCCCCCGGCGGCCTTGCACAGGGCGACCGCCTGCCGGGCCCGGGCCAGGAGTTCGTCGATCTGCCCCTCGGTGGCCGGGACGCCCCGGGCGATCCCGATGCTGACCGTGACCGGGACCGGCGAGCCCTTCCAGGCGAAGGGGTGCTCCCGGATCAGGGTCCGCATCTTCTCGGCCACGGCCAGGGACCCTTCGAGGTTCCGGTCCACCGTCAGGATGATGAAGTCGTCCCGGTCCCAGCGCCCCACCACGTCGATCGTCCGGGTGTGCCGCCGGAGCAGGGTGCCGATCTCCCCCAGCACGTAGTCCCCGGCCTCGGTGCCGAGGGTCTCGTTGATCCGGGACAGGCCGTCCACGTTGATCAGCAGCACCGAGAGGTGGGCCTCGAAGCGCCGGGCCCTCTGGGCCTCCTGGGGAAGCCCGCGCCGCACCGATCCGGAGTCGTGAAGGGTCATGGCTGCCTCCGATCCAGGACGGCCCAGAATAACCGCAGAGCCCTTCCCGGGCAAGACGGTTGCCATCCCGGAAAGGATGCCCAGAGTATCGGCCAGCCGCAGCGGGACCCGGGGTCCCGCCCCCTTCAAACAGGAGCGTTCGAGATGAGGCAGGTGATCATCATCGGTTCCGGACCGGCAGGGCTGACCGCCGCGATCTACACCGCCCGGGCGAACCTGAAGCCCCTGGTGCTCGAGGGCGTCCAGCCGGGGGGGCAGCTGACCCAGACCACCGAGGTGGAGAACTTCCCGGGCTTTCCCGAGGGCATCCAGGGACCGGAACTGATGGACCGCCTCCGGGAGCAGGCGACGCGGTTCGGGGCCGAGTGCACCTTCGCCACGGCCACGAAGGTGGACTTCGCCCGTCGGCCCTACCGGGTCGAGGTGGACGGGGAACGGTGGGAGGAGGCCGCGGCGGTCATCATCGCCACGGGGGCCAGCGCCCAGTACCTGGGGCTCCCCAGCGAGCAGGCCCTGATCGGCCACGGGGTGTCGGCCTGCGCGACCTGCGACGGGTTCTTCTTCAAGGGCAAGGAGATCGCCGTGGTCGGCGGCGGGGACAGCGCCCTGGAGGAGGCCACCTTCCTGACGCGGTTCGCCACGAAGGTCACCCTGATCCACCGCCGGGATCGCCTGCGGGCCTCCAAGGCGATGCAGGACCGGGCCTTCGCGAACCCGAAGATCGTCTTCGCCTGGAACCGGGTCGTCGAGGAGGTCCTCACCGAGACCGGCAAGGAGGTCTCGGGCCTGAGGCTCCGGGACACCCGGACCGGCGAGGAGTCGATCCTGCCGGTCCAGGGCCTCTTCCTGGCCATCGGGCACCGGCCCAACACCGAGGTCTTCCGGGGGCAGGTGGAACTGGACGACAAGGGCTACGTGGTGCAGAGACGGCACACCGAGACCAGCGTGCCGGGCGTCTTCGCCTGCGGCGACGTCGCGGACACCCGGTACCGCCAGGCCATCACCGCCGCCGGGAGCGGCTGCCAGGCGGCGATGGACGCCGAGAAGTTCCTGGAGGAGCATCCGCTGTGACCGGCAGGCGGGAGGGCGACCGGCGGGAGGACCCGTGAAGGGAGGGAAGCGGAACGCCCCGGTGTCCGGGGCCGACTGGGCCCGGCTGGTGGAGGATCTGCGCCGGTGGCTCGGGGACCTGGACCCGCCGTCGGTGACCCGGATCGCCGAGGGGACCGAGGACCCCTTCCGGGTGCTGGTCGCGACCATCCTGAGCCTGAGGACCCGGGACCCGGTGACGGACCTGGCGGCCTCCCGGCTCTTCGAGGCGGCCCCGACGCCCGAGGCCCTGACGGCCATGCCGCTGGAGGTCCTCGTGGAGACCATCCGGCCGGTGAACTTCTACCGCACCAAGGCCGTCCGCCTGAAGGCCCTTGCCGAGCGGCTGGTGCGGGAGTTCGGAGGACGGGTTCCGGCGGACCTGGAGGTGCTGCTGTCCTTCCAGGGGGTCGGGCGCAAGACCGCGAACCTGGTCCTGGCCGAGGGCTTCGGCGGGCCCGGGCTCTGCGTGGACACCCACGTGCACCGCATCTTGAACCGCCTGGGATGGATCCGGACCCCCTCCCCCGACCGGACCGAGGCGGCATTGCGCGAGGTGCTTCCCCCGGCGTTCTGGAGGCCGATCAACCCCCTGCTGGTCCGCTTCGGCCAGGAGGTCTGCCGGCCCCAGTCGCCCTGGTGCAGCCGGTGCCCCCTGTCGGACCGCTGCCGCCGCGTCGGGGTGGGACGATCCCGCTAGCGCCCCGACCTTCCGGGGGGGTCCAAAGCGCCTTGACATCCCCGGGACGGTCGATAGCATTGCGGCGCCCGGAACTTGCGGGTTCTTGCAGGAGGCGGTCACAGATGAATTCGGCCAGGAACGTGATCATCGTCGGCGCGGCAGGAAGGGACTTCCACAACTTCCACTGCCTCTATCGGGACAACGAGGCCTACCGGGTGGTCGCCTTCACCGCGGCCCAGATTCCCGACATCGCGGGCCGCACCTACCCGGCCTCGCTGGCCGGCCGGCTCTACCCCGACGGCATCCCCATCGTCGAGGAATCGGAACTCGAGAACCTGATCCGGAAGCATCAGGTGGACGAGGTCGTCTTCTCCTATTCCGACGTTTCCCACCAGCACGTGATGGAGATCGGGTCCCGGACCATCGCCGCCGGGGCCAACTACGTCCTGGCGGGGTCCCGCCCCACGATGATCCCCTCCCGGAAGCCGGTCATCGCGGTCTGCGCCGTGCGCACCGGGTGCGGCAAGAGCCAGACCTCCCGGTACGTCTCGGCGGCGCTCCGGGAGCAGGGGTGGAAGGTCGCGGTGGTGCGTCACCCGATGCCCTACGGGGACCTGGAGGCCCAGGCCGTGCAGCGGTTCGCCGATGCCCGGGACCTGGATCTCCACCGCTGCACGATCGAGGAGCGGGAGGAGTACGAGCCCCACCTGGAGAACGGGAGCCTGGTCTTCGCCGGCGTGGACTATCACCGGATCCTCCAGGCGGCCGAGGCCGAGGCCGACGTGATTCTCTGGGACGGCGGGAACAACGACCTCCCCTTCTATCGTCCTGACCTCCACGTCGTGGTGACCGACCCCCTGCGCCCCGGTCACGAGACCACCTACTACCCGGGCATGGCGAACCTGCTGATGGGCGACGTGGTGGTGATCAACAAGGTCGATTCGGCGTCCCAGGAGGCCCTCCAGACGGTGCGGGAATCCATCGCCCGCTGGAATCCCCGGGCCGACGTGGTGGAGGCCGAATCGACGATCCGGCTCGATCGCCCCGTGGACCTGAAGGGCAAGCGGGTGCTGGTGGTCGAGGACGGGCCGACCCTGACCCACGGCCAGATGCCCATCGGGGCGGGCTTCGTGCTGGCCCGGCGGGAGGGGGCGGTGCTGGTGGATCCCACGGTCCACGCCGTCGGATCCATCCGGGCCACCTACGAGAAGTATCCCCACTGCCGCCAGGTGCTGCCGGCGATGGGCTACGGCGAGCGCCAGATCGCCGAACTGGCCCAGACCATCGCAAGCACCGATGCGGAACTGGTCCTGATCGGGACCCCCATCGACCTGGGGCGCCTGATCCAGGTGGACAAGCCGATGGTGCGGGTCCGGTACGACCTGAAGCCGATCGCCGGGATCGACCTTTCCGCCCGGGTGCGGCAGGCCGTGAAGACCCGCCAGGGGGCGTGAGAAGCCCGAGGAGCAATCGATGAACGCCGTGGAGGCCTTCGGGCCGCTGGAGCAGGACTTCGACCGGATCGTCCGGGGCCTCGACATCGGACTGATCATCGAGCACATCCGGCGCCTGGACCGGATGGCCTTCGCCCGCCATTTCCAGGGCTACCGGCCCCAGACCCTCGGGCGGAAGCGGGTCACCGAGTCCCTGCGGTTCGAGCTGTACCAGCGGCACAACGAGACGGTCGCCGAGGTGCTGGTGCTGCTCTGGAACCAGTTCCACCGGGACCTCTACCAGGCGATGCTGGCGCTGGTCCGGACCATCAACCCCAAGGTCGAGGAGATCGAGCGGATCCCCGACGACCGGGCCAACGACTTCATCGACGAACTGCTGCTGTCCTTCGACCGCCGGGACATCCACGCCTGCGTCCGGCTGAACGAGGTGCGGTTCTCGCCGGAGGTGATCCAGGCCCGGCTGGCGGGGGCCTCCGCCGAGGTGGGGAGCCCGACGGGAGCGCCCGCGGGAGCGATCGGGGCCCCCGGGGAGGGGGCTGGGCCCGAGGGTCCGGAACAGGCCTGACCGTCCCGAAGGGGGCAGGGCCGGGGCGGCGGTGGAGGCTGCCCCAGTTCCTGCGGGGCCGGCAGAAAAAAAGATTGACATCGCTTGTCGAAGTTCCCGATAATCGCACTTGCGGATTGCTGGAGGGGTTCCATGGCCACCCGTCTTCCGGTGTTCAAGAAGCGTCTACAGGATTTCTTGTCCAGCGAGGAAGGAAAGATCACCCGGGGCCAGGCGGCCGCGGTGGGGTCGTTCCTGCTGATGGCGGGGGCCAGTGGGCATGCGCTGGCTTCCGGAGCCCACGGGGAGGGCGGCCCGGCGGCCGATCTGGCGGCCGAGCAGCACTGCTCCCACGGGTCCCACGGGTCCCACGGGTCCCACGGGTCTCACGGGTCCCACGGGTCCCACGGGTCCCACGGGTCTCACGGGTCCCACGGGTCTCACGGGTCCCACGGGTCCCACGGGTCTCACGGGTCCCACGGGTCCTGGTAGTTCCCGGTCCCGGGGCTTCCGTCGTCGTTCCAGCAGACCGTATCTCCCCTGATTGTTGACGTGTCAACATCATCGCGCGCGTCCGTTCCCGGGGATGCCACGGGCCAAGGTCCGGCGCCGTTTCCCCGGGGGAACCTTTACAGGAGCCGCGAGGATGTGTAGCGTGAACCCCCCGCGACTGCGGGTTGCCCGAGAGGAGACCGGATGGCGAAACGCTGGATTCCGTTGACGGTGGCCGGCCTGGTGCTGGCGGGAGGCCTGGTGGTGGTCGGGTCCTCGATGTCGGGGGGGGTGTACAGCCTGACCCTCGAGGAGGCCCTGACGGCCGCGGATCGCATCGGGGACCGGGAGTTCAAGGTGTCGGGGAACGTG
The DNA here is from genome assembly GCA_017994695.1 of Myxococcota bacterium. Taxonomy (GTDB): domain Bacteria; phylum Myxococcota_A; class UBA9042; order DTJE01; family DTJE01; genus JAGOKF01. The sequence continues at coordinate 38,319 of JAGOKF010000003.1, read as the reverse complement.
AAGGAGGGCAGCGTCCGGAAGGGACAGAACGCCTTCGAGACGCGGTTCGACATCGGGGACGGCACGGGGCGGACGCTGTCCTGCGTGTACCAGGGAGCGCTCCCGGACCCCTTCGCCGAGGGACGGGAGGTCATCCTCCAGGGACGGATGGACGGCGCCGGGACCATGCGGGTGGGCCGGATGATCGTCAAGTGCCCCTCGAAATACCAGGAGGCCGGGGTCTCGGAGGAGCAGGCGGAGGAGTACTACCGGGAGAAGTACCGGGGCGGGCACCGGAAGGAGCCCTGAGGAGCGGAATGGGCGTCGCGGCACTGGGACAGTTGCTGGTGATGATCCTGCTGGGGGTGACGTCCCTGGCGACGGTGCTGGCGGTGATCGGGGCTCTCCGAAAGAGGGAGGACCTGGTCCGGGCCGCCGGGTGGGGAACCCGGGCGGCGGGATGGCTTTCGGTCGCAACGGCCCTGCTGCTCCTCCGGGCCATCCTGACCCATGACTTCCGCATCCAGTACGTCGCCCAGTACACGGACACCAGCCTGCCAGTGTTCTACCTGCTGACGGCCTTCTGGGGTGGCGAGAAGGGGGCCCTGGCCTTCTGGGTGACCGCCCTGGCCCTCCTGTCGGCCGTCTGGGCCCGGTCCCGGCGGGGGGACGGGTCCCCCGAGACGGGGTGGGCCCTGGGGGTCCTGTCGGCGACGACGTCCTTCTTCCTGGTCCTGATGGTCTTCGCCTCCCATCCCTTCGAGACCTTTTCGGCATCCGGCGGTCCTGCCGACGGAAACGGCCTGAACCCCCTGCTCCAGAACCCCCTGATGGCGGTGCACCCCCCGCCCCAGTTGCTGGGTTTCATCGCCTACGCGGTCCCCTTCGCGATGGCCTTCGGGGCCCTGGCCGCCGGACGGGCCGACGGGTCCTGGTCCCGGAGGGCCCGCCCCTGGAGCCTCTTCGCCTGGGGCATGCTCACGGCAGGCCTGGTGGTCGGGGAACTGTGGTCCTACCTGGAACTGGGATGGGGAGGCTACTGGGGCTGGGACCCGGTGGAGAACGCGGCGCTGCTGCCCTGGCTCACGGGCACGGCCATGCTGCACACCGCATCGGCGGAGTATCGGGGGGGGCATCTCCGGCGGTGGAACCTGGCCCTGGCGGGCATCACCTTCTGGCTCACGCTCTTCGCGACCTTCCTGACCCGGAGCCAGTTGATCCAGTCGCTGCACTCCTTCACCGGTTCGGCCCTGACCCCGTTCTTCCTCTGGTCGCTGGTGGTCACGGCGGCGGTCTTCGGCGGGCTGCTGGCCCGCCGATGGAAAACCTTCGCTCCGCGGGATGCCATCGTCGGGTGGACCTCCCGGGAGGCGGCGGTGCTGGCCCAGATCGGCCTGCTGCTGATGATGGTCTTCGTGGTGATGTGGGGAACGCTGCTCCCGAAGTTCAGCGAGTCCCCGGCGGTGCTGGGGGGGATGAACCGGGTGCTGGGCGCCGTGGCGGCCCTCACCGGCCGGGAGTTCGTCCCGCTGTCCGGGGCCATCCAGGTGGGCCCCGAGTGGTTCAACCGGGTCGTCGGGCCCCTCGGGATCGCGCTGCTGGCCCTGACCGCCGTGGGCCCCCTGCTCCCGAACCGGGCTTCCGTCGGAGCCGAGGGGCGCAGGCTCGCCTGGAGGACCGCCCTGATCGGGGTGACCGTCGCCCTGGGACTGCTGGCCCTGCTGGTCGGGATCCGGGGCCGGGCCCTGGCAATCGTGTCGGGCCTCTCCTGGGCCCGGGCCTCGTGGATCTATCTGTCGGGCCTGTCCTGGCCGGGCATCTATGGCCTCGCCGCGGCGGCATTCGCGGGGATGACCGTCGCCGTGGCAGCCCAGGACTGGGTCGCGACGGTCCGGGCCCGGCGCCGGTCCGCCGGGGAGTCCTGGCGGCGGGCCGCGGGGGTCGTCTTCCGGGCCAATCCCCGGCGGTTCGGCGGACACCTGGTCCACGTGGGGGTGGCGCTGACGTTCCTGGGGTACGCCGGGGCCGCGGGCAAGATCGTCCGGAAGGACGTGGTGCTGGACCGGATGGATGCCGTGACGCTGGGCGGTCGGGAGATCCGGTTCCTGGGCACGGCGGAGTCCTGGAACCCGGCGGAGAACTTCGGGGCGCTGCAGGCCCGGTTTCTGGTGACGCACCTGGGGGATCGTCCCTCGTCGGAGGCCCAGGACCGACTGCGGGCGGCGCTACCCGCCGGGGCCTCGCTGGAACCCGGGGACGGGGCGTTCCTGAGGGTGTCCTTCCCGGACGAATCCGGGGCTCGGGCCTGGTGGGTCCGGGCCCGGGCCGCTGCCGAACTGGCTCCCTCCCTGTCCCTGATGGCCAGCGACCCGGCCCGGCGCGTGTTGCGGCTGGCGCCCCGGACTCCCGGGATCCTCCGGGTGGTTCCCGAGTCCTTCCAGAGGATGGGGGAGGCCATCCAGGCCATCGGCCGGGATCTGGGGGAGGGGGCGATTTCGGTGTCGTCCGGGCGCCGGGACCCCGTGTGGACCGTGACGGTGCGTGATCCGGAAGTCTTCGAGGCGCTGGTCGGGGGCCTGTCGGGGACCGGCGATCCGGCCTGGGTGGCCGTGCGCCCGGTGGAGGGGGATGCGGCCCGGGTGGACGTGATTCCTCCCGGGGTCGGCCGGCTGATGACCCCGGAGGTGCGCTTCTACCTGCGGTCCGAGAATCCGACGACCGAGGTGGCCATCGAGCCGGGCTTCTGGTCGGATCTCTACCTCGCGGCGACGCCGGCCAGGGGGGTGGGATCGGTGAACCTGACGGCGATGGATCACCCGATGATGACGGTCCTGTGGCTCGGAGCCCTGGTGGTCCTGGTCGTCACGGCGGTGCTGGCCTGGCCCCTCCCGGCTCCCGTTCCCGGGCCCGTCGCGGTGCGCCAGGCCGAGGAGGTGCCGTCATGACCGGGATGGATGTCCTCTTCGCCCTGTCGATGGCCGCGGTGCTGACCCTGGCGATCCGGGACCTCCTGCGGGGCCTGGGGGAACTGGGTCCGGGAGGACGGGGCCCTGGGGGGCAGGCATGAAACGGTGGCTGGCGTTGGCCCTGGCGGCCGTGCCGATCCTGGCGGGATCCCGTGCGGCATCGGCCTTCCCCGGGGGCGGGGACGGGCGGCCCGCGGGCGTGCTGCTGGTGGAGGTGACCCCGGCCGAGGGATCCCTCCAGGTGGCCCAGGCCTGGTTCCCGGGGCCGGGGGCCGGTTCCCGGGAGTTCCCGCTGCTGCTGCCCGAGGAAGGGCCGATGCCGATCCTCCGGCCGGCGGCCGGCGAGGACCCGTCGGGCATCCAGGTCCGAGGCCGGGGCGGTGCCCGGGCAGAGTTCCGGGAGGGCGCCCTGTGGCTGGCCGGGCAGCCCGACGGTTCGGGGGAGTTCGGCCTGGAGGCGACCTGGCGCATTCCCGTGACGACCTCCCGGCTGGTGCTTCGGACGACCGTGACGGCCCCACTGGACCGGGTCCAGGTGATTCACCAGGGAGGCCCCCACGCGCTCCATGTCCGTCCGCTTCGCGCCTACGCGTTCCGGGAGGAGGACGAGGGCGACGGGGCATGGCGCTACCAGGACATCCCGGGCCCCCTGGATGCCGGGGAGGTGTTGCGGATCGCGGTGGGCAGGCTTCCCGAGGTCCGGCAGACCTACCGGTCGGCCGGGGCCGGCCTGCTGGGGGCCGTCGGGCTGGTCGCCCTGATCCTGGGCCTGCGCCGGAGGGACTGACGTGGCCGTCGGGGGGGAGGACCGGGGCGAGGCTCCGGTGGAACTCCGTTGCGAGGGGCTGGTCCGGGTGATCGGGCGGCGCCACGTGCTGCGGGAGGTGGGATTCCAGGCCCGGGGCGGCGAGGTGGTGGCCCTGGTGGGGCGGAACGGCGCCGGCAAGACCACGCTGCTGGCCATGCTGGCAGGGCGCCGGGCGCCGGACCGGGGCCGGGTGTCGATGGAAATGGCCGGATCAGAGGTCCGGGGCGGGGATCTCCGCCGCCTGGCGGGGTTCCTGCCCCATGACCTGCTGGTCTACCCGGACCTGACGGCCCGGGAGAACCTGTCCTTCACGGCGGTCCTGTACGGGGTTCCCGACCCGGAACAGAGGGCGGTCGAGGTCCTGCGGGACATCGGACTGGAGGGAGAGGGGGACCGACTGGTCCGGACCTTCAGCCGGGGGATGCAGCAGCGGGCCGCCATCGGCAGGCTGCTGGTCTCGGGAGCCCGGGTCTGGCTGCTGGACGAGCCGACGACGGGGCTCGATGAAGGGGGCCGGCGCTGGCTGCTGTCGCTGCTGGCCCGGCAGGGTCGCCTGGGGCGGCTGGTGATCTTCAGCACCCACCATCCGTCGGAGGTGGAGGAGGCGGCCACGCGGGTCCTGGTGATGGAGGGAGGCCGCCTGGTGGCGGACCTGCCCGCCGGGGCCGACGGGGCGGCGAGGGCCTTCGCCCGGATGGAAGGGGGCGGGGCATGAGATCGGCGTGGCGCAGTTTCCGTGCCCTGGTCGGCAAGGACCTGCGGGTCGAGTTCCGGACCCGGGACGTGCTCTACACCACCGGCCTCTTCGCGATGATGCTGGTGGTCATCTTCTCCTTCGCGTTCCTGTCCGACCCCGCCAGGGCCCGGGACTACGGGCCGGGGATCATCTGGGTGACCGTGCTGCTGGCCACCACGGTGGGCCAGAACCGCCTGTTCGACCGGGAGCGGGAGAACGACTGCCTCTGGGCCCTGCTGCTGTCCCCGGTCTCCCCCGAGGTCCTCTTCCTGGCCAAGGTGACGGCCCAGCTGGCCTTCGCGCTGCTGATGCAGGTCCCGACCCTGGGACTGATCGTGCTGTTCTTCGACCTCCGGGTAGTGGACCCCGCATCCTTCTTCGGGGCGCTGCTGCTGGGGAACCTGGCCCTGGGCCTGGTGGGCACGCTCTTCTCGGCGATGCTGATGAACTCCCGGATGAAGGAGGTCCTGCTGCCCCTGGTGACCTATCCCCTGCTGGTGCCGGTGCTGATCGCGGGGGTCAAGGTCACGGCCCTGTCCCTCGGGGCTCCCGTGGCCGAGGAACCGGGAGGGTGGTTGAGGTTCCTGGTAGGCTTCGACATGATCTTCGGCGTCGTGACGGTGCTGCTTTTCGGACGGATGATCCGGGCCTGAGGGCCGGGACGGGGGAGGCATGGACCGGACGGGATACGCAATGACCATCCTGGCGATGGGGGCCGTGATGGCGGCCCTCTACCTGGTCTTCTTCGTGGCGCCCCTGGAGGCGACGCTGGGGGTCTCCCAGAAGATCTTCTACTTCCACGTCGGGTCGGCGATCCACATGATGGTCACCTTCGGAGTCTGCGGGCTGGCGGGGCTGGCCTACCTGGTGTCGATGGGGGGGGCTCCCCGGGTCGCCGAGTGGGCCGATGCCATCGGGGTGGCCACCGCCGAGGTCGGGGTGATGCTGGGGGCCGTGGTGCTGGTCACCGGGCCCCTGTGGGCCCGGAAGGCCTGGGGGACCTGGTGGACCTGGGAGCCTCGCCTGACGCTGTCGCTGATGGTCTTCCTGCTCTTCCTGGCGTATCTTGCCCTCCGGTCCTTCGCGGGGGAGGACCGGTTCGCCCGGGCGGTCGGGTCGGGCCTGGCGATCCTGGGTCTCCCGGCCATCTACCTGATCCACTACGCGGTGGAACGGTGGGGCGGTGCCCATCCCCAGGTGGTGTACAAGGGAGGGCTCCAGCAGCCGGAGATGCGGCTCGCCTTCGGGGTCAGCGTGCTGGCCGTGGGGTTGACGGCCTGGGCGCTGGTGATCCTGCGGCTGGTCCTGGAGCGCCAGCGCCGGGAGGTGGATCGGCTGTTCCTGGAAGCGGACCGGCGGATGGGATGAGGAGGGGGAGGATGGGACGGACGGGATGGATCGGGGTGGCGCTGGTCGTGGTGGTGCTGGGCCTGGCGCGGGAGGGCGCCTCCCAGGAGAATCCCCCGGCCGTGCAGGCCCCCCAGGCGGCCTGGACCGGGGACTGGAAGGCCGGCATCGAGCCGGGTCAGGCCCGGGAGACCCTCTCGGGCGAGGTCTTCGTGGTGGCTGCCTACGGGGCGCTGTGGCTGTTCCTGTTCCTGTTCGTGCTGCGCCTGTTGGGCCTGAATGCCGCCAACCGCCGGGAACTGGTCCAGTTGCGGGAGATGTTGGAGCGGCACATCCAGGACCGGCCGAGGTCGGGGCAGTGAGGGGTTCCAGGCGTCGGGAGGACGGGCCGGCAAGGCGAAGAAGGGGGATTTCGTGGGCAAGCCGTTGATCGTCGTGGAGTCGCCGGCCAAGGCGGCGACCATCCAGAAGTACCTCCAGGGGGAATACGATGTCGAGGCCTCGGCGGGCCACGTGAAGGACCTCCCGGAGGGGAGCCTGGGCGTGGACGTCCAGAAGGACTTCGAGCCCCGCTTCGTGGTGATGAAGGGGAAGAAGCGCATCCTGGACCACCTGCGGAAGAAGGCCTCCCAGGCCCCGGCGGTCTTCCTGGCCCCCGACCCGGACCGAGAGGGGGAGGCCATCGCGGCCCACATCGCCGAGGAGGTGCGGAAGGTCACGCCCCGGGTCGTGCGGGTGCTCTTCCACGAGATCACCCGGGACGCGGTCCGCAAGGCCCTGGAATCCCCCCGGGAGGTGGACCAGCGGATGGTCCACTCCCAGCTGGCCCGGCGGATTCTGGATCGGCTGGTGGGGTACCAGATCTCTCCGATCCTGTGGAAGAAGGTCCAGGGGGGGCTCTCGGCGGGAAGGGTCCAGTCGGTCGCCGTGCGCCTGGTGGTGGACCGGGAGCGGGAGATCGAGGCCTTCGTGCCCCGGGAGTACTGGGTGCTGACGGCGGACCTCGGACGGACGCCTCCCCGGGAGTCCCAGGGATTCTCCGCGGTCCTGCGGCGGATCGACGGGAAGAAGGCGGACGTCCCGGGACAGGCTGCCGCCGAGGACCTGATGGGGCGGCTCCGGCAGGCCCGCTGGGTCGTGTCCCACATCGAGCGCAAGGACCGGAAGCGGGCCGCCCCGCCCCCCTACATCACCAGCACCCTGCAGCAGGACGCCTCCCGGCTGCTCCGGTTCTCCCCGGCCCACACGATGGCGGTCGCCCAGAGGCTCTACGAGGGCGTCGAACTCGGGGAGGAGGGACGGGTCGGCCTGATCACCTACATGCGGACCGACTCGGTGCGCCTGTCCCAGGAGGCCTTGAAGGACCTTCGGGACTTCATCCGGGAGGCCTTCGGGGACGCCTTCGTGCCGGCCCGGGCCAACCTGTTCCGGAACCGCAGGAGCGCCCAGGATGCCCACGAGGCGATCCGGCCCACGGCGGTGGCCCGCAGGCCCTCGGAGGTCCGGCGGTTCCTGGATCGGGACGAGGCGCGGCTCTACGGGCTGATCTGGGCCCGGGCCCTGGCGAGCCAGATGACCCCGGCGATCTACGACCAGACGGTGGTGGACGTGGAGGCGGGTCCGGCGGAATTCCGGGCGGCCGGGTCGGTGCTGCGGTTCGAGGGGTACCTGGCGGCCTGGCGGTTCGAGAAGGAGCCGGAGCGGGACGAGCCGGCCGTGGAGGAGCCAGAGCCTTCGGAGGAGGAGGAAGGGGTCGTCGGGATGCTGCCCCCGGACCTGCAGGAGGGGGAGGACCTGCTGCTCCGGGACCTCCGGGGCGAGCAGCGGTTCACCGAGCCGCCCCCCCGGTTCAGCGAGGCGGCCCTGGTCCGGGAACTGGAGGAGCGGGGCATCGGGCGCCCGTCCACCTATGCCTCCATCGTATCGGCGATCCAGGGCAAGGAATACGTGGTGAAGCACGAGGGCCGCCTGCGTCCCACGGAACTGGGACGGGTGGTGACCGACCTGCTGGTCCAGCATTTCCCGGGGGTCGTGGACTACCAGTTCACCGCGCGGATGGAGGAGTCCCTGGACCGGATCGAGGAGGGGGAGATGGACCACCTGGCCCTCCTCCGGGAGTTCTGGGCGGACTTCGAGGAACTGCTGAAGCGGGCGGTCCGGGAGATGCGCAGCGTGAAGGCCGAGGCGGTCCCCGCGGGGATCGACTGCGACCGGTGCGGCAAGCCGATGCTGATCCGCTTCGGCAAGAACGGGACCTTCCTGGGATGCAGCGGCTATCCCGCCTGCCGGAACACCCGGGAGTTCGTCCGGGACGGAAACGGGAAGGTGGCCCCGAAGGAGGTCGAGAGCCCCGGCCAGTGCCCCAAGTGCGGGAAGGATCTCCAGGTGCGGTCGGGCCGGTTCGGGCGCTTCGTGGCCTGCACCGGCTATCCGGACTGCGACTACAAGCGGGCGTACACGATGGCCGAGCAGTGCCCCGTGGCGGGCTGCTCCGGCCACCTGGTGGAGAAGCGCAGCCGCAAGGGGAAGGTGTTCTTCGGGTGCGACCGGTATCCCGAGTGCCGGTTCGTGACCTCCTACCGGCCCCAGGGGGAGGCCTGTCCCCAGTGCGGCGCACCGACGGTGTTCCTCCGGTCCTTCCGAGGGGGGCGGACGGTGCTGTGCCTGCGGGAGAACTGCGGCTGGTCCCGGAGGGAGCGGTCCCAGGGCGCGGCGGCGGAGGGGGCGCGGTGAAGATCTACACCCGGGGCGGGGACGGGGGCGAGACCTCGCTGCTGGCGGGGGGGCGGGTGTCCAAGGACGATCCCCGGGTCGAGGCCTACGGGACCGTGGACGAGGCCAACGCCTGCATCGGCGTGGCCCGGGCCGCGGTGCTGGGAATCGGGGACCCCGGGGAGGAGGACCGGGACCTGCTGCTGCATGCCCTGGACCTGGTCCAGGACGGGCTGATGCGCCTGTGCTCGGACCTCGCCTCGGGAGGATCCCATCCCGTCGGCGTGTCCGATGCCCAGGTGGAGGCCCTGGAGGCGGTGATCGACCGCGTGTCGGCCCGGATCCCCGAGGCCAGGCACTTCCTGATGCCCGGGGCCAGCCGGACCGAGGCCGCACTGCACGTCGCCCGGACGGTGGTTCGGCGGGCCGAACGGCGGGTGGTCCGCCTCGGGGACCGGTTCGGTCCCTCCCCGGTGCGGATCCGGTACCTGAACCGGGTCTCGGATCTCCTCTTCGTGATGGCTCGCCTCGCCCTGGCGGTCGAGGGGATCCCCGAGCGTCCCTGGCGAATCGCCGGAGGGCTTGACACGGGAAGCGAGGGAGGGTAACCTCCCCATGCCTTGGGCGCGCGAAAGTGGCGGAATTGGCAGACGCGCTAGATTCAGGTTCTAGTAGGCGCAAGCCTGTGGGGGTTCAAGTCCCCCCTTTCGCACCGCTTCTGCTTCCCCTCCTGCTGATCGGCTGCCAATCGGAAGTGGAAAAACTGCAGGGGGAGAGCATCTTCCACCTGGGCCAGGCCATCGAGATCCTGCAGCAGAACGCCGGGAACACCGACGCAGCGGTCGCGGCCCTGGATCGGTACCTGGTGGACCACCGGGATCGGATGCTGGAGGTGAAGGCCCTGGGCGTCCGGGTGATGCAGCGCATGTCCCCGGCCGATCGGGAGGCCTTCCAGCGCCGGTCCCTGGAACAGATCCGGCCGCTCCGGGAGAAGGCCGAGACGCTGGCCCGGACCTTCAGCGACCCTCCCAAGGTGTTGCGCCTGCTCCAGGAATTTCTCTGACGACCTGAACCCCGATTTGCAGTAGGATTCGGTCCGGTTTTCCGCCGGGGACGGGTGGCGTGTTCCGCGGACTTTCCGGGAAGGGGTTGCTGTGCCTGGTGGCGGCGGGGATCCTGTGCCGGCCCGAGGGGGCCCGGGGCTGGACCCTGGAACTGGGGCCCGACGTCCGCCTGGGGATCACCGCCTATCTCCAGGCCCGGGCCCGCTTCGCCGAGGGGGAGGCCCCCGACGGCCGATCCTTCAGCAAGGACTTCTACCTGCGCCGGGTGCGGCTGATCCTGACCGGGGACCTCTCCCGGTATTTCTCGTTCGTCGTGCACACGGAGCAGCCGGATTTCGGCAAGGGCGGGAAGTGGGATGTCGCCTTCTTCCTCAGCGATGCCTTCGCGACCCTGCGGGTCCGGGAGGAGTTCCAGGTGGACGCGGGGCGGATGCTGACGCCTCCGGGGCGCCAGCATTTCGGGAGTTCCTCCCGGCTGAACGGGATGGACTTCCAGTCGCCGGTGGTCCGGTGGGTCCCGGGAACGCAGCACAACGGTCGGGCCACCGGCGTCCAGGTCCGGGGAGACGTCCAGGGCGGAAAGGTGGGCTACCGGGTCGGCGTGTTCCGGGGGGCCTCCGCCCGATCGCTCCAGCAGGACGCGGCCGGGCAGGCCGTGACGGACCGGGAGGGGCGCCCGGTGCTGGTAGCGAACCCCTCCTCCTGGCCCCGGGTGGCCGGCTACCTGCGGTACTCCCCGGTGGGGGTCGAGAAGGGGTTCTATTCGGTCGGGATGCACTTCGCCGACCAGCCCGTCGTGAGCCTGGGCGCGGGGTTCGACGTCCAGCCCCGGGGGGCCATGGATCGTCCGGCCGTGATCGGGCCGGACGGCCAGGTGGAGGACCCCGGGGGGCTGCGGACCGCCTGGGCGGTGGCCGCGGACCTCTTCGCCGACATCCCCGTGGGCGCCGCCAGGGACCACGAGTTCGTGGGCCTGCTGCTGCTGTCGTTCTACGACCACGGCCGGGAACTGGCCTGGGACGCCGTGGGGGGCTCCCGGACGGTCCCCGCCCGCACCTCGGGCCTGGGGGTCGCCGGGGAGGTGGGCTGGCGCTGGCGGTTCCTGGAACCCGTCTTCGCCCTGGACTGGGTCCGGGGCCGCCAGGCGGGAACCGACACGCTGGCGGTGCGACCGGGATTCAACTTCTGGATCCGGAAGCACTCGGCCAACGTGAAGATGGAGTTCGAGGCCCGGCGGGAGGGGGACCTCCGGTCGGCCCCCTGGCGCCGGCGGGTCGAGTTCCAGGTGCAACTGGTCTTCTAGCGCACATCGATCTTGACAGGGATCGGCGCTCGCCTATAATGCAAACCGCTTCGGGCCACCGGGCCCGCCGCTCTTTCGATTCGGGGATCGTCTAACGGTAGGACCGCAGACTCTGGATCTGCTTGTCGGGGTTCGAATCCCTGTCCCCGAGCTGTTTGAAATCGGTCGGGCGCGGCCAGACGCGCCCCCGCCGGGGATGAGATCCCGGCGGGAAGGACCCATGGCCCTTTAGTCTATCGGTCAGGACACAAGACTCTCAATCTTGGGAGACGGGTTCGATTCCCGTAAGGGCCACCAAGTCATATCCCTGGGCGCCGGGTCGGTGGACGCCGACCTCGGTGACGAACGCCGCGATCAGCGATCCCGGCGTCACGTCGAAGGCCGGGTTCCGGACCCGGACCCCCGCGGGGGCCACGGGCCTTCCCAGCACCTCGGTCACCTCGCTGGCGCCGCGCTCCTCGATGGGGATCCCGGACCCGTCGGCCAGGGACGGGTCCAGCGTCGAGGTCGGGGCCGCCACGTAGAAGGGGATTCCGTGGCGGGCCGCCAGCACCGCGTGGACGTAGGTGCCGATCTTGTTCGCCGTGTCCCCGTTCCGGGCGATCCGGTCCGCCCCGACCACCGCGCAGGTGATCTCGCCCCGGCTCATCAGGAACCCGGCGGCATTGTCCGTGATCAGCGTCACGTCGAACCCGTCCTCCAGGAGTTCCCAGGCCGTCAGGCGGGCGCCCTGGAGGTAGGGCCGGGTCTCGCAGGCCACCACCCGGAGCCGCTTGCCGGCCTCCCGGGCCCCTCGGATCACCCCGAGGGCGGTGCCGAATCCGCCGGTGGCCAGGGCCCCGGCGTTGCAGTGGGTGAGAACCGTGGCCCCGTCGGGGATCAGGGAGGCCCCGTGGAGGCCGATGGCCCGGTTCCGGTCGATGTCCTCCTGGTGGATCGCCAGGGCCTCCCGGACCAGCACCTCCCGCAGCACCTCCAGGGGCTGCCCCCGGGCCGATGCGGCCACCCGGGACATCCTGCCGACGGCCCAGGCCAGGTTCACCGCCGTGGGGCGGGACTCGACCAGCACCCGGGCGGCCCGGTCGAGGGCCTCTTCGGGCCTCCCGGCACCGGTCCCCGGGAAGAGGGCCAGGGCCATTCCGTAGGCCGCGGCGATCCCGATGGCCGGGGCCCCCCGGACCACCATCCGGCGGATCCCGTCGGCGACCTCCTCCGGGGTGCGGCAGTGGACGTGACGGCGGTCAAAGGGGATCAGGCGCTGGTCCAGCAGCACGACGGACCCCTCGGGGTCCCACCGGACGGCCTGGAACGCCGGTTCATGCATCGCCATCCTCCTTCCGGACCGGGACGGGCCCGGGGCGGGAAGCCGGGCAGGCTGGCGCCGGGAAGCCCTCCGGGTCCAGTTGCCGGGCCAGGTCCCGCAGGTCCTCGGGGAGGTCGCTGAAGGTCACCTGCCCGTCGGGGTCCACGAAGAGGTGGACTTCCCGGGGGGGCAGCAGCGCCTCAGTCGAACCGGGTGATCTTCCGGGTGAGGAGGTTGAGTTCCTCCTGGGAGTATGGGATCTTGCCATCGAAGTAGTCCTTGTCGTACCCGTAGATGTCCGAGTAGAACTGCACCTGCCCCCGGTCGTCCACCCCCACGCTGTTGTACTCGATGAAGATCGGCACCGGGGTCTTCAGGGGGATTTCCCGCATCTCGCCCTTGGCCAGGATCGCGCGGCCCTTGTCCGGGGAGATGCCCGCCCCCTCCTGGAGCAGCAGGTCCATCACCTCGAAGGGATCCTGGAGCCGGATGCACCCGTGGCTGAAGGCCCGGATCTCCTTCCGGAAGAAGGCCTTCAGGTTCGTGTCGTGCATGAAGATCCCGTAGGGGTTCGGAAACACGAACTTCACGCGGCCCAGGGCGTTCTGGTCCCCCGAGTCCTGGTACACCTCCTCGGTGCCGTCGGGGTTCGTCTTCACGACGAAGTTCCGCCTCCGGTAGTAGTCCGGCTCCCGGAGCAGTTCGTAGTCCAGTTCCAGTTTGCGGATGCGTCCCGGGACGTACCACCGGGGGTTGATGATGATGCGCTCGATGGCGGCGGTGAAGATCTTGGTCCGGTTGATCCGGCCCTCCGTCCGGCTGTCCGGGTCCACGTCCCAGTGGTTGTTGCCGCAGACGATCCGGTGGTGCATCACCCGTCGCCCCCCCTGGTACACCGCCATCATGAACTCCGGCAGGTTGACCCGGACGTAGAGGGGCTCCTCCGGGCGCACCTCGCTTTCCCGCCACCGCTGGAGGCCCAGTTCGATCTGGCGGATCCGCTGGTCCAGCGGGACGTTCAGGGATCGGGCGTGGCGGTCCTCCAGGACTCCCGTGGGGTCGAAGCCGTGGGAGGCCTGGTAGGCCTTCACGGCCTCCTCGACTTCCGCGTCGAAGGAGGCGCCGGCGGACCCCTGGGGCAGGTACCCCTCCCGGGCCAGGCGGGCCCGGAGGGCTTCCACCAGGGGGCCCCGGTGGCCCCGCTTGAGGCTGCCGCCGGCGGGCAGGGAGACCGTCGGGAAGGGGCCTTCCCGGGCCATCTCCCGGTATCGACGCAGGCCGGCCTGGAGGGCCCGGTAGTCCGGGTGGGCCGGCACCAGTCCCTGGAGGGCCGCCCGGGGGTCCTTCGCAAACCGTTCCCAGAAGGCCCGAATGGCCTCGCCGTTCTTCCGGACGGCCTCCTGGTCGTTCCGGTGGGCCCGGAAGGGGGAGGCGCGGACCCGGAAGCGCATGTCCAGCGCCCATCGCCAGAGGGCGCCCTGGGCCTCGACCTCCAGGGCGTTGGCCAGCCGGCCCAGTTCCTGCTCCTTCTCGATCCACCGCTGCTGGGCTTCCAGGGCCTCCCGCCGCTGGGCCTCGCCGAGTCCCTTCAGGCGTCCCGCCTGGTCCAGCCCCTCGACCTCCTCGGCGGTCGGCGGCGCCTCGGCGAGGATCAGCCCCTTCATGGCCTGGAAGACCGGGGTCGCCTCCAGGGCGGCCCGCAGGGGTTCCGCCTGCCGGGCGGCCTGGCCGACCTGCTGAATGAGCGACTCGAGGGCCTCGGAGGAGTGCCGGTCCGGCAGGGCGTGGTCCGGGGCTTCCCGCAGGGCCTCCAGCAGGGCCTCGAGGTGCCGGGTCGGTCCCTGGCCGGACCAGAACATTCCCTGGAACCCCCGGTCCTCCAGGGCCTGGCGATTCAGGGGGCCCAGGTCCGGGTCCTTCCCGGCCCGTTCCGCCAGGTCCTCCCGGATCCTCTGCCGCAGCTCGTGACGGCGCTGCCACAGCCGGATTGCGGTCTGGAGGTCGGACCTCGCGGCCTCGTCGGAGAGCAGGGCCTGGGGCGGCTCCGGGGCGGTCTTCGGGACCTCCATTCCCGGCCCGGTGGCTCGGCCCAGGTACTCGGGCTTCGGGCCCTGGCCCTTGGACCCGCACGCGACCAGGGCCGTCGCCAGGAAGACCCAGGGGATCGTTCTCACCGGTTCCCTCCCTCGGGACCCGGGGCGAGGATACGGGAGGCGGGCCACCGGGTCAATTTCCGGCGCCGGGCAGGGCCGGCAGATGGACCACGGGTTCCCCGGAACGGGCCCGTCAGCGGGAGGACGGGGCGGCTCCGTCCGGGACCCGACGGACCACCCGGACGAGCCAGAAGACCGTGAAGGCGACTCCCAGGACCAGCGTGACGGCGAAGAGGACCAGCATTCCCCACTGGGGATGGACCGGGATTTCCGGCAGGGCGACGAAGTCCCGGAGGTACTCCATCCGAACCCGGTCCCGGACCAGGATCAGGGACGCCAGGCCCAGGACCAGGGCGGTTCCCGAGAGGACCGCCGGGGCGGGCGTGGGGCCCCGGGAGGCCAGCAGGGCCGGCAGCAGGGCGGCGAGGACCAGGACCGCCGCCGCGGCCGCCGCCACGGTCCAGGTTCCGCCGCCCAGCAGCAGGGTTCGGGGGCCATCGGGAAGGGTCGCGACCCAGGCGGCAACTCCAGCGACCCACACCCCGACCCCGATCCCGACGGCCTTGCGGCCCGCGGACTGAGTCGCGGTGGCCACCGCTTCCCGGCCCGTCGCCCCTTGCAGCCGGCGCCCGCGGGCCCAGAGCACGACGCCGGCCATCGCGGGCGAGAGTCCCAGGAAGGTCAGCAGCCGGGGCAGGATCGTGGGCTCCCCGAGGTTCAGCGTCCCGCCACTGGGATGGGCGGCGTACATCTCGATCCAGCGCCCCGGGGTCATCGCCAGGGTCAGGTTGTTCACGTAGAGGAACCCGATGGCCAGCATCCCCAGCAGGGCCGCCCAGAGGATCGGCCCCTGGATCCCCGGTCGTCCGTCCCGGGTCAGCCGGTGGGCGTAGAGGGCCCCGTAGGCCAGGATCAGCAGGGGGATCACCGAGATCCAGAACGCGCCGACCAGCACCGAGGAGGAGTAGAAGAACTGGCCGTAGAGCAGTTGCACGAACAGCAGCGGCGGGATGCCGAAGGTGACCAGGTAGGAGAATCCCAGAGGGGCGACGGTTCCCAGGAACCGGGCCATGTCCTCCCGGGCCGGGTCGGGCCGCAGGCGGGCCCAGACCATCAGCAGGACGCTCCCGAGGGTGAAGTTCACGGCGACCAGGTGCAGCGTGAAGGTCAGGTAGGCCAGCCCGAGGATCAGGGCCGCAGGGGCGGGAAGGCCCACGGGGTCGAAGGGGGGCAGCGGAATGCCGGCATGCAGGTTCCCGTCGTTCATGGCTGGGCCTCCCGTGGCAGGAGGGGATCGGCGGCGGGTGGCGGCGCGGGGTTGGCGGCCTTCTCGGCCGCCCGGAGGACGTCCCTGCCGTCCAGGGTCCTCCCGTGCAGGTTCAGCAGCCAGGCGGCCAGGGCCGCCCGGTCCTCGGCCGATCCCTGGAAGGGGGGCATGACCCCCGGTTCGTGCATGGTCTCGAACCACTGGAAGGCGAACTCGGGGGTCCAGGGGGCGGTCCGGGAGGCGATGTCCCGGTACCCTTCCCGGGTGTGACAGGAGGCGCACTGGAGCCGGAAGACCCACTCGCCGTGCTCCGGGCTCATCTCCTCGACCGCCGGGTGCCACCGGGCCCGCTGCAGGAAGGGGGCCTTCAGCACCGACGGCCCCGCGTCCACGTCCCTGCGCCACAGGGAGTTCGAGTAGAGGGTCCCGTGAAGGACGTAGGGCTTCCGGGCCATCTCCCGGAAGAACTCGGCACCCATCAGCCCCATCTGGACCATCAGCAGCAGGGCCACCGCGGCCCCGGTGGTGACGACCCGGGGCCGGAACACCGCGACCAGGACCCCGGCCATCACGGCGGAACCGGCCACGCCGGCAAGGACCAGGTGGCGAGTGATGGCCGTCAGCCGTCCGCCCCCGAGTCCCGCGACGCCCTCCTGGACCATCTGGACCGTGCCCTCGGGCAGCGTGGACCAGTACCAGGCGAACAGCAGGGGGACCAGGAAGGCCGCCGGGACCACGAAGGCGGCGCTGAAGCGGACCACCCGGGCCTTCAGGGGGTCCCCCGGATCCATCCGCCCGGCCACCAGGATGCCCCCGATGCCGCCGATCAGGCCCATCGTGACCGTGCGGAGCACCAGGGAGGGCCAGTAGGACGGGTTGAAGAACGCTGCGGCCAGGTCCCGGTTTTCGATGGTCCACCCGCCCGGCGTCAGCATGAAGGATAGGATCCCGTTGATGATGAACAGCGAGAACCATGACACCACGAAGTAGGCCCCGGCCAGGAAGACCTGGTCCTCCCGGCGGTTGTGCTTCCATCCGTAGTAGTACAGGTACAGCAGGGAGAGCTCGACCAGGAAGACGACCCACTCGGTGGCCCAGGCGAAGACGAACTGGTGGATCAGGAGACTCGTGCCCTCGGGGCTGGCCAGGGCGATGGCGAACCAGATGCCCACCCCGGTCATCGCCCCGAACACCGTCGTGAAGACCAGGAAGAAGGTCGCGTAGCGGTGCAGGAACCCGCGGACCCGCAGCCCGTCCTCCGGCCGCCCGGACCGGACCAGGCGACCGGCCCACCACTCCGCCGCGAAGAGGAAGGCCCCTCCGCCGATGGCGAAGTGGGATACCAGCACATGGAAGACCGCGATGATCGCCACCACCAGGCCCGCGCCGAGCACGGGAACGTCCCAGACGGGATAGTTCATGGGAGTCCTCGCTTCATGACAGCCAGCCCCACAGGGTCATCGCCACGAGCCCGGCGAGACCGGCGATTCCCAGGCGCGTGGCCAGGCGGCCCCGGGCGTCGGCCGGGATGCTCCGGTCCCAGAAGGGGACCGCCACCATGGCCAGGGGAACCAGTCCCAGGAGGGCCTGCCCCAGCAGTTCGAGGGACCCCGGGAACAGTTTCAGGGCCTGGTACTGGGACAGGAAATACCACTCGGGCTTGATCCCTTCCGGGGCCGAGGCGGCGGGGTTCGCTTCCGGATCGAGGGCCCTGGGCGCCAGGGCGGCCAGGGCCACCAGCAGGACCCCCAGAGCCAGCCAGACGGGGATCTCCGCCACCAGGAACTCCCCGAAGAACTTGTGGTATTTCCGCTGTTCGGGGGGCAGCGCCCGGAAGGAGTCCGGCTCGCTGACGCCCTGGACCTGCACGAAGGTCAGGTGCGCCCCGATCAGGCCCAGGATCAACAGCGGCAGCACCACGACGTGCAGCGGGTAGAACCGGTTGATCGTGGCCACGGTGACGTCGGGTCCGCCCCGGACCAGGTCCGCCAGGAATCCCCCGACCAGGGGCGCCTTCTCGATTTCGGAGATCCCGACGCGGGTGGCGAAGAAGGACAACTCGTCCCAGGGCAGCAGGTAGCCCGAGAAGCCGAAGGCCATCGCCAGGCCCGCCAGCACGAGTCCCGTGACCCAGGTGAGTTCCCGGGGAGGCCGGTAGGCCTTCAGGAAGAAGGTGCTGAACAGGTGCAGGAAGATCGCCAGGATCATCAGGTTCGCGGCCCAGTGGTGGATGCTGCGAACCAGGGCACCGTAAGGGATCTCCATCACGATGCGCTGCACCGACTGCCAGGGCTGACCGGGGTCGTAGTAGACCATCAGCAGGATGCCGGTGATCACCTGGACCGCGAAGAGGAACAGCACGATCCCGCCCATCGCGTACCAGGCCGAGTGGCGGTGCCGGGGGACGCGCTTGGCGGCCAGGTGTTCCACGATGGGCCAGACGGGGTACCGGGCCAGCAGCCACCGGGCGGCCCGGCCGGCCCGGGAGCCCGGGGCGGGGAGACGGGTCTCCGCTTCCGGGGGGATGGGGGAAAGGTCGGATGACATGGGCCCTCCGGTGCGATCTTCCTGGTCAAGAGGACACGGGCGACACGTAGAGGGACTCGCCCTCGGCGGTCACCTGGAGCGGCGTCAGGGGTCGGGGCGGCGGTCCCGCGACGTTCCTGCCCTCCAGGTCGTAGGTGCCACCGTGGCAGTTGCAGTAGATGCGGTCCCCCTGGAACTGGACGTTGCACCCGGCGTGGGTGCACTTGGAGTCGAAGGCCCGCAACTGCCCGTCGGGGGTCCGGAACACCACCACCCCCCGTCCGCCGTAGGACCCGTTGGCCCCCTGCCCGGGCCGGGCGACCTCCCCGGCGGAGACCCCCTTCACGAGGGCCTTCCCCTCGCCCGCGAAGGGGTCCGGCGGGGGCCGGGGGCTCAGGTACCGGAAGACCGGCCAGGCCGCGGCGGCGAGCCAGGCGGCGGTCAGCCCTCCCAGCAGCGCCAGGAACCCCCGACGCCCCGTGGTGCCCTCGTCCACGCAACCCTCCTTGGCGGTCATGGCCAGTCCTCCTCGGCGCGATCGGGATCCTCCCGTGTCGGGGTGTCGATCCGGTCGTTTCCCGGGAAACCATCCATCCGTGCGCCGCCGGCCCGAGTATCGACCGGGGGTCGGAAGGCCGTCAAGCGATCGGGCCGGGAAGGGGCTCCGGGACTTGGAGGAAGGCCGAAGATCGGCTCCGGGATCGGGCGGATCAGAAGGACCCCTTCAGGCCCAGCACCGGCAGGATCGTCAGCCCGTTCAGGTTGGCCCGCTGGGAGAAGTCGTAGTTGTAGAGAATCGCCTCGGCGTTCTTCGCGTTGTAGGCATTCTGCAACTCCAGGTAGAGCCCCAGGCGCCAGGTGTCGTACACCCACTCCTTGTCCACCCGGAGGTCCAACTGGTGGAAGAGGGGCAGGCGGGCGCTGTTGATCCGGGCGGCGGGCACCGCGACGTACCGGTCCAGGTCCGAGTCGTACCGGGATCCCTCGATGGGGGTGTAGGGGAAGCCCGAGGTCAGTCGGAAGCGCCCCCCGATGGTCCAGTGGCGGGGCAGTTCGTAGGAGGCCAGGATGTTCAGCAGGTGGGTCTGGTCGTAGTCCGACAGGCGCCAGGCCCGGGCCCGGGGGTCCCAGATCTCGGACCGGACGAAGGTGTAGGCCACCCACCCGAAGAGGCGGCCCCCGGGGTTCAGGCGAACCAGGAAGTCGAATCCGTAGGCCCGCCCCTTCCCGTCGTTGGTGTAGCGCACGGTCCGGTCGTCGCTGGCCTCGGCCCGGCGGAAGAGCCACTTGAAGAAGCCGTCGGCCTGGATCGAGAGGCGGTCCGTCGGGAGGTACTCGATGCCCAGCAGGGCATGGGCCGCAGCCTCGGGCTTCAGGTTCGGGTTCCCCAGTTCCCCGACGTAGGCGAAGACCGGCGGCGGCTGCTGGTAGAGGCCCCCGGCGGCCCGGAGGAACAGCCGGTCCTTCAGGATCTCCACCCGGGTGGACAGGCGCGGGTCCAGGGACCATGCCTTCCAGTCTCCGAAATAGCCGTCCAGGCGCACGGAGGGGACGATCGTCCAGGCGTCGAAGGGCTTCCATTCGACCGACAGGTAGGGGGCCAGCGATCCCAGTTCCTGGGTCCCGTCCAGGCGGATCTTCTCCCGGGCGCCGATGGGGATGCCCACGGACCCCTGGCGGTCCGGGGCGGTCGTCAGGGCCTCGTACCACGACGGCTGGTACCACCCGTCGAGGCCCAGGTGGAGGCGCACCCGGCGATGGGGCTCCAAGGTGAACTCCTCCCGGAGGCGGATGGGCAGCGACGAGATGTGGTAGTCCAGGCTGTTGAAGAGGTTGAAGTCCATCCGGTTCAGGGCCACTTGGGCCGACAGCACGTTGGACATCCCCCCGGTCCCCTCCCAGGACCACCGGGCCTGGAGGTTGTGCCCCGCCATGGACAGCGACGCCGTTCCCACGAAGGCCGGTTCCTGGGTGTTGGCCTTCCGGTTCACCACGACCAGGGCGTCGTCGGTGCCGAACAGGAACAGGGAGAACCGGTGCCGCCCCCACCGGTGCTGGACCCGGGCCTGGTAGTCGTAGTACCGGGGCGCGGTCTGGAGCGCCGCGTCCTGTCCGAAGGAGACGGCCGAGAGGATCGCGTCCAGGTAGGACCGCCGGAACGCGAACTGGAAGTCCCCGTTCTCGCTGTAGGGCAGCCCGACGTAGAGGCCCGCGTGGATCAGGTTCATGTCCACCGATCCCCGCAGCCGGTCCACCGGGGCCTCCTTCACCTTCACGTCCACGATGCCCCCCGAGGCCCGGCCCTGGGAGGCGTCGAAGCCCGCGGGGACGAAGTCGATCTTCTCGATGAACTCCGGCTGGATGGTCGAGTAGACCCCCCCGAAGTGGTAGAGCATCACGAAGGGCAGGCCGTCGATCAGGACCTGGGTGTCGAAGGGGGGGCTGCCGAAGACCACCAGCTGGCCGGTGCCGAAGGCCGACCGGGCGATGCCGGGGAGGTTCTCGACCATCTTCAGCGGATCGCCGCCGGACCCGGGCAGTCGCCGGAGCTCCTCGGCCTGGAGGGTCTGGCGGGCGACGAACCGGACCTCCCGGGGGGCCCGGATCACGGTCTGGTTCGTCGAGTCGAACCGCCGGTCCAGGCGCAGGGTCTCCTCCCCGACCTCCCCGTCCTTCACCGTGAAGGCCTGCCGGATCTCGGCGAAGGGATCGGGCGGCAGGTAGAGGGTGTAGGTCCCGGGGGGGAGATCGCTGACCTCCAGGACCCCGTCCCGGGAGGTGAAGGGCCGTCCGGTCTCCTCCACCAGGGCGGTGACGCCGTCCAGGGGCCGGGGTTCCCGGTAGCCCTTCTCCAGCAGCCGGAAGCGGAAGACCACCTGCCGTTCCTTCGGCTGGATGTCGAAGGTGTAGCGGTAGGTCACCTGGACCGGGACCGCCTGGCCCCCGTATCGGGCCGGCTGGAAGCGGAAGTTCCGGGCCGCCTCCAGGGCCGGTGCGGCGAGGCGGTCGTCGTCGGCCTGGGCCACCGAGGCGTCTCCGACCTGCCCGGCCTCGTCGATGGTCAGCGTCAGGGTCACCGTGTAGGTCCCGGGGGCGATGTCCAGGTCCGGGGGCAGCGCCGCCTGCCGGAACTCCTCCAGCACCGGCGGTTCCAGCGTCTCCTCGGCCTTCGGGGGCGGTTCCGCGGCCTCGGGAGCGGGGGCCTCCTGGGCCAGTGCCGGCGAGGCGCACCAGATCAGCCACCACAGGTTGCGGGCCTTCATGGCGCACCTCCCGTCTCCGGGCCGCCGTCACCCGGGCGCACCTCCGGGGGCGGCGGGCGCCAGTCCTTCGGGGCCCCCTCGGGTGGCAGGCACCGGTCCCCGGGGCGCCGCTCGACCCGGAAGGTCACGAAGTCCATTCCGAGGCGATCGTCCCGGGCCACCACCCAGACCGGGAAGGAATCGGGGAACTCGTCGGCTTCCGGCAGGGACAGGACGTTGCCCAGCTGGAGCGGGTCCGAGGGACTCACGGTCGCGGTCGAGGACTTGATCCGGTCGAACTTTCCCCGGGTGGTCAGCCAGGAGAAGAACCAGTACTCGTCCTCCAGGCCTCCTGTTCCCGAGGGACGCGATTCCCGGGATCCGGGCCGGAACCGGGGCTCCAGGCGGAGATCCTGCCCGGGACACCCCAGCACCCGGGCCTCGGTCGGGTCTCCCGTGGCGGTGATCCGCTCCAGATCGGACCCCTCCTCGGGCTCGAGCCACAGCGAGAAGGCGGGATTGCGGTTGGCGGGGTTCTCGGGAGTGATCCGGCGGAAGAAGACGCGCTTGTAGGCGTCCTGGGTCCGGGTGTCCCGCCCGTTCTGCCAGGTGACCTGGAGGTGGAAGGTGACGTCCTGGCCGGCCTCCACCAGGCAGGTCCGGAGTCCCTCGAAGGCGGGGTCCACGCAGGGGGTCTCGTCGCCCCGGGCCTTTCGGCAGTCGTCCCAGGTCCGAAGCAGGTCCAGCAGGCAGAAGTCCGACTGCTCCACCGTCTGCTTCAGGAATTCCAGGACCTCGGGCGTGATGGGCCGGATCAGGTCCAGGGCCACCCACAGCAGGGCCCCGTCGAAGAAGGCGCTGCGGGTGGCCGGGTCCCCCTCGACGGGGGTCTCGTCGATGGCGCAGCGGTAGGCCGCCTGGGCCCCCAGGTTCAAGGGGCACACGGTCCAGCGCATCTCCCGGACCTCCCAGGGACCCGGGGCCCCGTCGGGGGGCTCGTCGGGTGCGGCCAGCAGCGCCGTCAGGGTCACGGTCCCCTGGGTTTCCCGCTGGAAGTCCACCTCGGGGGGATCGGCGCGGATGCCGATCACCCGGGGTTCCAGGACCAGGGACTGGGGGTCGAAGTCCGGGGTGCAGGCGGCGAACGGAAGGATCAGCCAGGCCAGGCCGGGAAGCGACGAACGACCGCGCATCATCGGGCACCTCAAGGTTCCGGGAGAAAGACCACCGTCCAGGCCACCTGGTACGGGATCGGCGTGCCGTCCCGGGTGGCGGGTTCGAAACGCAGGCGCATCACCGTGCGCCGGGCCTCCTCGTCGAAGGCCGGGAGGTCGCCCTTCCGCACCTGGACCTCCGTCACCTCCCCGCCGGCGCTGACCGTCAGGAGCAGCTCCACCCGGACCACCCGGCCCAGGTCCCGGTGGGCCTCGGGGTAGGTCCCCTGGACCCGGTTCAGGGCCTTCGGGGGCTTCACGACGGGCTTCCGGGCCTCCCGGGGCGCGCCGTTGTCCGCAGCGGCGGTGCCGGATCCGGCCGGCCGGTCCACCTCCTTCCGGAAGCCCGTGGCGTCCCGGGAGGGGTCCCCGAAGAGGTTGCTCTCGGTGCCGGTCTGGACGGCCACGGTGCCCTGGAGCGCCACGTTGGACAGCACGAAGGGCGCGGGCTTCCGGGGCTCCGCCCTCGGCTCGGGGGCGGGGGACGGCTCCGCCTTCGCGGGTGGCGGCGGGGCCTCCCGGGGAGGGGGCGGGGGTTTCCTGGGACGTTCCGGGGCCGGCGCCTGGGAGGGCGGAGGCGGCGCCGGGCGGGGAGGCGGTGCCGGAAGGGGCTCCTCGGCGGCCCGCTGGACCTCCCGGACCACGGCGACGGCCACCGGTTTCGGGGCGGCGCGGCGGGTCGGCGGCGCCGAGGTTCGGGGCGGCTGGCGGGGCACCACCAGGGGAACCAGGGCGTGGACCCCCAGCGACAGGATCACGGCCAGCGCCAGTCGCCTTCCGTACATGCCGTCCTCAAGGCCCCGCCGGACCGGCGTCCGCCGGGACGGCCCCCTGGTCCGAAATGGTCAGTTCCTCGACGTTGATGGCCAGGTCGGCGATGCCCTGCAGTTTCAGGAAATCGATCACCCGGGCGACCCGTCCGTAGGGCAGGTCCCGGTCCGCCGACAGCACCGCCTGGGGCGGCCGGCCCGCGGCTTCCCGCCGCTTTCCGATGGCGTCCCGGATGGCCTCCAGGGACGCCGGGGCCCCGTCCAGGTAGGTCCGTCCCTCCCGGTCCAGGATCACCGTCAGCGGGGCGGATTCCGGCGCCGGAGGCGCTCCCGAGGCCGCGGTGGGCAGCGACAGGGCGATCTCCCGGAGGCGGCGCTCCTGTTCCAGGAACAGGTTCGCCGTGACCATGAAGATGATCAGCAGCACCAGGAAGATGTCCACCAGCGGGGTGATGTTGATCGACGAGATCAGATCGTCGTCGGAGTCACTGGTTGCGCTCGCCATGGTTCCCCCCGAAGAGACACCGCATGTAGTGGGTCCCCACCTCCCGGGCCTGCTCCATCGAGGTGTTCACCCGCTTGCGGAAGGCGTTGTAGAAGAGCACGGCCGGGATCGCCACGAGCAGCCCGACGGCGGTGGCGATCAGCGCCTCGGAGATGCTTCGCATCAACATCTGGTTCTTTTCCGCCGCGTCGGCGACCTCGGACAGGCTGTAGAAGGCGGCCATGATCCCCAGCACGGTGCCCAGCAGCCCGATGAAGGGGGCGTTGTTGCCCAGGGTGGCCAGGAAGGTCAGGCCCCGCTCGTACCGCTGGCGCTCCTTGCGCAGCTTCGTTTCCAGCAGGGCCTCGGCGTCGTTGCGGCTGGAGGCCTCCTTTCCCAGGGCCACCAGGTAGTCCGCCACGCGGCGCTCCACGCTGTCCGGAGCCGCCTGCCCCATCTCCCCCTTCAGGATCCCGTGGACCTGGTCCGGGGAGACCCGCCGGCGCCAGTAGAAGACCCACCGCTCGAAGGCGACCCCCAGGGAGGCCACCGAGAGCCCCAGCAGGATCAGGAGCACCCAGTCCACCCCGATCCCGATGAAGAACTCCTGCAGGAAATCCGCGATGCTCACCGTCCTTCCTCCCGTGGTTCGCCTCCCCGAGGCCCGCCGCCAGGAAGGGGCCTCGCCGCCGGCGAGTCCCGTCCGGGTCCCGTGTCTGCGGCAGGATTCCCTTGGTTCCAGACGTCGAGGTCCGAAGCCGCCCCAGAATGTAACGCCTGGATCGCTCCAGTCAACCGCGGCGGGATCGCGGAGTCCGCATCATCCAGGATTTCCGGGGACCGTGACGGTGTCCCTGGTTCGGACGGCTGGATGCCCGGGAATGCCTACTGGCAGAACGCCTCGTAGGTGACGTCGATGTCCTGGGAGTACTGGGGCATGCAGGGTCCCGCGGGGTCGAAGACGATGGAGTTTCCGACGCCGTCGTAGGTCCACCCCGCCGGGCAGGCCTGTCCGTTCACCGTCACCTGGATCGTCTCGGGCCGGGGCAGGCCCGACAGGAAGAACTGCTTCTTCAGGGCCCCCTGGGTCGAGGCGATCTGGTTCAGCATCGAGGCGAAGGAGTCGCAGATGATCTCCTGCTTGCCGGCGAACTCCTTGGACATGGCGATGTAGCGGTCTCCGGGGCCGTGTCCCGCATGGCCCTCGCAGCGGTCGATCCAGGTCACCGAGTGGAGGTGGATCAGGTCCCGGTTCAGGGGGCCCTTGATGGTCTGGTAGAAGTCCCGGTACTCGTTCAGGGTGCCCGGGGACCCGTCGTCGGCCTTGCTGATGAAGACGATGTCCAGGTAGGCGTCCTCCCGGTAGAAGCCCCAGTTGTAGCCCCCGCAGAAGCCCTCGATGCACTCCAGTTCACAGGTCGCCGGGTCCGGGCAGAGGTTCGGGTCCCCCTGGCAGTCCCCGGTGGTGGTGCAGGGAACCTGGGTGTTGGTGGTCAGCGGCTCGGTCACGGCCAGGTAGCCCGCCAGCAGGCCGCCCTTGGTCAGGGTGTCGGAGGAGGCCTTCTCCATCACCTGGTCATAGGTGTCGTAGAACTTGCCGCTGGGGTTCTGGAGGCCCGGGTGGACGTACCGGGGCAGGATCGCCGGGTTGCCCTCGCAGAGGCGGCCCCGCATCTTGATGTCGTCGATCAGCGCGATCACGACGCCCACGTGGAAGTTCCGGTTCCAGACCGATCCGGACTGGCTGAAGTTCCGGACCTGCTCCAGGATGTTCGCGCCGTAGTCCATCACCGTGCAGGCGCAGTCGTCCTGCACGAACAGCACGTCGAAGTCCTGTCCGCTGACCTGCCGGAACCGCTCCCGGATGTTCCGGTCGGAGGTCCCCTCCCCGTGGAGCTTCACGTAGACCACCGGCTCGTCCAGATCGTTGCTCTCGATCTTCAGGTAGCAGGTCTCCTCTCCGGCCTGCTGAGGCACGAAGTTCAACTCGACGTCCAGGCTCATCCGGGGGTTGATCAGCGTGTCGGCCGCCGGTAGCCCGGTGACGGCACGCATCTGGGGCGAGCACCCCGAGAAGGAGACCTTCTTCAGCGTCAGGGGGGCGTTGCCGGTGTTCAAGATGCGGACCTTCCGGGGCAGCGTGCCGCACCCGAGGTACTGGAGCCCGAAGTCCACCACCTTCGGGGTCACGATGATGTTCACGTAGCCCAGGGTGGCCACCAGGTTCACCGGGTAGCCGTCGCCGAAACCGCCGGTCATCTTGGTCGGGATCTCGACGGTCCTGCTCTGGTAGCCGTCATGGACCTCGCAGCGCAGCAGCCCGTAGAGATTCGTGGCCCAGAACTCCCCCTTCGGCGAGTCGAACTGGATCTGGATGGGATGCTTGAAGCCCGGTCCCATGCCGTCCTTCACCGCCGGGGGCAGCGGGGAGGTGAAGCGGAAGTTCCGGCTGGCCTGCATGCTCTTCTGGCAGACGTTGATGAAGGAGGCGAGGGTCGGGCAGTCGTTCAGCATGCAGTTCTGGAAGGAGCAGTACCCCGTGCCGTTGTTGACCAGGTAGATGGTCCGGGTCGCCGATTCCCCCTGGATCACGGTCCCGAAGTTCAGGTTGCCGGGATTCAGCAGCGGCACGCACGTGGGCGCGCTGGCCCGGGTCGCCAGGAGGTCCACCTCGGTCAGGGGCTTCCCGTAGGCGTTGGAGGCCATCTGGAGTTTCGCCTGGACCATCGTGTTGGGAGTCCCTCCCAGGTTCTTGAAGCGCAGCAGCACGGTGCGGGTCTCCCCGGGGCCGATGACGCAGGAGGGGGGCATGTCGGGGCCCTCGGGGCAGTCGGCCTCGGCGTCGTAGTCGGGCCGGGTGGCCGCCAGGGAGGCATCGGGGGTGATCGAGAACTCGCCGTTGGCGTCCGAGACGATCTGCATCGGGGCGGTGAACCGCAGCGGGCCGTTGCCGCTGTTGCGGATCGTCAGGGTCTGGCGGGCCTCGATGCCCTGGGCCACGAAGCCGAAGTCCATCGGAGTGGGGAAGACGTCCAGCATCGGAACCGCGACCCGGCCGTAGATGTTCAGGATCAGCAGACCGGTGCCCTTGTCGTTGCTCGTGACCAGCAGGTTGCCGATGGGGAGGCCGTCATCGGCCCGGGGGTTCTCGGCGACCCACTGGATCCGGAAGGACCGGGACTCGGGGACGTCCTGGTAGTCCGGGTATCCGGGGTAGGCCTCGGCCTTCAGGGACCAGGGCTGGGCGGGAATGGACCGGGCGGGGCCCATTCCCTCCTCCAGCAGCGACAGGGTCGCGTCGCTGGACTCCGAGAGGGCGATCCCGCCCCCCGGGATCGTCAGCAGGGAGTCCGCCGGGGCCTCGGAGGCCCCGTCGTTGTCCACCGTCACCAGCAGGGTCCGGGTCTCGCCGAGGGGGACGATGCCGAAGTCCAGTTCCCCGGGGAACAGCACCAGCCGTGGGCCGACCTCCCGTCCCCGGAGCGGGAACCGCATCACCTCGAAACTGCCCTGGAACAGGGTGTCCACCATCAGCAGCCCCTCGTCGGCACCGCCGCCGGTGGGCTCGTACCGCAGGGTCAGCGCCAGCGATTCCCGGGGCTTCAGGTCGAAGGGGAACTCCTGGTTTCCGGGCGTCGCCACGGATCCCTGGATGGTGAAGTCCTCGCTGCCCGACAGGTAGGGTCCCTTCCGGATCGTGATGGAGGCGCTGCCGTCGTTGACGATCTGCACCGCCAGGTCCTTGTGCTCGCCCCGCTGGACCTCGCCGAAGTCGAGGTCGCCGGGGACGGTCCGGAGGCTCGTGGACTGGCCCAGGGCGACGACCAGCACCTCGGTCCGATAATCCGGGGCGACGTTGTGGATGATCGTCAGGCGGACGTCCTTGGGGTTCGGATCCTTGGGGGTGTAGTGGATCGCGAAGGAGGTCTTCTCGCCGGGGGCCAGTTCCATCACCGGGGGCGGGTCGTGGCGGAACTCGCCCTGGGCGTCGCCGGTCCACTGGAAGGACTCCAGGCGGATGGTCCCCTCGGTCCCGATGTGGCGCAACTGGATCACCCGATCCGCGGTCTCCCCGATGGCGACGGCCGGCAGCGTCACGGTGGCGGGGTCCACCTCCAGGGCCATGTCCAGCGTCGTGGAACCGCCTCCGCAGGCGGCCAGCAGCGACAGCATCCACAACGACGTCCACAGGTTTCCTCGAAGCATCCGGACCTCCTCAAGGGTTGATGGGCCAGAACCCGACAATCTTCCCGGATGGGGGTGGCCCGCGTCAATCCTGCTGCTGCGAAGGGGGGAACCCCGGGCTTTCCGGGCGTGCGCCGTGGGGGACCTACGGGTCCGCGGTGGATGCCGCGTCGGGTTCCGGGGGATTGCCGATGGCGCAGCCGCCGGCGACGGGGGCGAAGCACCAGCGGAAGCACTTGCGGCCGTGGCTCTTGCCCTCCGTGTCGGTGATCTCCTCGCAGGTCCACCCGTTGGGGCAGGGGTTGGCCGGGTCGGGCCCGCAGGGAGGCAGGCAGTAGGATCCCCGGTCCTTGCCCTCCTCGTCCTGGAGCCCGATGCAGAGGACGTCCTTGCTGCCGCAGGCGGTCTCCCCCTGCTGCTGGTCGCAGGGGTCGCAGTATCGTCCCTGGGCGACCTCGCAGGCTCCTGCCTGGCAGACCTGGCCGCAGGAGCACTCGAAGTTGCCCGTGCAGGGGCGATCGATGCACCGGCCCGTCACGGTGTCGCAGATCTTCGAGCCGGCCTTGCAGTCGAAGTCCATCAGGCACCCCGGCCGGCACTCCCGGCTCCCGGCGTCGCAGTGCGTCTCGGGTTCGGGGCAGTCCTTCGGCCCGAAGCACATGCCCGGGATGAAGCAGTGGCCGTTCTTGTCGCAGTCCCATTCCTTGCCCTCGACCGGCGGCGGGTCGTCGCAGCCGACCAGCCGATCGTCCACGGTCCAACGGCAGGCCTCCCGGCAGAGTCCGGCGGAGCAGACCTTGTCCTGGCCGCACTGGGCGTCCTCGGTGCAGCCGCCGGTGCACTGGTGGGTCACCGGGTGGCAGATCTGGCCGAAGGGGCAGGAGAAGGCGTCCCGGCACCCGCAGACGCGCCGGTCCGGCCAGCACTTCGGGCGGGAGGGGTCCGGGCACTCCTCGTCCCTGGTGCAGGCGGGGGTCACCTGGGTGCAGTCCATCGTCGATGGGACGCAGGCCCCGGCGTCGGACCCGGGGATCCGGGCGCAGACGAAGGCCCCCTGGGCCGCGTCTTCCACGGCGCAGATGCCGCTCGCGAGGGGGCACCACGGGGCGCAGACCTTCGCCGGGAACGCCACCGGGGACCCTTGCCACTCGAACTCCTGGAGGCACCGGGCCTGGTCGCCCCGGCACTCGGCGTCCCGGTCGCAGGCCTGGCAGGGGCGCTTCTTCGGTTCGCAGGTCCGGGTGCAGGGATCGCAGTACCGGTCCGAGGGGCACTGGTCGTCGTCCTGGCACGCTGCCGGGATGCACTTCCCCTGGCAGTTACAGCCCCATCGGTCCGTGCAGTAGCCCTGGACGCACTCCCGGCCGGACCCGCACCACGCCGAGGACTGGCAGGGGTTCTCGCATCGGCGGGTGACCGGGTGGCACCCCTTCGGCGGCGGGCAGTCGAGGTCGTCCCGGCAGCCGCACCATCCCGGGTCGGCCAGACAGGACGGTCGATCGGGGGAGGTGCAGTCCCCGTCGGACCTGCAGGTGCCCGGATCCACGTGGCCCAGGCGAATCAGCGCCAGGAAATCGCAGTCCTGGTCCACCGCGCACTCCGCCGGGGGGGGCGTCTCTCCGGGAACCTCCTCCCCGGGGACGTCCCTGTTTCCTGGCTGGTCGCCGGTCGCCCCGCTCCCGGGGTCCCGGCCGCTGCCTCCCGTTCCTCCGCAGGCGGCTCCCGCCAGCAGGCACGCGATGAATCCCTTTGCCGTCTTCATTGGAATCCCCCTTCCGGGCCTCTTCGGGGCCGTGCTCCGGCAGTATAGCGGTCCGGTCCCGTTCGCCTCAAGGCGGCCGGATCCGGTGGTCCGGGACCGGGGCATCGGGGCTTGCAAACCATTCGTTCGGCATTACCATACGTTTCTGCTTGGCGGAGGGATGTCATGGCAAGCCGCAGGGAGGAGGTCATCCGGCGCATCCTGGAGATCGAGGAGTCGGTCCACCGGACGCTCGGATGGACCGGGGAGGCCGCCTGGAACGGACTGGAGCTCGGCCACGGCCAGTTGAAGATCCTGCTGCTGGTCCGGGCCCAGGGGCCCGTGACCGTCGGGGAGATCGCCCGGGCGCTGCTGCTGTCCAAGGCCACGGTCAGCGAGACCCTGGACCGGATGGTCGCCGGCGGGTGGGTGAACCGGTCGGTGGACCCGAAGGACCGGCGGCGGGTGCGGGTCTCCCTGTCGGACAAGGGGGCCGAGGTGGCCGGCAACCTGGTGTCCGCGGGCCACCGTCGGACCGAGCGCCTGCTGTCCCGGATGGACGACCTGGAACTGGACCAGGTGCGCCTGGGCCTGGAGGCGATGGAACGGGCGGCCCGGAGGCTGACGCTGGAGGTGCCCGAGGAGGGCGGCCCGGCCGGCGATGGGAGGGACGGTCCATGAGCCGCAAGATCCGCATCGGGGTGCTGGTGGCGGTGCTCCTGGGGATCGGGGCCGTCGGGTTCGCGACCTTGCGGGGCAAGGCCGTGTCGGCCGTCCGGGTGGCCCGGGGGGACCTGACCCACACGGTGGTGGCCAGCGGCCGGGTGGCCGCCGCGGCCCGGACCACGCTGGGGTCCACGACGGTGGGACGGGTCGCCGAGGTCCGGTTCCGGGAGGGGAATCGGGTCGCCGCGGGGGACGTGCTGGTCCGCCTGGAGGACCGGGAGGCCCAGGCCGCCGTGACCCAGGCCCGGGCGGCGGTGGCCCAGGCCCAGGCCCGGAGGGATGCCCTGCGGACGGTCTCCGGGAGAATCGCCGAGGAGGACCTGCGCCAGGCCCAGGCGGCCGTGGATCTGGCCGAACAGCGGCTCCGGAGGATCGAGGCCCTCGCGGCGTCGGGGGCCGCCACGGAGGACGACTTGGACCAGGCGCGGACCCACGCGGACCAGGCCCGGGCGCGGCTCCGGGCCAGCCGGAGCCAGGCCGAGGGGTCCCGGACCCAGGGGGCCGAGTTCCGGGCGGCCGAGGCGGCCCTGGAACAGGCCCGGGCCTCCCTGGAGGTCGCCGAGGCCCGGCTGGACCAGACCCGCATCCGGGCGCCCGGGGACGGCGTCGTGCTGGTCCGGGGAGTGGAGCCGGGGGATGTCGTCAGCCCGGGACAGGCGCTGTTGACCTTCGCCTGGGAGGGCCCTCCCTACCTGGTGATGGAGCCGGACGAGAAGACCCTCCGGCTGATCCGGCCCGGGCAGGAGGCGATCGTCTCGGCGGACGCCTGGCCGGGCCGGACCTTCCCGGCCCGGGTGGTCCAGGTGCTGCCCTCGGTGGACCCGAGGAAGGGGACCGTGGAGGTCCGGCTGGAGGTCCCCGATCCCCCCGAATACCTTCGCCCGGACCTGACGGTGTCCATCGAGGTGACCGTGGCCCGGAAGGCCGGGGTGCCGGTGATCCCGCTGGAGGCGACCCGGGATCTCCGGGGGGAGGCGGCCCGGGTCTGGGTGGCGGAGGGGGGGCGCGCCCAGCCCCGGGACGTCCGGCTGGGCATCGTGGGCGAGAACCGGGCGGAGGTGGTCGAGGGGCTCCGGGAGGGGGACCTGGTGCTGCTGGATCCGAAGGCCGACTGGACCCCGGGCATGAAGGTGCGGGTCCGGGAACGGGGGCCGTGATGCCGGTGGAATTCCTGCTGGCCGTCCGGTTCCTCCGGGAGGGCCGGTTCCAGTCCCTGCTGATCCTGGCCGGGGTCTCGGTCGGCGTCGGGGTAATCATCTTCCTGTCGGCCCTGATCTCGGGCCTCCAGGCGACCCTGATCCGCCGCACGCTCGGGAGCCAGCCCCACCTGGTGATCCAGGCCCCGAAGGAGGGGGCCCGGCGGCTGCGGGAGGAGCAGGGGGATTTCGTCGCGGCCCAGGTCCAGAAGAGCGCCACCCGCCGGCAGACCATCGCCGAGTGGAAGCCCCTGGTGCGGGTGCTCGAGGAGACGGAGGGCGTCGTGGCCGTGTCCCCGGTGGCGGCCGGGGCGGCCTTCGCGGCCCGGGGGGACGTGAACAAGGCCGTCGCGCTGCGGGGGATCGATCCCGATCGGTTCGACCGGATCGTGGGGATCCGGAACCGGCTCCGGGGCGGGGAATTCCGGCTCCAGGGGGACGAGGCGGCCATCGGGGTGGAACTGGCCGAGGACCTGGGCGTGGGCGTGGGAGACCGGATCCGGGTCACGACCGAGCGGGGAGTGACCGAGGTCTTCACGGTGTCCGGGATCTTCGACCTGGGGGCGAAGGACGTGAACCAGCGGTGGGCGCTGGTGTCCCTGCGCCGGGCCCAGTCCCTGCTGGACCTGGGCGCGGACGTGACCAGCCTGGAGGTCCGGATCCGGGAGATCTTCGAGGCCGAGGCGATGGCTCGGCGCATCGCCGGCCGCACCGGGATGCAGGTGGACCCCTGGACTCGGATCAATGCCGAGCTGCTGATCGGCCTGAAGTCCCAGAACGCCTCTTCCTACATGATCCAGTTCTTCGTCGTGCTGGCGGTGGCCCTGGGCATCGCGTCGGTGCTGGTGGTGTCGGTGGTGCAGAAGTCCCGGGAGATCGGCATCCTGAAGACGATCGGGGTGTCCACGGGGCAGGCCCAGGCGGTCTTCCTGATCCAGGGGGGGCTGGTGGGACTGGTCGGTTCACTGCTGGGCAGCGTCCTTGGCGTGATCCTGAGCGTGCTGTTCCAGGGGATGGCCCGCAATCCCGACGGATCGCCGACCTTCCCGGTGGACCTGTCCTGGCAGCGGTTCGCGGTGGCGGCGACGATGGCCACGGTGGTGGGCCTGGTGTCGGCGGTGGCGCCGGCCCGGCGGGCCGCCCTGCTGGACCCGGCCGAGGTGATTCGCAATGGCTGACGGGCCGATCCTGAAGACCGAGGGGTTGCGGAAGTCCTACGGGACCCGGGTGGTCACGGAGGTCCTCCACGGGATCGACCTGGAGGTCCGGCCGGGGGAGTTCGTGGCGCTGATGGGGCCGTCGGGTGCCGGCAAGACGACTCTGCTGAACCTGATCGGCCTGCTGGACCGGCCCTCGGCGGGGCGGATCCTGCTGGACGGCACCGACACCTCGACGCTGGACGACCGGGGCCTGACGGCCTTCCGGGGGGGCAAGATCGGCTTCGTGTTCCAGTTCCACCACCTGCTGCCGGCGTTCACCGCCCTGGAGAACGTGATGATGCCGCTGCTGGTGAGCCGGCGGTACCGGGACGCGGAGATGGAGCGGCGGTCCCTGGACCTGCTGGACCGGGTGGGTTTGAAGCACCGGGCCCAGGCGAAGCCCGCGGAGTTGTCCGGGGGCCAGCAGCAGCGGGTCGCCGTGGCCCGGGCCCTGGTGACCCGGCCGCCGCTGGTGCTGACCGACGAGCCCACGGGCAATCTGGACACCCAGTCCGCCGGAGAGGTCTTCTCGCTGCTCCGGGAGTGCAACCGGGAGTTCCGCAGCGCCTTCGTGGTGGTCACCCACGACCCCCGGCTCGCCGCCCGGTGCGACCGGGTGGTCGAGATCGTGGACGGGCGCATCCGGGGGGACCGGCATCCCCAGGATCCGCCTCGGGGCGAACCCTGGCAGTGGCCTCCGATGGCCGGACCGGGCGGGGCCTGACCGGGGCGCGGTCCCGGCGTCGAATGCACCGATCCGACGGACGGCGGCCGGGGGGGTCCGAGGGTTTCATGGGACCCGGACGGTCTCGGTGAACAGGGTCGCCTGGGACTGGTCGTTCCACAGGGAGAGTTCGTAGGTGCCCGAGGGGATCCCCTGGAGGGTCGCCTCCAGGTCGAAGAGGCACTGGCAGAAGCACGGCGCGCCGGACGACCGCTCGACGAACCGCAGGCGGTCCCGCTCGGGGGTGACGCAGAGGGTGACCTCCAGGCAGCAGTTCAGCACCGCCTCCCGGTGCCGGACCGTCACGTCGTGCCCCTCGACCCGGATTTCCAGCCTCCCGGCCGGGTCCTGGCCTCCGTAGGGGTCTCCCTGGCAGGGACTCCGGGTGGTCGCCAGGCACTTCTCGGGGTCGGGGCAGTCCTTGGGGCAGTTGCAGAAGTGCTCCCATGGCCCGCAGACCCCGTCCCCGCAGGGGATGCAGAGATAGCAGGGGCACTTGGGACACGAGCAGCCGGATCCCTCGGCGATGGCACAGTCGTTCGCCGCCACGAGTCCCTCGCAGCACCGGTCCGTGGTCTCCGAGTCCAGGAACCGTTCCCCCAGGCCGAGGCATGGAAGTCCGCAGTCCTTCGGGCAGTTGCAGCGGTTCTCCCCGGTGCCGCAGGTCCCGTCGCCACACCGGGTGCAGATCGCGGCGCCCTCGCAGGCCTGGCAGGCCCCGGCATCGTCCGGCCGGTCGCACGGAACCAGGGCGAGACCCGGGCAGCAGGAGGGGGCGTCGGGCACCACCGGGACGCTTCCCCCTTCGGGCACGCAACCCGGGGGATTGCAGGTCCAGGAACAGAGGCCGTCCCGACATTCCCAGCCGCCCTCGCAGGCGTCATGGTTCCGGTCTTCGCAGTCCGCGGGGTCCCGGCACTGGTGGCAGAACCGATCGAGCAGTTCGGTCCCGTTCGGGGGCCAGTCCTGGATGGGGCCCTCGGTGCAGCCGTGGGGGCAGGGGGACTGGCAGGCGAACTCGGTGATCCGCTCCTCTCCTCTGCAGAACCAGTGGTGGTGCCACCGGGCCTCGATGGCGCCGTCCCGGCATTCGGCCTGGAACCCGCACTGGAACGTGGAGACCCCGGCGCAGTCCCCGGGGAATTCCGGCGGGGTGCAGGACCCCTGGGAGCAGCAGGAGCAGTCCGCGATCTCCGGGGGGACCGGATCGCAGGAGGTGTAGCATCCTCCGCAGGCGGGCGCCCCTTCGCAGAAGCAGTCGTAGCACACCAGCGGCCCGCAGTCCTCCGGCGGGGGCAGGTCCGTCCCGTCCGGTCCCCGGTCCGGCGCCTGGTTTCCTGGGTCCGGGAGTTCCGGCGAAGGATCCCGTGCCAGGTGGTCGTCCCCGAGGGAACCGGGGTCCTGGGGCCGCGGGCCGGGGTCGGCCGGGTCCCGGAGGCCGGGATCGAGGCAGGCGAGCAGGGGTCCCAGGGCCAGGGCAAACCAGCGGGTGCTCCGGTGCATGACCTTCCCTCCCTCGGGCCTTCCCGGACATTGTGTCGGTTTCCGGGGCCCCGGCGCAACCGGTTCCCGGGAGCCGGGGTGGGATAGAATGGGCGCCGGAGGTTCGCCGTGACCGCATCCTCGCCCCGCCGTCGCCGGGGCCTCCGGATCCTGGGCGGGATCCTGGCGGCGCTGACACTGGTGGCCGTCCTGGCGGGGGCCGGGCTGGTCCTCTGCCTGGGGCACCTGGAATGGGCCCCCTGCAGGGAACTGGTCCGGTCCTCGATCGCCCGGGCCACCGGCCTCTCGGTGGACTACGAGCGGCTTTCCTTCGGTCTCTCCGGGACCCTCGAGGCCCGGAACCTGGCCGTGCGGAATCCTGCCCCCTGGGACGCCCATGCACCGGAACTGCTTCGGATCGACCGGGTGGAGGCCCGCTTCCGGATGGGCTCCCTGGCCGGCGGCGTGCCGGAGATCGAGGAGGTCCTGGTCGAGGGCCTGGCCCTGGCCCTGGTCCAGGATTCGGAGGGACGGGGGTCCCTGGATGCCTTCGGGGGCGCCGGATCGGAGGAATCCGACTCCGGATCGACGATCTCCCGGTCCCTGGATTCCCTGGACCTGGGGGTCGCCATCGGGGGCGTGCGGATCTCCGGGGTCTCTTTGGCCCGGGTGCAGGTGACCCCCGAGGGGGACTTCATCGACCGGCTGGAGGGCCTGGTGATCGAGGGGGCCTGGGACGGGAGGGCAGGCGGTCCCGGGGGCAGCCTGCGACTCGAGTCCGACGGCGAGTCCGGCCTGCGGCTGTCCCGGACCGGTCCCGACGGGACCCGGCGGGGAGCGACCCTGCGGGGGGCCGTCGAGGTGCAGGCGGGCCGGAGGCAGGTGACGATCGGCCGGGCGGAGTGGGCCCTGGCGGACCAGGACCTGGACCCCCGCCTTCCCCGGGAGGGACCGATCCTCCGGGCGACGGCCCGGGCGGACCTGGACCCAGAGGCCGGAACCACCGTGGTGACGGTCTGGGGCGAGGTGCTGGGAGCCCTGTCCCTGGAGGGGACGCTGGAGGTCCGGGACCGGGGCGCCGGGGAGTCGTGGGCCTGGAAGGTCCTGGAGTTGCGGGCCTCCGGGGAATCGGGCCTGGTTCCGGGATGGCTGTGGGCGCTGGTGCCGGGCCTCGAGGTCCGGGATGCGACCTTCCTGCTGGAGGTCGTGGGGCTCGGAAGGACCGGGGACGGGGCCTGGCAGATGCCGGGGACGCTGTCCCTCCGGGGGACCGCGGGACGGTTGGCCTGGACGCCCCGGGAGGGGCCTTCGCTGGAGGCGGAGGGGCTGGCCCTCGCCGGGGCCGGGGTTCCCGGGAGTCCCGGGGCGCTGGGGATGTCGCTGGAGGTATCGGGGCGGCGGCTGGCGACCCGCCTCTCGGGCGCGGCGGTCGAGGCCACGGGGTGGAGCCTCGCCGGACGGCTGGAGGACCTCCTGGGCGGGACGGGATTCGAGGGGGCCCGCGGCGAGATGCGCCTGGGGGCCGACGGGGTGCGGGCCGACCTGCCGGAGGGGTCCCTCGAGGGACAGGGCGTCCTCTTGTCCCTGAAGGGATCGGGAAGCGCCGGAGGTCCCTTTGGGGGGCAGGGGGAGGTGGCGGCCCGGCGGATCGGCTGGGCACCCCGCCAGGGCCCCGTGCTGGACCCGGGGCCGATCCGCCTCTCGTTCGACGCCGACGGGATCCTCCCGGCGGAACCCCTGGCAGCCTCCGGAGGCCGGGTCCGGGCGGACCTGGACTCCCCCTGGGTCCGGGCGCGCATGGAGGCGGACGCTGGCGGGGGATCGGCCCGGGTCGGACTGGACATGGCCTCCCCGTCCCTTCGCTTCGCCGCGCCCTGGCTGCCCCGGGGGCTTCCGCTGTCCCGGATGTCGGTCACGGCTCGCGTCGCGGCGGACCTGTCGGAACTGGGGTCCCCCTTGCCCTCGGGCCGGGGATCGCTGTCCCTGTCCGTGGATCGCCCCGCGGCCCCCGGCGGCGGATTCTCGGCGGACCGGGCGGGCCTCCAGGGGAGGTTCGGGGGCCGGCTGTCGGCGCCGGAGGTGGACGGGACGCTGACGCTCGACTCGCCGAGGGTCCGGGGCAGGCTGCTGGCCGACTCGGTGGAGGTCTCCGTCCGGGCCGCCGGCCGTCCGGGCGGCATCCGGGGCGGCCTCGAAGTCCGGGCCCTGGACGGGGGGCGCGTGGTGGCCGAAGGGGGTACCCGGATCGAGGCGACCGGATGCCTGCTGGCCCTGGAAGGCCGGGCGGTCCTGTCAGGGAGCCCCTCGTGGCTGGCCCTGCTGCCCCCGGAGGCCAGGGAACGGCTGGACGGGGACCGCCTCGGAGTGGAAGGGACCTGGAAGGCCCGGTTCACCGGGGTCACCCGGGTGGCTCGGGGGGGGATGATCCCGGCGGTCGCCCCCGACGCCCTGCGGCGGGCCCGGGGGGAAGCGGACCTGGACTTCCGGATCCGGGGTCTGGGACTCCGGGGGGACGTGGCCGGTCCCCTGGAAGGGGTCAGAGTGGGCGGCCACCTGGAGGCGGCGGCCGACGGCTGGAGGGGCCGCCTGGACCTGGACGTCGAGGAGGGGCGCCTGAGGACGGCCTCCGAAGGCGTCCTGGTCCGGGGACTTCAGGTCCGGGCGGGCCTGTTCCGGGGACCGGACGAGTCGCCGGTCGCCTTGGACCTGGAGGCGCGGGTCCGGGAGGTGGCCCGGGAGGCCGACCAGGGATACCCCCTCGGGGACCTGGCCCTGTCGGCCCGGGGGCGGCTGGTGCCCTTCTCGGTGCTGCGGCTGGACAGCCTTTCCCTGGACAACCCGGCCGGGGGGACGAGCCTGCGGGTCCAGGCCGCCGTCGAGGATGCCCGGGCCGGGGACGGGCAAGACCCCCGGATCCCCGTCGTGCTGGGCCGCAAGTCCGTCAGCCTGGAAGGCACCCTGGTCCAGGACCTCGCCCGGGTCGGCCTGGCCCCGGAGACCTTCCGGGGCCGGGGAACCGTCGAGGTGCCGTTCCGGGTCGAGTCGGGGGACTGGTCGCTGTTCCGCATCGCCGGGGCGGTCCAGGCCCGGGGGGTCGATGCGGAGATCCCGGGGGCGTCCCTGGGCATCGAGGGCCTGGACGGGGCCGTGTCGGTGCTGGCTCTTATACACATCCCCGAGCCCACGAGACCA